>NZ_JBITGX010000006.1:210765-495129 GCF_044457425.1 Streptomyces sp. NPDC050546
CCCCCCGGCCCCCCCGGCCCCCCCCCCCCCCCCCCCCCCCCCCCCCCCGCGCCGGCCCCCCCCCCCCCCGCCGGGCGGCCGCGGCCCTCAGTCCTTGGTCGTCCGCGTCGTCTTCTTCGCGGCGGCCTTCGTGGTCTTGGTGGCCTTGGTGGTCTTGGTCGCCGCCTTCTTTGTGGCGGTGCTGTTGACCCTCTTGGTGGCGGTCTTCTTCGCCGGGGCCTGCGCCGCGACCGTCTTCTTCGCCGCCGTCCGGCGCGGTGCCGGCACCGAAGACGCGTCGCTGATGCGGTCGGCGCCCAGGACCTCCTGGAGGAACTTGCCGGTGTGGCTGGTCGGGACCGCGGCGACCTGCTCGGGCGTGCCCTCGGCGACCACCAGGCCACCGCCGGCGCCGCCCTCGGGGCCCATGTCGACGATCCAGTCGGCGGTCTTGATCACGTCGAGGTTGTGCTCGATGACGATGACCGTGTTGCCCTTGTCGACCAGTCCGGACAGGACCGTCAGCAGCTTGCTGATGTCCTCGAAGTGCAGACCGGTGGTCGGCTCGTCCAGGACGTAGACCGTGCGGCCGGTGGAGCGGCGCTGGAGCTCGCTGGCGAGCTTGACGCGCTGGGCCTCACCGCCGGACAGGGTGGTCGCGGACTGGCCGAGCCGGACGTAGCCGAGGCCGACGTCCTTCAGGGTCTTCATATGGCGGGAGATCGCGGGGACCGCCTCGAAGAACTCCGTGGCCTCCTCGATCGGCATGTTCAGGACGTCGGCGATGGACTTGCCCTTGTAGTGGACCTCCAGGGTCTCCCGGTTGTACCGGGCGCCGTGGCAGACCTCGCACGGGACGTACACGTCCGGGAGGAAGTTCATCTCGATCTTGATGGTGCCGTCGCCCGAGCAGTTCTCGCAGCGGCCGCCCTTGACGTTGAAGGAGAAGCGGCCGGGCAGGTAGCCGCGGACCTTCGCCTCGGTGGTCTCGGCGAACAGCTTGCGGATGTGGTCGAAGACGCCGGTGTAGGTGGCCGGGTTGGAGCGCGGGGTGCGGCCGATGGGCGACTGGTCGACGTGCACGACCTTGTCGACGAGATCGTCGCCGTCCACGCGTGTGTGCCGCCCGGGCACGTTCCTCGCGCCGTTCAGCTCACGGGCCAGGTGCGTGTACAGGATGTCGTTGACCAGGGTCGACTTGCCGGAGCCGGACACACCGGTGACGGCGGTGAGCACGCCCAGCGGGAAGGACACGTCGATGTCCTGGAGGTTGTTCTCCCGGGCGCCGTGCACCGTGAGCTGCCGGGACGGGTCCAGCGGGCGCCGGATGTCGGGCAACGGGATGGCCTTCTTGCCGGACAGGTACAGACCGGTCTGGGAGTCGGCGTTGGCGAGCAGTTCCTTCAGGGATCCGCTGTGCACGACCTTGCCGCCGTGCTCACCGGCGCCGGGGCCGATGTCGACGATCCAGTCGGCGGTCTTGATGGTGTCCTCGTCGTGCTCGACGACGATGAGCGTGTTGCCCATGTCGCGCAGCCGGACCAGGGTCTCGATCAGGCGGTGGTTGTCGCGCTGGTGCAGACCGATGGACGGCTCGTCGAGGACGTACAGGACGCCGACAAGGCCGGAGCCGATCTGGGTGGCCAGGCGGATGCGCTGGGCCTCGCCGCCGGAGAGGGTGCCGGCCGCGCGGTTCAGCGAGAGGTAGTCCAGGCCGACGTCGACGAGGAACCGCAGCCGTTCGTTGACCTCCTTCAGCACGCGCTCGGCGATCTTCTTGTCGCGGGCGGTGAGCTTCAGCTCGCCCAGGAAGTCCGCGCAGTCGCTGATCGACATCGCGGAGACCTCGGCGATGGACCTGTCCATGATCGTGACCGCGAGGACGATCGGCTTCAGACGCGTGCCCTCACAGGTGGGGCAGGGCACCTCGCGCATATAGCCCTCGAAGCGCTCACGGCTGGAGTCGCTCTCGGCCTCGCTGTGCCGGCGCTTGACGAAGGGGATGGCGCCCTCGAAGGCCGTGGTGTACCGGCGCTCGCGTCCGTAGCGGTTGCGGTAGCGGACCTCGACCTGGGTCTTGTGGCCGTGGAGCAGGGCCTTCTTGGCGCGCTGCGGCAGACCCGCGAAGGGAATGTCCGTACGGAAGCCCAGCGCGTCGGCCAGGGCGCCGATGAGGCGGCCGAAGTAGTCCTTGGTGTGGCCGTGCGACCAGGGGTGGATGGCGCCTTCGTCGAGGCTCTTGTCCTCGTCCGGGACGATCAGCTCCGCGTCGACCTCCATGCGCGTGCCGATGCCGGAGCAGTCCGGGCAGGCACCGAAGGGCGAGTTGAAGGAGAAGGAGCGGGGCTCCAGCTCCTCGAACGAGAGGTCGTCGTACGGGCAGTACAGGTGCTCCGAGTACATGCGCTCGCGCTCGGGGTCGTCCTCGGGGAGGTCGACGAAGTCGAGCACGACCATGCCGCCGGACAGGCCGAGGGCGGTCTCCACGGAGTCGGTGAGGCGGCGCTTGGCACCGTCCTTGACCGTGAGGCGGTCGACGACCACCTCGATGGTGTGCTTCTCCTGCTTCTTCAGCGTCGGCGGGTTCGACAGCTGGATGGTCTCGCCGTCCACACGCGCGCGGGAGTAGCCCTTGGTCTGGAGCTCGGCGAAGAGATCGACGAACTCCCCCTTGCGCTCGCGCACCAGCGGCGACAGCACCTGGAAGCGGCTGCCCTCCGGCAGCTCCAGGACCTTGTCGACGATGGCCTGCGGCGACTGGCGGGAGATCGGGCGGCTGCACTCGGGGCAGTGCGGCTTGCCGATGCGCGCGAAGAGCAGGCGCAGGTAGTCGTAGACCTCGGTGATGGTGCCGACCGTGGAGCGCGGGTTGCGCGAGGTCGACTTCTGGTCGATGGAGACCGCCGGGGAGAGGCCCTCGATGAAGTCGACGTCCGGCTTGTCCATCTGGCCGAGGAACTGCCGGGCGTAGGAGGAGAGCGACTCCACGTAGCGCCGCTGTCCCTCGGCGAAGATGGTGTCGAAGGCCAGCGAGGACTTGCCCGACCCCGACAGGCCCGTGAAGACGATGAGCGAGTCGCGCGGGAGGTCGAGCGAGACGTTCTTGAGGTTGTGCTCGCGCGCTCCACGAACGATGAGACGGTCGGCCACGCCGGTCCGCACCTTTCTTGAGAGAAGTGACAGGGGCGGGGCCCCCGTCTTTCTCAGACTAGGGGGAGCCACTGACAACGCCGGTCGGATTCACGGGTTGCCAACAAACCCCGGCTCTCCAGCATGCCCGACGTCACGTCCGACCATATAGCACGTGCATTCGATTTACGGCACTCGTTCACCACCTTCACCCAAAGGTGTGGCGGAGCTAGGGTCAGCACCATGATTGATCACGGTCATGACCTGGCGTCTGTACATGACGCTACGGAACGGCTGCTCATCGCAGTCGGCAAACTGGACAACGCGTCTGTGACGCAGCCGTCACGGCTTCCCGGCTGGACCCGGGGCCATGTCCTCGCCCACCTCGCCCGCAACGCGGACGCCCTCGTGAACGTCCTCGAGGGGCGTCCCATGTACGTCTCCGGCGAGGCCCGGGACACCGACATCGAGCGGGACGCCCCGCGCGCCCTCGACATCCAGCTGGCCGACCTGCGCGACAGCGCGGCCCGCTTCCAGGAGACCGGGGCCGCTCCGGCGGACTGGTCGCGCACGGTGGAGCTGCGCAACGGGGTCACGGACTCCGCGTCCCGGGTGCCGTTCCGGCGCTGGGTGGAGGTGGAGCTGCATCACGCGGACCTGGGCATCGGATACGAGCTGGAGGATCTGCCGGCGGAGTTCGCCGAGCGGGAGATCGTCTTCCTGGCCGACCGGTTCGCCGGGCATCCCGACGTACCGCCCACGCGCCTCACGGACGGCACGCGCGCGTGGAGCACCGGGCGGCGGTCCGGAGACGGACCCGAGGTGACCGTCACCGGTCCCCCGGCCGATCTGCTGGGCTGGCTCGCGGGCCGCCGTGCCGGATCCGGCCTGACGGTGGCCGGCGGCCCGCTTCCGGCGCTGCCCCCGCTCTAGGTCCCGGAGCTCCGGGACCGTGGCCACTCCCCCGCTATAGGCTGGCGGACATGACGTACAGCGGAGAGGTGACGGTCGGCGGGCCCGCCGACGTCCATGAGCTCAAGGACCTGATGATCACCAAGATCGCGGTCGGTCCCATGAACAACAATGCCTATCTGCTGCGCTGCCGGGCCACGGACGAGCAGTTGCTGATCGACGCCGCGAACGAGGCGGACACGCTGCTCGGCATGATCGGTGGCGACGGCATCGCGTCCGTCGTCACCACCCACCAGCACGGCGACCACTGGCAGGCGCTCGCCGAGGTCGTGGCGGCCACCGGCGCCCGCACGTACGCGGGCCGGGACGACGCCGAGGGCATCCCCGTACGGACCGACGTGCTGGTCGACGACGGCGACACGATCCGGGTGGGGCGCGTGGAACTCACCGCGCGCCACCTGGTCGGGCACACGCCCGGCTCGATCGCCCTCGTCTACGACGACCCGCACGGGCATCCCCATGTGTTCACCGGGGACTGCCTGTTCCCCGGCGGTGTGGGCAACACCCACAAGGACCCCAAGGCGTTCGCCAGCCTCCTCCACGATGTCGAGACCAGGATCTTCGACGTCCTCCCGGACGAGACGTGGGTCTACCCGGGGCACGGCAACGACACGACACTGGGCACGGAGCGCCCGCAGCTTCCGGAGTGGCACGCGCGCGGGTGGTGAAGTGCCGCGTCGGGGCAATGAAGTGCCACGTCGGGGCGCGTGAGCCGCGCACGCGCCCCGTGTGAACGCTTCACACACGCCGGTGCCGTGCGCGCGCTCCCGGTGCGCGTAGCTGCGCAGTCAACTGGTGGGAGCCCCGCGCAGGATGACGACTCCTGGGCGGATGGGCCGCCGGCCTGTCGATCCCCGCCCTCGGCCGGCGGCCCCGGCTGTTCACGAGATTGCAACACCCGTTCCCACCATGCGGAACATGTCGCCGTGACCTCGACAAACGGGTCTGTCGGCTGCCAATCTCCCGCCATGCATCCTGCCCCGCGCGCCCTGCGCCGCGCTGCCGCCGTCGTCGCTCTTCTCGCCGCCGCCGTGAGCTGTGCTCCGCAGCCGGAGGCATCGGACCGGCCGTCGGCGTCCGGCGGAGACACCTGCGAGAAGGGCAAGTTGGCCACCGAGAACTCGGGCAAGCTGACCATCGCCACCGACGAGCCTGCCTACGAGCCCTGGTTCAAGGATGACGACCCCGCGAGTGGCAAGGGCTTCGAGTCGGCGGTCGCGTACGCCGTCGCCGAGCGGCTCGGGTACGGCAAGGACAAGGTCGCCTGGCAGACCGTCCCGTTCAACAAGGCCTTCGCACCTGGCGAGAAGACCTTCGACTTCGACATCAACCAGGTGTCCGTCAGCGCGGAACGCAAGAGGGCCGTGGACTTCTCGTCCGGCTACTACGACGTCCGCCAGGCCGTCGTCGCGCTGAAGGGCTCCAAGGCCGCGAAGGCGAAGAGCGTCGCCGACCTGAAGGACGTGAAGCTGGGCGCCCAGGTAGGCACCACCAGCCTCGACTACATCGACGACGTGGTGAAGCCGAAGCAGGCGGCGGCCGTCTTCGGCAAGAACGACCAGGCCAAGTCCGCGCTGAAGAACGGCCAGGTCGGCGCCATCGTCGTGGACCTGCCGACCGCCTTCTACATCACCGGAGCCGAGATCACGGACGCGACGATCGTCGGCCAGTTCGAGAACCAGGGCGGTACGCCGGAGCAGTTCGGCCTCGTGCTCGACAAGGGCAGCGCGCTCACCCCCTGCGTCTCGCGGGCCGTGGACGCACTGCGCGAGGACGGCACACTCGCGAAGCTCGAGCAGCGGTGGCTGTCTGACGCCGTCGACGCCCCGGTGCTCAAGTGACGTTGAACAAGGCGGAGCCGGCGGAGGGCTCCGGCGAGCACGACGCGCCGGACGGGTACGTCCCGTCGCGGCGGCGCCTGGACCGTGAGCGCTACAAGCGCGCCCGCGCCCGGCGTGCCACCGCGATCGGCGCGCTCTCGACCCTCGTCACCGGAGCGGTCCTCTACCTGGTCGTCGTCAACGCCCCGGGCTGGCCGCGCACCAAGGAGACCTTCTTCGACTGGGGGTACGCGCGTGAGGCGTTCCCGAAGGTCCTCGAGGGGCTGTGGCTGAACGTCCGGCTGCTGCTGGTCTGCGGTGCCGCGGTGCTCGTCCTCGGCATGCTGATCGCCGTCGCGCGTACTTTGCGCGGCCCGGTGTTCTTTCCGCTGCGCTTCCTGGCCGCCGCCTACACGGACTTCTTCCGGGGGCTGCCGCTCATCATCAACCTGATGATCGTGGTCCTCGGCGTCCCGGCGCTGCGGCTCCAGGGGGTGACCGTCGACCCGGTCCTCCTGGGCGGCACCGCGCTCACCCTGACGTACTCGGCGTACGTCGCCGAGGTGTTCCGCGCCGGCATCGAGTCCGTGCATCCCTCGCAGCGCGCCGCGGCCCGCTCGCTCGGGCTCAGCAACCGGCAGGCGCTGCGCCACGTGGTACTGCCGCAGGCGGTACGGCGTCAGGTGCCGCCGCTGCTGAACGACCTGGCGTCGCTCCAGAAGGACACCGGGCTCGTCTCGATCGGCGGTGCGGTGGACGCCGTACGGGCCGCCGACATCATCGTGGGCCGCAGCCTCAACTACACGCCGTACATCGTCGCGGGTCTGGTCTTCGTCGCGCTGACCATCCCCATGACCCGCTTCACGGACTGGGTGACGGCACGGATGGACCGCCGGCGGGCCCAGGGAGGAACCACATGAGCGAGACGCCCGTGCTGCGCATGGAGTCCGTCCGCAAGACCTTCGGCGGCTCGGTCGTCCTGCGGGACGTCGATCTGGAGCTGGCCCCGCACACGGTCACCGCGCTGATCGGCGCCTCCGGCTCCGGCAAGTCCACGCTGCTGCGATGCGCGAACCTGCTGGAGGAGATCGACGACGGGGCGATCTGGCTGGACGACGAGGAGATCACCGACCCGCGCATCGACCAGGACGCCGTACGCCGCCGGATCGGCGTGGTCTTCCAGTCGTACAACCTCTTCCCGCACATGACGGTCCTGGAGAACATCACACTCGCTCCGCGCCGGGTGCACGGCCTGCCCCGTGCCGAGGCCGAGGCACGCGCGCGTGAGCTGCTGGAGCGGCTGGGTCTGGGCGGGAAGGCGGGCGAGTACCCGGACCGGCTGAGCGGCGGGCAGCAGCAACGGGTGGCGATCGTGCGTGCCCTGGCCGTACGCCCCAGGCTGCTGCTCCTCGACGAGATCACCGCCGCCCTCGATCCCGAGCTGGTGGGCGAGGTCCTCACCGTCGTCCGGGACCTGAAGGACGAGGGCATGACCATGGTGCTGGCCACGCACGAGATGGGCTTCGCACGGGAGGTCGCCGACCAGGTGTGCTTCCTGGAGGGCGGCGTGGTGCTGGAGCGCGGCACCGCCGAGCAGGTCTTCGGGGAACCGCGGCAGGAGCGCACACAGCGCTTCCTGCGGCGGATCGTGGAGGCGGGGCGGCTGTAGTCGGGGCGAGGCGGGTGTAGTCGGAGCGAGGCGGGTGTAAGGGGCGCCCGCCATGGCGTTCGGGGCTTACATCGCGGGCAGGGTCTAGGTGTCGGCCTGTCCCGCTCCCGCCAGCGCGGCGACGCGCTCCACCCCGAACACATAGCCCTGGACTCCGCAGCCCGCGATGACTCCGTCGGCGCGCAGCGAGACGTAGGAGTGGTGCCGGAACGACTCGCGCTTGTGGATGTTGGAGATGTGGACCTCCAGCACCGGCATGCCGTCACAGGTGTTGAGGGCGTCCAGGATGGCGACGGAGGTGTGCGAGTAGGCCCCCGGGTTGATCACGATGCCGCAGTGGTTCAGCCGCGCCTCGTGGATCCAGTCCACCAGTTCGCCCTCGTGGTTGGACTGGCGGAAGTCGACCGTACCGCCGTGGGCGGCCGCCGCCTTGGCGCACAGGGCCTCCACGTCGGCGAGGGTGTCGGAGCCGTAGATCTCCGGCTGACGCTGGCCGAGCAGGTTCAGATTGGGGCCGTTGAGGATCATGATCGGGGCGTTGGCCAGGGTGCGGGGCACGGTTCCTCCGGTCCGTTCAGGGTCGGGCGGCCCGTGACGGACCGCTGCTCGGACCCGGTTTATCACGGTGCGCCGACATCGCGCCGGGCCGTAGCCTCCGGCCATGACGAGCCTCTCCTACCCGCCCAAGCCGTCGCCCGGTGACCGTATCGCCGTGATCTCGCCCTCCTCCGGTCTGCCGGGGCTCTTCCCGCTCCCCTACGAGCTGGGTCTGGAGCGGCTGCGCAAGGAGTTCGGGCTGGAGCCGGTCGAGTATCCGGCGACTCGCAGTATGGGCTCCTCACCCCGGGAGCGGGCCGACGACATCCACGCCGCCTTCGCCGACCCGGACATCAAGGCGGTGGTCGCGTCGATCGGCGGGGACGACCAGATCACCGTGCTGCCGCTGCTGGACCGGGAGTTGATCCGGGCGAACCCGAAGCCCTTCTTCGGGATGAGCGACAACACCAACCTGCTCGCCTTCCTGCGCAACAGCGGCATCGTCGGCTACCACGGCGGGAGCGTCATGTGCGAGCTGGGGCGTCCCGGTGCCATGCACCCGCAGACCGCCGACTCCCTGCGGGCGGCGCTGTTCAGCTCCGGCCCGTACGAACTGAAGCCCGCCGAGCGGTGGCGTGACGTCGATCGTGACTGGGCGGATCCGGCGACCTTCGACGCCGAACCGGAGACCCGGCCCGGGACCGGCTGGACCTGGATCAACGCCGACCGCGTGGTGGAGGGCCGCAGTTGGGGCGGGTGCCTGGAGATCATCGGGTGGCTGCTGATGGCCGATCGCGAGATCGCGCACGACCCGTCCGAGTACGACGGCGGGGTGCTGCTGCTGGAGACCTCGGAGGACATGCCGAGCGCCATGGAGGTTTTCAGCACCCTGCGCAACATGGGCGAGCGGGGGCTGCTCCAGCGCTTCCCGGCGCTGCTGATGGGCCGCCCGAAGACCTGGTCCTTGGAGCGGCCCAACACCCCGGAGGAGGCCACTCGTTACGCCTCCGACCAGCGTGAGGCGGTCCTGCGCGCCATGCGGACCTACGCTCCCGGCACCACGATCGTCTTCGACGTGGACTTCGGGCACACCGACCCGCAACTGGTGATCCCCTACGGGGGCACCGTGCGCGTGGACGGACCGGCCCGGCGCATCACGGTCACCTACTGAGGGCCCCCGAGCCCCCGCGCGCCCCCGTAACCGGCCGTCACCGTGGGTAGTTGACGCGGCATGCACGACGTACGCACCGTAAGGGCACCCTCCATGCCGCGCCTCGCGGCCGCCTCGCTCGCCGGCACGGCCATCGAGTTCTACGACTTCTTCGTCTACGGGACCGCGGCGGCCCTCATCCTGGGGCCGCTGTTCTTCCCGACCTTCTCGCCGGTGGCCGGGACGCTGGCCGCCTTCGCCACCTTCGGCGTGGGCTTCGTGGCGCGGCCGCTGGGGTCGGTGCTGTTCGGGCACATCGGGGACCGGCGCGGACGACGGCCGGTCCTCGTCGCCTCCCTGCTGCTGACCGGCGCCTCCACGGTCGCGGTCGGCTGTGTGCCGACGTACGACACGATCGGCGTGGCCGCTCCCCTGCTGCTCCTGGTGCTGCGCTTCCTGCAGGGGCTGGGGCTCGGCGGGGAGTGGGGCGGGGCGGTGCTGCTGACGGTGGAGCACGCGCCCGCCGACCGGCGCGGGTTGTGGTCGAGCTTCCCGCAGGTCGGGCCCGCCCTGGGGTTCCTGCTCGCCAACGGTGTGGTGCTGGGGCTGTCGACGACACTGTCCGAGGCAGAGTTCGCCGCATGGGGGTGGCGGGTGCCGTTCTGGGCGGCGGGGGTGCTGGCGATCGTGGGGCTGTGGCTGCGCTCGTCGCTCGCCGAGAGCCCCAGCTTCCTCGAACTCGACGACCACGCGCGCGTGCCGCTGGTCGAGGTCCTGCGCGACCACTGGCGCCTCCTCCTGCTGACCGGCGGGGCGCTCGCGATCGGCTACGCGATCTTCTACGCCGTGACGACCTGGTCCCTCGCCTACGGCACCGAACGGCTCGGGGTGAGCCGAAGCGTCATGCTGACCTGCATCATGGGCGCGGTGCTGGTGAAGGGCGCGCTCACACCGCTGGTGGCGATGCTCGGGGACCGCTACGGCCGACGGCCCATGTGCCTGGCCGGGTGCGCGGCAGCCGCCCTGTGGATGTTCCCGATGGTCGCGCTCCTCGCCACCGGCACGCCGCTGCCGATGTTCCTCGGCTTCCTCGGGGCGATGCTCTCGTTCATCACGATGTTCGCCGTGATCGCCGCGTATCTGCCGGAGCTGTACGAGCCGCGGGTGCGCTGCACCGGCGCCGCCGTCGGCTACAACCTCGGCGGTGTACTCGGAGGCGCGCTCACGCCGATCGTGGCGACCGCGCTCGCCGAGCAGGGCGGGCGGGTGCCCTGGGGCGTGGCCGCGTATCTGACGGCGATCGCACTGTTCAGCCTGGGGTGCTTCGCGCTGCTGCCGGAGACGCGTCCGGTGCCGGTGAAGGCGGGGGCGAAGGCTGAGGCCGGGGCGGAGGCTGAGGCGCCTACGGGTTGATCGCCAGCTCCAGGTACGCCGCGAACAGCACCAGATGGACCCCGCCCTGGAGCGGTGTGGCCCGGCCCGGGACCACCGTCAGGGAGGCCACCACCACGGTCAGGGCGAGCAGCACCATGTGCGTGGCGCCGAGGCCGAGCACCAGCGGGCCGGACAGCCATACGGACGCGAGCGCGACGGCGGGGATGGTCAGGCCGATGCTGGCCATGGCCGAGCCGAGGGCGAGGTTCAGGCTGGTCTGCACACGGTCGCGGCGTGCGGAGCGCAGCGCGGCGATGGTCTCCGGGAGCAGCACCAGCAGCGCGATGATCACACCGACCACGGCCTGGTGCAGCCCGGCGGCCTCCACTCCCGACTCGATGGTGGGCGACACGCCCTTGGCCAGCCCGACGACGCCGATCAGCGCCAGGCCCAGCAGTCCCAGGCTGATCAGGGCGGTACGGGCGGTCGGCGCCGCGGCGTGCTCCTCGGCGGTGATCACGTCGCCCTGCCGGGTGATCGGCAGGAAGTAGTCCCGGTGCCGCACGGTCTGCGTCGCGACGAACAGGCCGTACAGGATCAGCGAGGAAAGCGCCGCGAAGGTCAGCTGGACGGTGGAGAACTCCGGGCCCGGCTTGCTCGTGGTGAACGTCGGCAGGACCAGGCTGAGCGTGGCCAGGGTCGCAACGGTCGCGAGTGCGGCCCCGGTGCCCTCGGGGTTGAAGACGGCCGTGCCGTGCCGCAGCGAGGCGACCAGGAGGCACACGCCGACGATGCCGTTGCAGGTGATCATCACGGCCGCGAAGACCGTGTCGCGGGCCAGTGTCGCGCTCTTGTCCCCGCCGTCGACCATCAGAGTGACGATGAGGGCGACCTCGATGATCGTGACGGCGACGGCTAGAACGAGGGAGCCGAACGGTTCACCGACCCGGTGGGCGACCACCTCGGCGTGGTGGACGGCGGACAGAACAGCCCCCGCCAGGACCAGGGTCACCAGCGCGACGACAGCCGCCGGCAGATCGCGCCCCCAGGTGAGGACCAGCAGCACCGCCGCAAGCACGGGCACAAAGGTCGTCCACTGTGCCGTGAGCGGCCTGCGCCGAGCGATCATGAAGTGATCGTCGCAGAGGTGCGGGGGCCCCGCACTCCGGTCGCGCGGGGCCCGTGCCGGGGGCTACTTGAGCTCGCTCGCGTCCAGGAGGTCGCAGTTGGTGTAGACCCGCTCGCCGATGCAGAGCGCGCCCAGCTGCTCCGCCATCCTGCTGGTCTCGGGGTCGTCGCTGTTGCGCATGGCCTCGTCGAACGACTCGAACTCGATCAGCGCCAGATAGCGGCGGGGGTTGTCGCGGTCCTTCAGAAGGGTGCGGTGCGAGGGGCCGCCCGTCCGGCCGGTGAATCGCTGCCCCGCCTCCTCGAACACCTGCTCCATCTCGTCCAAGCGCTCGGTCTCGAAGTCGATGATCTGCACGAACCTCATGGCACCTCCAGCCGGCCACGGCGCCCCCGGAGCGGGGAACACGCTCAGGAGACAAGCAAGCACCGGGACCGGTGGTCGGCAATTCGCCGACCACCGGTCCCGGTGATGGTTGCTCCTACGTCGGACGGGGTCAGACGTCGATGCTGTCCTTCGGAGCGCTTCCGCTCTGCGTCTGCGCCGCCTCGGCCGCCTCCTGCTTCTTGGAAGCCCGCAGACTGGTGATCGTGGTGACGATCAGGACGGAGCAGATCACACCGAGCGAGACCGGAATGCTGATCTCGGGGACGTGCACCCCGGACTCGTGCAGGGCGTGCAGCACCAGCTTCACGCCGATGAAGCCCAGGATGATCGACAAGCCGTAGCTGAGGTGGACCAGCTTCTTCAGCAGGCCGCCGATGAGGAAGTACAGCTGGCGCAGACCCATCAGGGCGAACGCGTTGGCCGTGAACACGATGTACGGGTCCTGGGTCAGGCCGAAGATCGCGGGGATGGAGTCGAGGGCGAACAGCACGTCGGTGGAGCCGATCGCGAGCATCACGACCAGCATCGGGGTCATGACCCGCTTGCCGTTCTCCTGGATCCACAGCTTGGTGCCGTGGTAGCGGTCGGCCACACCGAACCGGCGCTCGACGGCCTTGAGCAGCTTGTTCTCCTCGAACTCCTCGTCCTCCTCGTCGGCCCGGGCCTCCTGGATGAGCTTCCAGGCGGTCCAGATCAGGAAGGCGCCGAAGATGTAGAACACCCAGGCGAAGCTGGCGAGGATCGCTGCGCCCGCGGCGATGAAGATGGCCCGCAGGACCAGGGCTATGAGGACACCGATCAGGAGAACACGCTGCTGGTACTGCGAGGGCACCGCGAACTTCGCCATGATCAGGACGAAGACGAAGAGGTTGTCGACGCTCAGCGACTTCTCGGTGATGAAGCCCGCGAAGAACTCGCCGGCGGGCTGGCCGCCGCCGAACATGAGCAGACCGAGGCCGAAGAGCGCGGCCAGCACGATCCAGACGACCGTCCAGATCCCGGCTTCCTTGATCGACACGTCGTGCGGTTTGCGGCCGATGAAGAAGTCGACCGCGATCAGGGCGGCGAGGCCCACGATCGTCAGGACCCATAGGGTCACGGAAACATCCACTGCGCCTCCGGCAGTCGTTAACGGCAAATGTCAGCGTCGTCGCTGCCGGAGGTCTCTTCCACCCAAGGATGGGCCGACGCCCCGGGATCTGGCCTGATCCGTATTGACGGGTACGCCGCAGCAGACAGGGAGTACTCCCCTCCGTGCCGACAACAGTACCGCAATCACCAAGAACAGGTAAAGCGCTTGGCAAAAGAAGGATCAAAATCCCAGGTCAGGAGGCTTTACAAGTACTTGGTGCGGGCCGCCGCGACCTGACTGAGCACCTGCTGGAGGACCTCACTGCCGGGCGGCACCAGTGACGGCTCATACGTCCAGGCATGACCGACCCACGGGTCGGCGAGGTGGTCGTCGGGGACGGGCGTCAATCGCAACAGCGAACGCCACAGCGGGTCGAGCAAAGGACCGTATCCGGAGGACTCCTCACGGTCGGCCACCATCATCAGATGGACGCCGAAGGCGGGACCCTCGTCGGCGAGGTAGCGCAGTTGGTTCACGGCACGGTCGTCGAAGCCGTGCGGGAAGTCGTTGACGATCAGCAGCTGCTGCGAGGTGTCGAAGCCGGGCGGCAGGGAGTCGGCGGCACCTCCCCGTACCGCCATCTGCACCAGGTCGACCCGCTGGGTGAGCCGCCCCAGTACGTCCGCCACTCCTGCGGCGCCGAGCGCGGGCGGGGCCGCGAGCACACCGGTCCGCACGAGAGGTGCCAGGGGCTGCGCCCCGGAGCCGGCCGGGTCGATGACATGGACGGTGAACTCGCCAGCCGGATAGACGGCGAGCAGCCGGGCCGCGTGCGCGACCGCCGTCTCCATGGCGAGACGCCTCATGGCGTGCGAGTCGGTGAACGAACCGTCGGACGATCCGCTGTGGCCGCTGTCGATCCACAGGCCGCGCTCCAGCGGCAGCCGGACCAGCATCGGGATACGGATCCGGTCGGCCTCGGGGAGATGGAGGTCGCCCAGGCGCAGCGCCATGGGGATCTCCATCGGCGGCCGGTAGGCATGCCACACCGGGTTGTCCCAGCGGGCATACGCCGGCGGCAGGGCCGGTTCGACGACGTCGGCCTCGGCCGTGAGCTGGGAGAGATCCCGGTCGAGGGCCTCCCTGGCCTGGGCGACGAGCTGTGCGTGCCGGGCGTGGGCCGCCTCACGGGCAGCGTCGCCCTGCCCTCCGATCCGGCTGCGCGGGTCGGACAGGACCTGCTCGAGCTCCTTGTCCATACGGGACTCGGCGAAGTCGACGGCGCTTCGGTAGGCGGCGGTGGTGCGGGCCAGGTCCTCGAACATGCCCCACACCTGGTTGTAGAGCCGCTCCTCCATGGACCAGCCGGTCGCGTCGCCCGCGACGGGCTGGGCGGGCTGCCCGGGGGCGGCAGGGGGTGCGGTGGGCGGCGGCGGGGGCGGAGCGGCGTTCTGGCGGCGCGGATGGCTGTAGTCGATCGGGGCCCCCGCGGTGGGCCCGGACGGCTGGGTGACGGCGGAAGGATCCGGTGCTGGGCCGGAGTACGGCGACTGCGGTGCGGGCTGTCCCGGGACGCTGGGCGGCTGCGCGCCGTACGGGGACGCGGGCGGTACGGGGCCGGGGGCGCCCTGTGGCGCGGTGCCGCCCTGGTCCGGGCCGAGGGCCGGGGCCGCTGTCTGGCGGGAACGGTCGCCGTCCGTGGTGCGCGGCGGGGGTGCCTGCACCGAGCGGGCCAGCCCTCGGGCCACCGCCTCGTCGATGCCTCCCGCGAGCTGCCGGGCCTGGGGCAGGCCCTGGTCGGTGAGGAGTTCGGCGAGGCCGCCCGCATAGCCCTGGCCGACGGCGCGCACCTTCCAGGCGCCCTGCCGGCGGTAGAGCTCCAGGGCGACCACGGCCGACTCGGTGTCCAGGCCGGTGAGGGTGTAACTCGCGATCTCGCCGCCGTCGAGGCCGGTGACGGCGACGAACGGGGCGGCGACGGCACCGAAGCGGACCGGGCCCGCCCCGCCCGCGGGCAGGGCGAGCAGCACACCGACACGGTGGACGGCCTCCGGCAGAGCGTCCAGATCTACCGCGAGGCGGTGGTCGGCGGCGGCCTGCCGGGAGACCTCGAGACCGGGCTGAGTGGGTGCGCCCGGATGGGCCACCCATTCCACGTCGTGGATCCTGCCGCTCTCGTCGCTGAGCGCGGCGGCGGTCACGATCGGTGTGCCGGCCGAGACCCGGATCTCGAGACGGGCCTGGGAGAGCGGGTGGTTCTGCCCCCGCACCAGCTCGGCCGTCATCGCCTTCGTCCCCCCTGTGTCGTTGTGTGCTGTCGTGTGCCGCTCGCCGGCCCGCCCCCGAGCGGCTGCCTCCTGATGCCTTAGAGGACGGGCAGGATCGTCGGCATGAGGTCCTGGAAGGTGCGGCCGTTGGCCGGGTTGCCCAGGGCCGTCATCGACCAGCCCGGGCCCGAGCGGTGCACCTTCGCCATGATCTGGGCCGTGTACTGGCCGCCGCCGGCCAGCGTGTAGCGGGCGAGCTCCTGGCCGTTGGTCTCGTCGACCAGGCGGCAGAACGCGTTCTGCACCTCCTGGAACGTCTGGCCCGTGAAGGAGTTCACGGTGAAGACGATCTGGTCGATGTGGACCGGGACCCGGGAGAGGTCGACGAGGATGGCCTCGTCGTCGCCGCCCTGGCCGACACCGCCGACGAGGTTGTCGCCGGTGTGGCGCACCGAGCCGTCGTCGCTCACCAGGTGGCGGAAGAAGACGACGTCGACCGGCTGCTTGTCCGCGAACAGGACTGCGGAGGCGTCGAGGTCGACCTCACGCGTCCGCGAGCCGAACAGGCCGCGCCGGGGAGCCGCCTGCCAGCCGAGACCCATCCGCACCGCGGTCAGGCTGCCGCCGTCGTTCTTCTGCAGACTGATGGCCTGACCCTTGGTCATGTTGACGGTCACGCGCTGATTCCCCTCTCGAACGTCCCCTGTTGCCGCGCATTCGCGGTTGCCCAGAACCCTACGCAGGGGCACTGACAGTGACGTAGCCCGGTCCGCGCTTTGTGTCGGTGTTGCAACACTGCGCGTACGCGGCCCGCTGTCAGGCCAGACCCGCCTCCTTCATCTGGCGCAGTTCCTTCTTCATCTCGGAGACCTCGTCGCGCAGCCGGGCCGCGATCTCGAACTGGAGGTCCGCGGCGGCGGCCCGCATGCGCGTGGTGAGCTCCTCGATCTGCTCGGTGAGTTCGGCCGCGGGGCGGTCGGTCGGGACCGTCTCCTTGGCCTTGCCCCTGCCCTTGGCCGGCTTGGCCCCGTCGGCGGCCTTGCCGCCCAGGGAGGGCACGGGTGCCTTGGCGCCCCCGCCGTCCTTGCGCCCCTTGCGGTAACCCGAGCCGAGCAGCTGCTCGGTGTCGATGTCCTCGCGGGCGATCTGGGCGACGATGTCGTTGATCTTCTTGCGGAGGGGCTGGGGGTCGATGCCCTGTTCCGTGTTGTACGCGATCTGCTTCTCGCGGCGCCGGTTGGTCTCGTCGATGGCCTTCTCCATCGCCGGGGTGATCTTGTCGGCGTACATGTGGACCTGACCCGAGACGTTGCGCGCGGCGCGGCCGATGGTCTGGATCAGGGAGGTGCCGGAGCGCAGGAAGCCCTCCTTGTCGGCGTCGAGGATCGCCACCAGGGACACCTCGGGCAGGTCGAGGCCCTCCCGCAGGAGGTTGATGCCGACGAGCACGTCGTACTCGCCGGAGCGCAGCTCACGCAGCAGCTCTACGCGGCGCAGGGTGTCGACGTCGCTGTGCAGATAGCGCACCTGGATGCCCAGCTCCAGGAAGTAGTCCGTGAGGTCCTCGGCCATCTTCTTGGTGAGCGTGGTGACCAGGACGCGCTCGTCCTTGTCGGTGCGCGTCCGGATCTCGTGCACCAGGTCGTCGATCTGGCCCTCGGTGGGCTTGACGACGACCTCCGGGTCGATCAGGCCGGTGGGGCGGATGATCTGCTCGACGACGCCGTCCCCGCGGGAGAGCTCGTAGTTTCCGGGGGTCGCCGACAGGTAGACCGTCTGGCCGGTGCGCTCCTGGAACTCCTCCCACTTCAGGGGGCGGTTGTCCAGGGCGGAGGGCAGCCGGAAGCCGTGGTCGACGAGGGTGCGCTTGCGGGAGGCGTCGCCCTCGTACATGGCGCCGATCTGGGGCACCGTGACGTGCGACTCGTCGATGACGAGGAGGAAGTCGTCCGGGAAGTAGTCCAGCAGGGTGTTGGGCGGGGAGCCGGGCAGGCGGCCGTCGAAGTGCATCGAGTAGTTCTCGACGCCGGAGCAGGAGCCGATCTGGCGGAGCATCTCGATGTCGTAGGTGGTGCGCATCCTGAGGCGCTGGGCCTCCAGGAGCTTGCCCTGCTTCTCCAGCTCCGAGAGGCGCTCGCCCAGCTCCTTCTCGATGTCGTTGACCGCCCGCTCCAGGCGCTCGGGCCCCGCGACGTAGTGGGAGGCAGGGAAGACGTACAGCTGCTGGTCGTCGCTGATGATCTCGCCGGTGAGCGGATGGAGGGTCGAGAGCGCCTCGATCTCGTCGCCGAACATCTCGATGCGGACGGCCAGCTCCTCGTAGACCGGGAAGATCTCGATGGTGTCGCCGCGGACGCGGAAGGTGCCGCGCGTGAAGGCCATGTCGTTGCGCGTGTACTGGATGTCCACGAAGCGGCGCAGCAGCTCGTCCCGGTCGAACTCGTCGCCGACCCTGAGGGGGACCATGCGGTCCACGTACTCCTGCGGCGTACCGAGGCCGTAGATGCAGGAGACCGAGGCGACCACCACGACGTCGCGGCGGGTGAGCAGCGAGTTGGTCGCGGAGTGGCGCAGGCGCTCGACCTCCTCGTTGATCGAGGAGTCCTTCTCGATGTAGGTGTCCGACTGCGGGACGTATGCCTCGGGCTGGTAGTAGTCGTAGTACGAGACGAAGTACTCGACGGCGTTGTTCGGGAGCAGCTCGCGGAACTCGTTCGCCAGCTGGGCGGCCAGCGTCTTGTTCGGCGCCATCACGAGTGTGGGGCGCTGAAGCTTCTCGATCATCCACGCGGTGGTGGCGGACTTGCCGGTGCCGGTCGCGCCGAGCAGGACGACGTCCTTCTCGCCTGCCTGGACGCGCCGGGCGAGATCGGCGATGGCCGTCGGCTGGTCGCCGTTCGGCTGGTAGGGGCTGACGACCTCGAAGGGCGCCACCGTGCGTTCGATCTGGGAAACGGGCCGCATGGAATCCACCGTACGACCCCGCACTGACAACGGGCTCCGATCAGCGCTTCTGCGGGGTTCGGGGTCGGCTGTGCTCCACGGGGCGGCGAGGGCGGAACCGCAGCCGGTGCGCGGAGTGCTGGACGGCGCTGCGGGTGTGGGCGGGGATGCCGGGCTTCTGCTCGACGGGGGCGACGGTGGGCTTCCCCATGACCATCAGCGGGTCGAACATCACCACGACGCCCGCGAGCAGGAGGAAGGCGAGCGGGCCGATCAGCATGGGCGCGAGGAGGGCCGCCGGCGACTCTCCCGATGTGGGTTCGCCCGTGCCGTGGAGGTGGACGTCCAGGGCGGCCATGCCGGTGTAGTGCATGCCGCTGACGGCGAGCCCCATGACGAGGCTGGCGCCCACGCTCCACAGGAATCCCCTGACCTGGCCGGCCGCCCACAGTGCTGCGGTGGCGGCACACATGGCGATCGCGACGGAGATGCCGACGGTGACGGTGTTGTACTCGAGCTTCCCGTCAAGCCGCATGCTGGCCATACCGAGGTAGTGCATCGACGCGATGCCCAGGCCGGTGATGGTGCCTCCGGTGAACAGGGCCGTTCCCCGGGCGCCCTTGTAGCCCACGATGAAGACCCCGACGCCCACCATGACGATCGCCACGGCGAGGCTCGCGAAGGTCATGGCCTTGTCGTAGTGGATCGGGGTTTCCTGGACCGTGAACCCCATCATCGCGACGAAGTGCATGGTCCATATGCCGGAGCCGATGGCGGCGGAGCCGAGGACGAGCCAGCCGGGGCGCCACGACTGGGCGACGAGCATGGATCTGGTGGTGCACCGCAGCCCCAGGGCGCCCCCGAGGCAGGCCATGAGGTAGGCCACCAGGGGTGTGACCAGGCCGTAGCTGAATCCGTCGACCGTGCCCTGCATGCGCGGCTGTCCTTCCCGCCCTTTGCGTCCCGGAATTCCTGACGTGCCCCCTCCCAGGACCGCACGAGCGGTCAGGGTTGACGCAGAGAGTATGACTCCCACCGGAATGGTCGAACGACTTTCCGGCAAAGAAACACGGCCTTGCCCCAGTTGTGCGGCACCAGTGAGCGGACTTGGGTCATCTGCGTTCAACCTGTGGCCATCCTGCACCCCTCTCGCGTTGACCCTCTGCTGTCACAGTTGATCTGTCTGTGATGTCGCCGAACGCTCACGCGAGGAGTCCGCATGCACGCGCGCGCTGTCGCCGCCTCCACCACCGCACTCCTGGGGACCGCCGCTCTCCTCGTCCCCGTCTCCCCCGCCGGGGCAGCGGACGCCGGGGTGGTGCCGCTGGTCATCGCCCACCGGGGCGCTTCCGCGTACGCGCCCGAGAACACGCTGGCCGCCGTGGACAAGGCGGCCGAGCTGGGCATCCCGTGGGTGGAGAACGACGTCCAGCAGACCAGGGACGGCGAGCTCGTCGTCGTCCACGACGACAACCTGCGGCGCACCACTGACGTCGAGGAGGTCTTCCCCGGGCGGGCCCCGTGGAAGGTGAAGGACTTCACCGCCGCCGAGATCGCCCGGCTCGACGCGGGCAGTTGGTTCGGCCCCGCCCACGCGGGCGCGCGCGTGCCGACACTGGAGCAGTTCGTGGACCGCGTCGAGCGGCACCGCCAGAAGCTTCTCCTGGAGATCAAGAACCCGGAGCTGTATCCGGGCATAGAGCGCCAGACGCTCAAGGTGCTCAGCAACGAAGGCTGGCTCGACAAGTCGCATCTGGCGGGCCGGCTGATCGTGCAGAGCTTCAGCGCGGACAGCGTGCGGACGGTCCACAAGCTGAAGCCCGGGGTGAAGACCGGCTTCCTGGGGACGCCTCCGGTGTCGGAGCTGTCCTCCTACGCCGGTTTCGCCGACCAGATCAACCCGTCGTACGGCTCGCTCTCCAGGGCGTACGTCTCCGCCGTCCAGGGGTTCGACGGACCGCACGGCGCGCCCATGGAGGTCTTCACCTGGACGGTCGACGACGCGGCCACGGCCCAGCGGGTCGCCCGGTACGGCGTCGACGGGATCATCACCAACAAGCCGGACGTGGTGCGGGAGGCCGTGGGCGGGTGATCCGCCGCCCCGGCGGCCGGCAGCCACCTGCCGGCCCTCCCGCCGCGGCGGCGTTGTCAGTGGTGGGTCGTACGGTGGGCGCATGGACAGCCATGGGCAGGTTGAGCAGCGGGTCGTATGGGGCGTCGTCGACACCGGCATCGGTCCGCTGCTGCTGGCCGCGACCCGCGAGGGTCTGGTCAGCGTCGTGTTCCATGCCACGGACGCGGTGCGGGACCGGGCGGTCGAGCGGCTGGCGTCGCGCCTCGGCACCGAGCCCGTCGAGGCGCCCGGCTCGCCGCTGCTGGCCGAGGCGATACGTCAGGTCGCGGCGTACTTCGCGGGTGAGCGACGCGACTTCGACCTGCCGCTGGACTGGTCGCTGATCTCCGGCTTCAACCGGGAGGTCCTGCGGGAACTGGCCTCGGGCGTGCCGTTCGGCACGGTCGTCGGGTACGGCGATCTGGCCGGGCGGGTCGGTCAGCCGGGCGCCGCGCAGGCCGTGGGCATGGCGATGGGCGCCAATCCGCTGCCGGTGGTGGTGCCCTGCCACAGGGTCGTCGAGAGCGGCGGCGGCATCGGCGGCTTCGGGGGCGGCCTGGAGACCAAGCGGAAGCTGCTCGCCCTGGAGGGAGTCCTGCCCGAGCCTCTCTTCTGAGGTCTTGGGCCTGGTCAGTCGTAGTGCCGCGCCTCGAAGACGTTGCCGTCCGGGTCCCGGAAGTAGAAGCTGCGGGTGGCCTTGCCCCGGGCTCCGAAGGAGTCGTAGGAGAGCTCCGACACCGGTACGGCGCCTTCCTCGATGCGGCCGAGAAGGGCGTCGAAGTCGCCGCGGGGCAGGGACAGGCAGACGTGGTTGACGGGGTGGCCGGCGCTGTCGGCGGCTCCGGGCAGCATTTTCATGCGTTCCGCGAAGGTCAGCGGCATGAGGTCGAGGATGGTCTCGTCGTTGACGCGCACGGAGGGGAACGGCACCTTGCCCGCGGTGAACTCGGTGAGCCTGAGCGTCTCCATGCCGACGGTCTTCTCGTAGAAGTCGGCGGCGGCGACCGGGTCGCGCACCCAGAGGACGACGTGGTCGAGACGTGCTGTGTGGTCCGTCATGCACTCCAGGCTCGTGATGTCCGCGACGGCCCGCAAGGGTTTGGCCCGGCGCGCCGCCCGCCAGAGATGAGGGAGGACCGACTGACAGGAGGCAGGCGCGTGGTGCTGGTGATGTCGGAAGAGGTGCGGGCGGCGCTCGAGGCGCGGCAGCCCGTGGTGGCCCTGGAGTCCACGATCATCGCCCACGGGCTGCCGCGGCCGCGCAATCTCCAGGTGGCCCTGGAGCTGGAGGCGGCCGTGCGGCAGGAGGGCGCGGTGCCCGCGACGATCGCCGTGCTGGACGGGCGGCCGCATGTCGGACTGGACAAGGAGCAGCTGGAGCGGGTCGCGAACGAGGACGGGATCCGCAAGCTGGGCCATCGCGATCTGCCGCTCGCGCTGGCCTCCGGGGCGAGCGGGGCGACCACGGTGTCGGCGACCGCGCTGCTGGCGGCGCGGGCGGGTGTGCGAGTGTTCGCGACGGGCGGGCTCGGCGGAGTGCACCGGGAGTGGACGGTGACGCAGGACGAGTCGGCGGACCTCGGTCTGCTGGCGCGGACCCGGATCACCGTGGTGTGTGCCGGGGTGAAGTCGATCCTGGACGTGCCGGCGACCCTGCAGCGGCTGGAGACGCTGGGTGTCGCGGTGGCCGGATACGGCACCGGGAGATTCCCGGGCTTCTATCTGTCCGACTCGGGGCATCCGGTGGACTGGACGCTGCGGACGCCGGAGCAGGTGGCGGACGTCATGCGGGCCCAGGACGCGCTCACGGAGCCGGAGGCGGCGCTGATCGTCGCCAATCCCGTCCCCGAGGGGGAGCAGCTCGATCCGGAGCTGCACTCACGGGTGCTCGCGGACGCGCTGCAGGCGTGCGAGGAGGAGGGGGTCACCGGCCAGGCGGTCACGCCGTTCCTGCTCGACTATCTGGTGCGGCACACCGACGGGGCCTCGCTGAGCGCCAACCTGGCGGCGGTCCGCGGCAATGTGCGCCTGGCGGCGCGGATCGCGGCAGCCTGGGCCCGGCGGTGACCGGGATCGAGGCGGGGACCAGGGCCGGGATCAAGACCGGGACCGGTCTCGGCCCTGGTCGCTCCACGGGACGTGACGAGCGCTCCGTGGAGGGCGCGGCGCTGCTGGTCGTCGGGGATGTGATCACCGATGTCGTCGCACGGCACCGAGGGTCGCTCGCGGCGGGCACGGACACGGTTGCCTCGATCCGGACGGTGCCGGGCGGGGCGGGCGCCAACGTGGCGTGCTGGGCGGCGCACCGGGGTGAGGCGGAGGTACGGCTGTTCGGGCGCGTGGGCGCGGATGCGGCCGCCTGGCACGAGCGTGAACTGGCCGCCCACGGCGTGCGCCCGCGCCTCGTGATCGACCCACTGGCTTCGACCGGCATGGTGATCTGCCTGGTGGACCGGGACGCTTCGGCGGAGCGGACATTCCTCACCGACAGCGGCGCGTCGTTGCGGCTCGAACCCGCCGACTGGTCGGACGCGCTGCTCGACGGGGTGACCCGGCTGCATCTGTCGGGGTACCTCCTGTTCTCCGAGCCGGGTCGCGCCCTGGTGACGGTGGCTCTGAAGGCCGCACGCGCGCGTGGCGTGCCGGTGAGTCTGGACCCGGCGTCGGCCGGATTCCTCACCGATCTGGGCGTCGAGCGTTTCCTGGCGCTCGTCGACGGCGTGGACGTACTGCTGCCCAGCCGCGACGAGGCGTGCCTGCTCACGGGACTGGCCGACGTGGCCGCCGCCGCGGCCGAGCTCAGCTTGCGCATCCCGCTGGTCGTCGCCAAGCAGGGGCGCGAGGGAGCACTCGTGGCCCGTGCGGGGAAGGTGTGCGCCCGCATTCCCGCCGTGCCGGCGACGCCGCGGGACACCACGGGCGCCGGTGATGCCTTCACCGGCACGTTCCTCGGCGCCCTGCTCGTGGGCGCCGGGCCGGAGAAGGCAGCGGAGGAGGGCTGTCGGGCGGGTGCGCGGGCAGTGGAGCGGGTGGGTGGCAGGCCGCCTCTGCCCGGCTGACGCGCAGAAGGCCCTCTGCGGTCCGCCCCTGCCCGGCTGACGTCCCACGCGCCCGCGCTGGCCTGTTGTGTCGGGACTCGCCGGGCGAGTACCCCTGGCTACGGGCCGACGTGGTGTGCCGGGACCCGCCGGGCGAGCACCCCTGGCTACGGGCCGACCTGGTGTGCCGGGACCCGCCGGGCGAGCACCCCTGGCTACCGCTTGCGTCCCCACGCCGAGATCATCGGTGGCGTCGTGAGGTCGAGCGCGCCGGACGTGACGTTCATGAGGTGCCGCTGGATGTCCTGGTCCGTGGCAAGGCCCGCGGTGACCAGCTGGTCGCGGATCTGGCGGACCGTGGCGGACTCCAGGGCCGCACAGGCAGGTGATGCGATGGGGAAGTAGGCGTCGGCCTGGACGCGGGTCAGGCCGGCCTCCCGGAGCAGGCGCGGGAGGGTGCGGCCGCAGGGGAGGTCGGTCCCGCGGTCGGCGAGCAACTTGCGGAAGCTCTGCCGCAGCCGGTTCGCGAGCTGTTGCTCGGGGCCGTACTCGTCGGGACAGAGCAGGGGCTGGAGGGCGGGGTCGACGTCTTCGACGAGGAGGCGCCCGCCGGGGCGCAGAGCGCCGGCCATGGACCGCAACGCCCGTCGCCGGTCGGGGACGTGGACCAGGGCGAGGCGGGCGTGCACCAGGTCGAAGCCCTCCCCCGGCGGGTTCTGCGTGCCCAGGTCGTGGACTCGGACCTCGACGGGCGGCCGGGCTCCCCGGGCGAGCCGTGAGGTGTCGGCGTCGGTCGCGACGACGCGTCCGGTCGGGCCGACCTTCTTCGCCAGCCAGGACACCACGGACGGGCCGCCGGCGCCGACCTCCCAGCACCGCCAGCCGGATCCGACGCCGAGTGCTTCGAGATGCCGGAACGTCGTGGGGTCGAAGAGAGCGGAGAATGCGCTGAAGTGCTCTGCCGCCTCGGTCTGCCCGTTGTCGAGGACGTGCCCATCGGTTCGCGTCATGCCGCGATCATCCCATTTGTCTGACTTGTTCTTAATCGTCGACGCTCCGGGAAGGAGAACCGCACCCCACCGGCACGCGTCGATGTCTCAGAACAACGGCACCGGAGCGTCGTTCGTCCACAGCCGGGAACAAAGCGGAATGGGTCGTTTCCACAGGCTTACCCGCAGCTCACGTGGGCCTGGCAGACTGGCGCGGCAAGGCGCAGGAACGGCGCGAGGAGTTCCACGCAAGGAGATCCGGATGTCCATGGCAGGGAATCTGCGGAAGGTCACGAGCCTCGGCGGGGTCGGCGGCCTTCGCAAGGTGGCTCGGCTGGCCCGGCGGCGCCCGCGCGTCGACCTGAGTCACCCGGCCCGCTCCCCGCTGGGCTCCTCGGTGGTGAACTGCGTGACGTACCGGGACGGCGTCCGCACCCCCGCGCGCGGCGATCTGGTGGATGTCGTGGAGCGGGTGCGCAAGAGCCGGGAGGGCTTCGTCTGGCTCGGCCTGCACGAGCCGACCGACCAGGAGTTCGCGGGCATCGCAGAGCTCTTCGATCTGCACCCGCTGGCCGTGGAGGACGCCGTCGAGGCCCACCAGCGCCCCAAGCTGGAGCGGTACGGAGAGACGCTCTTCGCGGTGTTCAAGACGGTCTGCTACGTCGAGCACGAGGAACTCACGGCCACGAGTGAGGTGGTGAACACCGGCGAGATCATGGTGTTCGTCGGCGAGGACTTCGTGATCACGGTGCGGCACGGCCGGCACGGCTCGCTGGGTCCGCTGCGCGAGGAGCTGGAGTCCGATCCCGGCCAGCTGGCAAAGGGCCCCTCCGCGGTGCTGCACGCGATCGCGGACCACGTGGTCGACGACTACCTGACCGTCACGGACTCGGTGCAGGCGGACATCGACCAGGTCGAGACGGATGTCTTCGCGGAGACGGGTGCGCGCGCCGACCCGGGGCGCATCTACCAGCTCAAGCGTGAACTCCTCGAGCTGAAGCGGGCCGTGGTGCCGCTCAGCCGCCCGCTGGAGGATCTCGCCACCCGGCCGATCCGAGCGGTCGACCCGGAGATACAGGCGTACTTCCGCGACGTCTCGGACCATCTGCTGCGCGCGAAGGAGCAGATCGCCGCCTTCGACGAACTGCTCAACTCCATCCTGCAGGCGCACCTCGCGCAGGTCACGGTCGCGCAGAACGAGGACATGCGGAAGATCACGGCGTGGGCCGCGATCATCGCCGTGCCGACGATGGTCTGCGGCGTGTACGGCATGAACTTCGAGCACATGCCGGAGCTGCACTGGCGGTACGGCTACGGCATGGTCATCGGCGTCATATCCGTCGCGTGCATGACGCTGTACCGGGCCTTCCGGCGCAGCGGCTGGCTGTGACGCGGGCCGTGACGCTTGGGGTGTGACGCGCGGGGTGTGACCCGCGGGGTCAGCGTGTGGTGGTGGAGTAGACGCTCTCGGCCCAGGAGGCGATCTGGTCGTCCGCCAGGTGCCGGGCGAGGTCGGCTTCGCTGATCATGCCGACCAGGCGCTTGTCCTGGATCACGGGCAGCCTGCGGATCTGGTGCTCCCGCATCTCACGGAGCACCTCGCCGACATCGGCGTTCGCGTCGATCCATCGCGGGGTGCCCTTGGCCATCTCACCCGCGGTGATCCTGGCGGGGTCGTGCCCTACGGCGACGCAGCCGACGACGATGTCGCGGTCGGTGAGGATGCCGCAGAGCCGCTCGTTCTCGTCACTGATGGGCAGGGCCCCGACGTTCAGTTCGCGCATGAGCTGGGCGGCGCGGTCGAGGGTTTCGTGAGCGGGGATCCACTGGGCGCCGCGGTGCATGATGTCTCCGGCGGTGGTCATGGAGTACCTCCCGATGCCGGACGGCCGGCGCGGCGCGGGACGCACCGCGAGTCCCGACGCCCTTCATTCTCGCCGCGCCACCGGATGCCCGCACACGGAACCCGTCCAGTCGCTACCACACAGAGAACCCAGGCGCAGGCCCTATGGCGTCCACCCGGCGGCGCCCGCCCGAGGGTGTCCAACCGACGGCGTCCACCCGGCGGCGTCCACCCGATGGCGTCCACCCGATGGCGAGCAGCCGTTCAACCGCTCCACGCCGGATGGCGCGGATCGTCGGCGCGTACCAGGACGTCGGCCGCGCCGGCCGGGTCCGTCTCGTGCTCGTAGCGCTCGAAGGCCGGCAGGGTCCAGTGCTCGGCCTCGGGCGTGCGGCGGCGCAGGGCGCCCGGGGAGAGCAGGACATGAACGCTCAGGTCGAAGGGGAACCAGTGCCGAAGGAGGAAGGGTCCGTGCAGCAACAGGACGCCGCCGGGCGGGAGTTGGGTGTAGGGGCTGCGTGTGGCGCGGTCGGCGGCCGGGTCCCACAGGTCCGGCAGGACGCGGCCGTCGCCGTCGGCTTCGAGAGGGCCGAACACCTCGCGCCACAGGGCGCCGGTGTCGTACCAGCCGCTGTAATAGGCCTCCACGTCCCGGTGGCCGTACTCCAGTCGCACCGAGGCGGGACGCAGAAAGCCCTCCGTGCCCACGACGAGCGACGAGCGGCCGCGTATGCGCAGCGCCTCGGAGACACGCTGGGCGAGATCCCCCGGGCAGGCGGCAGGGGCGCCGTCGAGGGCGATGCGGGGCCAGGGAGAGCCGTCGGCGGGCTTCAGGTCGAGGAGGCGTTCGGCGAGCAGGTCGCCGAGCCGGTCCCAGGTGATCGCTTCGAGTCGCACACGGCCCATGATGCGTCAGGCCGGAGCAGGAACTGCCACCCCCGCGGGCTCCTCGGGCGCCGGCGAGGGACAGGCCTCGGGGAGGCGTCGAGATGGCCGGGGTCGGTCGTGGCGAACGTAGTTCGTCCCGTCGTCAGGGGGAATGAACCACCTATGGTCCCCCGCGCGATGCTTCCGCCCCTCACCGGGCTCTTCGTCTTCCAGCCTCTCAAGCGCAGGTACTGCGCCGAGTGCCGGCGAGGGCCGCTGCCGCTGCTCGTCCTGGAGGACGGCGCACCGCGCTGCCTCGACTGTGCCGACCTCGGGCATCTGGTGTTCCTGCCGAGCGGCGACACCGCGTTGACGCGCAGATCACGGGAGGAGAGCACGCTGTCCGCGGTGGTCGTGCGGTTCAACCGGCGCAAGAGCCGTTATGAACGGCAGGGCGTTCTGGTCGAGGAGGCGGCGCTGGCGAGGGCCGAGCGGCGGTGCCTCGCGGACGCCGAGGCACGGCGGCGGCGCCGGGTGCGGGACGCGCGGCGGCGGGCGGCTCAGGACGAGTTGTTCGCTCTGGCCTTCGCGGCGGAGATACGGCGGCTGTATCCCGGATGCCCCGCCGGCCGGGCGCACGCCATCGCCGCACACGCCTCGGAGCGGGGCAGCGGGCGGGTGGGCCGCAGTGCGGCAGGACGGGCGCTGACCGAGAGTGCGGTGACCTCGGCGGTCGTGGCGTCCGTGCGGCATCTCGACACGCCGTACGACCGGCTGCTGATGAGCGGGGTACCGAGACACGAGGCGCGGCGGCGGATCGCGGCGGCCGTGGTGACGGTGCTGAGGGGGTGGACCGAGGCCGGGTTCGGTTCCGCCGGGTGACCCGGCCGGGGGTTCGCTTGCTCCGCGATCGTCGCGACGGCGAGGCCGTGAAGCGACGAGGCGGCCGGCTGCCCCGTGTGGTCCGGTGGACACGGCCGTTCGGGGGATCGTGGACGTTCGCTTATGGCCCCGCGCCGCTCGGCCATGGTCACTGTGCTCGTACGGGAATGCACTTGTGGTGAGGAAGGGTGCCGGGCAGGATCCCGGCTCGACGGGTGGGAGAGGCTGACATGATCGACGGACCGTACTTCGTACTGACGGTGCTGGGTGTGCTCGGGACCGGCCTGGTGGCCGGTGTGTTCTGCGGCTTCTCGACCTTCGTCATGCGGGGCCTCGCCACGCTGCCGCCCGCGCAGGGGGTCGCCGCGATGAACGCGATCAACGTGGCCGCGGTGACGCCGCCCTTCATGGTCGTGTTCCTCGGGTCGGCGGTGCTGTGCGCGGTGATCGCCGTGGTGACGTTCGTGCTGTGGCCGGAGGAGGGGACGGTGGAGCTGCTGGTGGGCAGCGCGCTGTATCTGTTCGGCTCGTTCGGGCTCACCATGGTCGCGAACGTGCCGCGCAACGACGCGCTGCTCAAGCTGGAGCCGGGCACGTCGGAGGCGGCCGCGTACTGGCCGGTGTATGTGCGCGAGTGGACTATGTGGAACCACATCCGCACGGCCGCCTCGGCCGGGGCCGCGCTGGCGTACGTGCTGGCACTCGTCTGACGGCGCTCGGGTGACGGCGCTCGTGTGACGGCGCTCGTCTGATCGCACTCGTCTGATCGCACTCGTCCGACGGCTCGCGGCGACAGGCACCCGCCCGGAGGCGGACGTATCGTGGCCGGAGGAGTACCGCCCGACGACGCACGGCCTGCCAGACGCGCACGCAAGGAAGACGGCCATGGCCGATCCCAAGGGTTTCATGACCACGCCCCGCCAGGAGTGGCCGCGGCGGCCGGTCGAGGAGCGGGTGCGGGACTGGGACGAGGTGTACGTCCCCGGGGCGCTGCTGCCGATCATCAGCAAGCAGGCCGATCGGTGCATGGACTGCGGCATCCCCTTCTGCCACGACGCCTGCCCGCTGGGCAATCTGATCCCCGAGTGGAACGACCTGGTGTCGAGAGAGGACTGGCGGGCGGCCGCCGACCGGCTGCACGCGACGAACAATTTCCCGGAGTTCACCGGCCGGCTGTGCCCGGCGCCGTGTGAGGCGGGGTGTGTGCTGGCGATCAACCAGCCGGCCGTCACCATCAAGAACGTCGAGTGCGCGATCGCCGACCGGGCGTGGGAGGAGGGCTTCGCACCGCCGAGGCCGCCGGAGCGACTGTCCGGCAAGACGGTCGCGGTGATCGGTTCGGGGCCCACCGGGCTGGCCGCGGCCCAGCAGCTGACCCGGGCCGGGCACACGGTCGCGGTGTACGAGAGGGCGGACCGGCCCGGCGGGCTGATGCGGTACGGCATCCCCGAGTTCAAGATGGAGAAGCACCATCTGGAGCGGCGGCTGGAGCAGATGCGGGCCGAGGGGACCAAGTTCCGTACGTCGACGTCGGTCGGGCGGGACATCGGGGCCGATGAGCTGCGGACCCGGTACGACGCCGTGGTGCTCGCCACGGGGGCGACCGCGTGGCGTGAACTGACCGTGCCGGGGCGGGAGCTGAGGGGGGTTCACCAGGCGATGGAGTACCTGCCGCTCTCCAACCGAGTGTGCGCGGGCGAGCTGGAGGCCTCCCCGCTGTCGGCAGCCGGCAAGCACGTCGTCATCGTCGGCGGCGGCGACACCGGGGCGGACTGCCTGGGCACGGCCGTCCGGGAGGGCGCCGCGTCGGTGACCCAGCTGGACATCTACGCGCTTCCGGAGGCGGAGCGCGACGAGGACGCCGAGCCCTGGCCGACGTATCCGATGCGGATCTACCGGCTGTCCGCCGCGCACGAGGAGGCCCGTGACCTGCGGACCGCTCCGGTCGCCGACGCGGACGCGCGGCTGTTCGCGGCGTCCACGCTGCGCTTCGACGGCGACGCGGAGGGCCATGTGCGGTCGCTGCACCTCGTCGAGGTGGACGCGCGGCGCCGCCCGGTGGAAGGCACCGGGCGGACGCTCCCCGCCGACCTCGTGCTGCTCGCCCTCGGTTTCTCAGGGCCCGACCGGCAGGACGGTCTCGTCGACCAGCTGGGGCTGGCGATGGAGCCCCGGGGCACCGTCGCGCGTGACGCCGGTTTCGCCACGAACGTGCCCGGCGTGTTCGCCGCGGGTGACGCCGCGCGGGGGCAGTCGCTCATCGTCTGGGCGATCGCCGAGGGGCGGGCCGTGGCAGCAGCGGTCGACCGTCACCTGACGGGCAGTTCGCGGCTGCCGTCACCGATCGGGCCGTACGACCGGCCCATGGTGGTCTAGCAGTAACGGCCCATGGCGGGCTGGAAGGAACGGCCCATGGTGGGCTGGAGGGACGACCGCCCGGAAGGCGATCACCGCTCGTCCGTGCCCGCCACCTTCGCTGTGGACAGGGCCACCCGGTTCCAGGTGTTGATCGTGCAGATCACGGCGAGGACCTGGGCCAGTTCCCGTTCCTCGAAGAGGGACGCGGCCCGCGCGTAGACGTCGTCCGGGACGCCGGCGTCGGCGACGAGGGTCATCGCCTCCGTGAGGGCGAGGGCCGCCTGCTCCCGCTCGGTGAAGAAGTGGCGGGCCTCGCGCCAGACGGCGACCATGTGCAGCCGGTCCTCGCTCTCGCCGGCCTTGCGGGCGTCGTTGGTGTGCATGTGGAGGCAGTACGCACAGTGGTTGAGGTGCGAGGCGCGGATCTGGATCAGTTCGACGAGGGCCGGGTCCAGGCCCTCACGGGCGGCGGCGTCGAAGGCGATGAGGGCCCGGAAGGCCTTCGGGGCGGACTGGGCGAACTCCAGCCGTGCCGTGTCCGTGGAGTGCGCCCGCGTCGTGTGCGTGTTCGTCGTCATGTCCATCAACCTACGAGCGGCAAAGACCCGCTGTAGGGTGCATTCCCATGGCGAATTCGTGGGTCAATTCCGCGGAACGGATCGGATCCGACCTGCATCTGGAGCTGTCCGGGCCGGGCGGCCGGCGCACGGCGCTGATCCGCGCGCTGCGCGAGGCCGTACGCGACGGACGGCTCGCTCCGGGCACGCGGCTGCCGCCGTACCGCTCGCTCGCGGCCGACCTCGGTGTCGCCCGCAACACCGTGGCCGACGCTTACGCGGAACTCGTCGCGGAGGGCTGGCTCACCGCCCGTCAGGGCTCGGGCACCCGGGTCGCGGAGCGTGCTGAGCCGCTGCGTCCGGCCGCTCGCGTACCGAAGAAGACACCTGAACGCGCACGTGGCCCCCGGCACAACCTGCTGCAGGGCACGCCGGACATCTCGGCGTTCCCGCGCGCGGCCTGGCTGGCCTCCTACCGGAGGGCGCTCCAGCAGGCGCCCAACGAGGTGTTCGGTCCCGGCGACCCCGCGGGCCGGGCCGAACTGCGGGAGGCGCTCACGGAGTACCTGGCCCGCGCGCGTGGCGTGCGGACCGAGCCCGGCCGGATCGTGATCTGCTCCGGCTTCGCGCACGCGCTGCGGCTGCTGTTCGGAGGCGGTGTCCTGCGCGGGCCCCTGGCGGTGGAGGCGTACGGACTCGGATTCCACCGGGAGGTCCTCGCGGGCGCCGGGGTGCGAACCGTGCCGCTCCCCCTCGACGAACACGGCGCCCGGGTCGACCGGTTGGGGCGGGAGCGTGCCGTGCTGCTCACGCCGGCGCACCAGTTCCCGACCGGCGGGCCGCTGCATCCCGCGCGCCGGGCCGCCGTGATCGACTGGGCACGCGCGCGTGGCGGGCTGGTTCTGGAGGACGACTACGACGGGGAGTTCCGCTACGACCGCCGGCCGGTCGGCGCCGTCCAGGGGCTCGACCCCGAGCGGGTGATCCACATCGGCTCGGTGAGCAAGAGCCTGTCACCGGCGGTGCGGCTGGGCTGGATGGTGCTCCCGGAGCGGTATGTCGAGGACGTACTCGCCGTGAAGGGCGAGCGCGAGGCGTGGGTGAGCGTCCTCGACCAACTGAGCCTCGCCGACTTCGTCGTCTCCGGGTCGTACGACCGTCATGTACGGCGGATGCGGCAGCGGTACCGGAGCCGCCGGGACCGGCTCGTCGCGGCGCTCGCGGAGCAGGCGCCGCAGGTCGAGGTCACGGGCGTCGCGGCCGGGCTGCACGCGGTGCTGCGGCTGCCGCCCGGCACCGAGGCGTCCGTGGTCAAGGCGGCCGCCTGGCGGGGCATCGCCCTCGACGGCCTCGCCGCGTTCCGGCACCCGGACACGGACATGCCGGTGAGCGACGGCCTCGTCGTGGGATACGCGACTCCGTCCGAGCATGCCTACGGGCCGGCCCTGGAGGCACTGTGCGGCGCGCTGCCCCCGCCTGCCACGAGGTGAGCGAGGCCGTGAACGGCGGTCGTTCGTACGGCAACGGGCTCGGCGGCGTGCGCAAGCGGGCCCCGGTCACATGGTCATCCGCGACGCCGGGTGCGGGCTCTGATGCGTACGGGGAGTCGTACTGACGTCGCGCACCGGACCGCGTTCACCTCCCGGTGTGTCCCGCCGTCATGCCCTCGGCACCGGCGAAGTGTGCAGGGCAACCCGGGGGAGCCCGGTCGCCAAGCTGTTCCGCGGCAGTCGTACGCCGTGGAGCACGCGCCCCGACCACTCCTAGGAAAGGGAGGTTTCGCCTTGTCACGGATCACGGGCAACGGGATCCTGCTTGCTGTTCAGAACCGCGGGCCCACGACAGCGACGGCGTCGGCCCGTGGCGTGGAGCGGTCGTGAAGCGGGGGGACATCCGTGACGGACTTTGTTTTTGACCCGCCTGACCCGCCTGACCCGCCTCCGCCTCCACCCCCACCACCTCCGCCCCCGCCCCCGCCTCCCTTGCCGGATCCCCCTCCGCCCCCACCTCCCCTGCCGGATCCTCCTCAGCCGGCGCCTCTCCCGGCGCCTGAGCCGCCCCAGGTGCCCGATCCGCCGCCCGTTGCGGATCTCCCCTCTCCTGTCAGTGAACCGGCCGGACCGGCCGTCGATGCCTGGGAACCTCCGGACGCCTGGGAGCCTCCGGAGCCGGCGAGGGCTCCTGATCCGCCGCAGCAGCCGGATCCGGGAGACAGAGCGGCACTCGACGCGCGGGACGAAGCGCAACGAGTGGAGCAGCAACTGGGTGCAGCCGCAGGGCAAGGAGCCACCGCGGCCAATGAACTGGCCGCCGCGGCCCAGGCGGACAAGGCCGTCATCGAGGCCAACGCGACCGAGGACCTCTTGCGGCAACAGCGTCTGGACGACCAAGCCGCGGACGCGGCGCGCCGGCAGGACCTGGAAGTGGATCGCGCTTTCACCGAGTGGGACCAGAACGGAACGGCGGAGCAGTCCGCGTACGAGACCACTCAGCGGCTCGCCAAGGGACTGGCGGGAGAGAAGGCTGCTGCTGAGGCGTTGGGGCGCGAGGGTTACGACGTGCTGTACTACAAACCTGATATCGCGGGCACGAATCAGGGCGGAATCGATATCGTCGTCCAGAAGGACGGACAGCTCTACCTGGTGGACAACAAAGCGCTGGAGGGCTGGCGCAATGTCAGTTCCGTGAGCGCCCTGGACAAGAATGTGACGGCGAACACGCAGTCCATGGCCGAGCTTTTCGATTCGTACGCGAACGATCCCGCGAGGCCGGCCACCGAGCAGGACATGTACAGCGCCGCGGCCGAAAAGCTCCGCAGCGGCGGCTACGAGAAGGTGGTCACCAACGCGAACCTGGCCGCTGTCTCCGGATTTCCCCAGGATGTCTCCGGCCGGCTGGACGAACTCGGCTTCAAGATGTGGGACCTGATGGGAAAGGCGAGGCTGCACGACCCGGACAGCGGTACGGGAGACCTGGGCACACCGCAATCCTGAAGTCCGGAAGAGGATCATGGCTCCACATCACAAGAACTCTCTTGGCGCGGCCTGGCGCGAAGCGCGCAAGCTGACGAGTGACGCCGTCTCGGCCGGGGTGTCCCGTGCCGAGACAGCGAATCCGGAGTACGTACAGCGGATGAAGGACGCACGTGCCAAGGCCGCTCAGCGCGCCAGGGAACTCGGCCGCACGGCTTCGCGCAGGCGCAGTGAGTTGACGCTGCGCTTCGCCGCCACCTCGCTGGGTACGGCCACCGGGCGCGGGATGGCCAGGCTGGGCAGCACCATGAGCACCCTGCCCGTGCTCTCTCTGCCTTCGGATGTCTTCAATGAGCGGAACGGCATCAACTGCCTTTCCGAGAGGCTGCGGGAATCTCCTGACGACCCTTTCGTCAACCTGGTCCTTGCGGAATCCATCGCGCGCATGCAGCGGGAGATATTGGCTCTGACCGCGGTGCGCACCGCGGTCACCTTGTCTCCGGTGGCCTTGCTGATGCGGGAAAGCATGAATACCGCAGGCGCGTTGAACAGGGCGAATGAATTACCCCTGGTCGACAAGCTGCTGAAGCGGGCCTACGGCATGGCGATGACCCAGCTGCGCTCGCACCCCGGCCAGCCGGCATCGCTGCACATCATCTCCCGCGTCTACCTTGCGAAGCGTAATCCGCAGGGATGTCTGAAGCCGGCCCTGCTGGGAGTCTGCCGGGACACCCCGGGCGAGTCCGGGCCGATCTTCTACACCATGAGCAGGGCTTATCAGGCCCTGGGGGACAAGGAGAACGCGCGGTCGTCCGCCCGGGCCGCGATCGACAGCGACTTCTCTCTCGGCTGGCTCACACTCAGCGACCTGATCTACGAAGACCCGGAGCTGGCGACCGTCACCGCACGCCACAAGGCCTATCTCGAGGCTCTCTCCAACGTCACACAGGAGGACCTCGCCTCCTACGCCGGCATTGATCCGCAGGCCAAGGAAATCGCCAAGAGCGTCTATGCGCTGCAGAAGACCAAGGCTGTCACTGCGTACGCCAACGTGAACCAGTCCGTGAAGCGCGTCCACGAAAACGTGACACAGCGCATTTCGGCTGCCAGGCAAGTGGCTGACGAGCGCAAGAGTCCACCGTCCCTCCCCGCGGGCGGAGGGGCCGATGGATGACATCTTCGCGATGCTCGATGAGCTGTTGATCGACCTCGGTGACGCTGAATCACTGCCACCGGACCTTGATTTCGCTCACGAAGCGCATTGGGCACCAGTGGAGCTTCCCGCGCAGCTCCCCGGAGAGCTCACCGACCTCTTCGAGCTCTCCGACTCGCCGCCTCTCTCGGACTCGCCGCCTCTCTCGGACTCGCCGCCTCTCTCTGATGCCGATACCGCTGACACCGACGACGGAATCAAGTGGGTGATGTTCCCCAATCCCTTCCACGGCGAGGAGCCCTGATCGGCGACGCCGGGCGGTCGATCCGGCAGTCGAGCAGCGCGAAGGCCCCCGGGGCTACGGCTTGCGCGCCACCGCCCCGTACCCCGGGATCACCCCGTCGTCCTGCCCGGGCACGGGCTCGCCCAGCTCGGGGTGCCAGTGGTGGGGTACCTCGACGCCGGGTTCGACGAGGTCGAGGCCGGCGAAGAAGCGGGTGAACTCCTCGCGGGAGCGCAGGGCCAGGGTGACGCCTGCGGCGCGGAGCTTCTCGGTCGCCGCCCTGGACTCCTCCGGTGTGAAGTCGGCGGTGGCGTGGGTGATCACCAGGTAGCTGCCCGAGGGCAGTTCGGCGAGCAGGCGGCGGACCAGCTCGTGCCCGCCGTCCTCGTCGGAGACGAAGTGCAGCAGCGCGATGAGAGACAGCGCGACGGGCCGGGTGAAGTCCAGGACCTTCCGCGCGCCCTCCAGGATGGCGTCCGGGTCGCGCACGTCGGCCTGGAGGTACTCGGTGGCGCCCTCGTCCGTGCCGCGCAGCAGGGCGGCCGCGTGGGCCAGGACGATGGGATCGTTGTCGCAGTAGACGACCCGGGCGTCGGGGGCGATCTCCTGGGCGACCTGGTGGAGGTTGGGCTCGGTCGGTATGCCGGTGCCGATGTCCAGGAACTGCCGTACGCCGTTACGGGCCAGCCAGCGCGTGGCCCGGTGCATGAAGGCGCGGTTGACGCGCGCCATCACCGGCACCCGCGGATCGAGGGTGAGCATCTGCCTGCCCATCTCCTCGTCGACCGGGTAGTTGTCCTTCCCGCCGAGGTACCAGTCGTACATCCGCGCGGGATGGGGTCTGGTCGTGTCGATCTGGACGGCCGTCGTGGGGTCCTGCCCGGTCATGAGGCACTCCGTAAAGCACAAAGGGTGGTCAATTCAGCACCAGCGTCTAAAAGTCGAGCATCAGAAGATCGAGCGTCAGAAGATCGAACATCAGAAAGTCGAGTGTCGGCAAAGGAGATCGCGTCAGGACAGCAGGAAGTCCGCCTTCCCCTCCTTGGCCCCTTCGATGAAGGCCGTCATCTCGTCGGTGGTGTAGATCAGCGCCGGACCGTCGGGATCGGTGGACTGACGGACGGCGATCCGGCCGTCGGCGAGCTTCATCGCCTCCAGGCAGTTCCCGCCGTTCCCGCCGCTCCACGGTTTGTGCCAGCCTTCGCTGCCCAAGTCACGCGCGGGCATGCCGTTGTAGACCTGTTTGCGCGGCTTGATGCGATCCATTCACAGCTCCTTGCGGAGATCCCGGAGGATCTCCTTCGTGCGATGTGCCGTAGCGGCCTGCGCCGCCATGCGGTCCATGACCTCGAGATGGGTCGCCACCTCTGCGCGCGCGTCGAGATAGACCGCGCCGGTCAGGTACTCGCTGTAGACCATGTCCGGCAGTTCGGGCATGGCGAATCGGAACAGCACGAACGGCCCGTACGTCCCCGGGTGCGGCCCATTGGCGAACGGGGCGACCTGGAGCGTCACGTTGGGCAGCTTCGTGGCCTCGAGCAGTCTGTCGATCTGGGCACGCATCACCTCCGGGCCGCCGACCGGGCGCCGCAGCGCGGTCTCTTCCATCACGACCCACAGCCGGGGCGCGTCCTCGCGGGTGAGCAGGTCCTGGCGCTGCATGCGCAGGGCGACATGGCGCTCGATGTCGTCGGGCCGGGTCTGGCCGATGGCGCCGGAGCGGAGCACTCCGCGCGCGTAGTCCTCGGTCTGCAACAGGCCGGGGACGAAATGGGGTTCGTAGCTGCGGATGACGCCTGCCGCGCCCTCCAGGCTCACGTACATCGAGAACCAGCCGGGCAGGATGTCGTGAAAACGCTGCCACCAACCGGGCTTGTTCGCGTCCTCGGCCAGCTGGACGAAGGCGCCGGCCTCTTCGTCGGAGATTCCGTAGGCCTTCAGGAGCAGTTGCAGGTACGGGATCTTGAGCGCGACCTCGGCCATCTCCATACGACGGACCGTGGCGGGGGCGACGCGGAGGATGCGGGCGGCCTCCTCGCGCTTCATCCCGGCGCGTTCCCGCAGGTCCAACAGGCGTCGGCCGAGGACGACCTGACCGACCGTCGGCGCGGACCGCGGTTCGCTCACGCTCCACCTCCATGAAGGGTTCTGACGAGCCGGCCACAAAAGAACGCTGACAGCCCGGCGGCGCCATTCGAAGACCCTTTCGAAGAGCTGATCCGAACCAAGGTTTCGAACGAATCTTCGACGATCTCAACTGGCGCCGCGCGGGGTGCTGTTGCGATGCAGTGTGCCACGGCCTTCCAGACCGTCACAGCGCACTCTGCATTTTTCAGAGTGACACTTGCCAAGTGTTCACGGCGCGGCGATAGTGGCAAGCGTGATTCCGTCCGCGCCCTTAGGAACAGACGCCGCCGCAGGCCCTCTCGGCCTCGGTGCCGCCGGAGTCGGCCCCGAGAAGGCCGCTGCCGAGCGCCGGTTCCGTTTCGAGCTGGCCGCACATCCGGGTTCTCCCGCTCAGGCCAGACGCCTGACGCGGGCTCGGCTGACCGGCTGGTCGGTGTGCGAGGACACGTGCGACAGCGCGGCCCTGGTGGTTTCCGAGCTGGTCACCAACGCCATCGTGCACACGGCGAGCACGCACATAGTGTGCGAGCTGAACGACGGCGACGACCTGGTGCGGATAGCGGTGCGTGACGAGGGCTGCGCCCCTGGCCAGCCCCACGCGGCCGGCCGGACGCGGCCCGAGGAGGAGCACGGGAGGGGACTGCTTCTCGTCGACGCGCTCTGCGCAGCCTGGGGTGCCCATGAGCACGGCCCCGGGATGCTGGTCTGGGCCGAGCTGCCGCGCACGGCGGACACCCCGAGTGACCCGTCGGAGCCCCGGAACGACCTGGGCTGGGGCGCCCGCCCGAAGCCTGGTCCGTCCGAGGACTCGGGCGACGGGGACGGAGTCCGCCAGGCGCGTCACACGGGAAGCGCGCCGGAGGTCCCCGCGCAGGGGCGACGCCGAGAGCAGGGGGCGGCATGACGTCCGGGCACGGTGGCCGCGTACTGAACCTGGACACACTCGCCCGCCTCCGGCGCGGACTGCGTACGCCGGGTCCGGCCCTGCGCCTGCCCGTGCCCGACGGCATGACCGCGCCGCTCGGCTGCGACGCGGTCGCGGTTCCCGCCCGTCTCGGCCGGCTGGTCATGCCCCGGCTGCCCCGCGCGGGCTGCGTCTACGCCGACGGCACGCACTGGTGGTGGCTGGTGCCGGCCGACTCCGACCACGCCCTGGAGTGGCCGGCCCCCGTGCGGTACGCCACCGGCGCGGTAATCCCGGACGCTCCGGAACTCCCCCGGCTGATCCACCGCCCGGACGGCAAGCTTCCGTACACCCCGCCGATACCGCTGTACCTCGCCCTGTGCCGCGTGACGGGGACGGCTCCGGCGTGGTCACGGCCGGTCAGCGCGTAGGACCTGCCGAGCAGGACTTGCCAGCTCGGCCGAGCCCCCGTCGGACAACGCACAGCACTCACCGAGCACACCCCGGCCCACACACAGAGCCAGCCCTGCACGCCCCGGCCCACGCACGGAGCCAGCCCTGCGCGCCCCGGCCCACGCACGGAGCCAGCCCTGCGCGCCCCGGCCCACGACGCCCCGGCCCACGCACAGAGCCGGCCCCACATGACTCGTCCGGCGCGTAACCCGCCGAGCACCTCCCGGTCGGGGGATACGCACCACCCCGACGATCCCGCGCCGCCCCACACCTCCCCAGGTCCGGTCGTGCGCCCGCGCGCATCCGGCGCCCCAGGCTGCGCCCTGCCCGGGCGGGCTCCGCCCCCGCGATAGTGGCCGTTCGTTCACGAGCGGGGCCTGAGCGGGGAGGTCGGTCGACGGTGGGGAAGAAGCGGACCGCGCCGGAGGTGTCCGAGTCGGAGCGGCTGCTCTTCGGCGGGCCGCTGCGCTACGACATGGGCTGGAGCCAGCACGCCGACGCGTTCCTGGAGCTGAACTTCCGCGCCATGATCACCCGGCTGCCGTCCCTGCTGACGTCCAGCCTGCGGCTCGCCCGGCAGGCCGACCGGGGCGCCGCGCGGATCGTACTGGCCTCCGAGGCGGGCCGGGGCGTGGCACAGGCGGTGAGCCTGCTGGCGGTCAACAGCGTGCTGGCCCGGCTGATGGGCGGCGGGCCGGTCGACGACCGGCTGCGCGGCGCCGTCCCCGCGCTGGTCACGGTGGCTCTCGTGATGCTGCTCGCGGCGCTGCTGCGGGCCGCGAGCACCTACGCCACCGGCCGCCTGGAGCCCAAGGTGGAGCGGGTGGCGACCGAGCGGTACCTGGAGCGGGCCGCGGCCGTGGAGCTGGCCGCGATCGAGGACCACGCCTTCCACAAACTGCTGGACACCGCGCAGTACGGCGCCGCCTCCGCCCGCCGGATGATCATGTACGGGACGCGTGTGATCAACGCGATGATCTCGCTGGTCGCGGCGGCCGGTGTGCTGACCGTGCTGCATCCGGCCCTGCTGCCGCTGCTGGTGACCATGACGCTGCCGAGCGCCTGGAGCGCGCTGACCGTGGCCCGGCGGCGCTACGAGTCCTTCCACGCCTGGGTGCAGCACGCCCGCGCGGGCCGGCTGCTGGGCAACCTGCTGATCGAGCCCGAGGCGGCCCCCGAGATCCGGGTGCACGGTGTGGGCGCGTTCCTGCTGCGGCACTTCCGCGCGATGTCGGAGACGGCCGAGGCCGAGCAGGCCCGCCTGGCCGGGCTCGCCGCCCGCACCGGCCTGATCGCGGCGGCGTGGACGGGCCTGGCGACGGCGGCGACGTACGCGACGCTCGGCGGACTGCTGATGGCGGGTTCGATGGCGCTGTCGGTGGCGGGTACGGCCGTGATCGCCATCCGGACCGGCTCGCAGAGCCTCGACACGCTCGTGGTGGAGGTCAACGCGCTGCACGAGGAGGCGCTCTTCGTCGGCGACCTGCAACGGCTGTACACGGAGGCGGCGCAGCGCGCGATCCCCGCGGGCGGGCAGCCACTGCCGGAGGACCCGCGCGAGATCCGCTTCGAGAACGTCACGTTCCGCTACCCGGGCGACTCGGCCCGCCCCGCTCTCGACGACGTGACGCTCGCCCTCCCGCTGGGCCGGATCGTGGCGCTGGTCGGCGAGAACGGCTCCGGCAAGACGACCCTGGTCAAGCTGCTCGCCGGGCTGTACACCCCGGAGCGGGGGCGGATCCTGTGGGACGGCGTGGACGCGGCGACCGCCGACCGGAACCTGCTGGCCGAGCGGATCGCGATGGTGGCGCAGGACTTCAAGCGATGGCCGTTCACGGCCCGGGTGAACGTCGCCCTGGGGCGGACGTCGGCGCCCGTGTGCGAGGAGCGGCTGGCCGCGTCGATCGCCGAGGCCGGAGCGGAGACGGTGGTCGCGGATCTGCCGCGCGGCCTCGACACGCTGCTCGCCCGCAACTTCAGCGGCGGGCACGAGCTGTCGGGCGGCCAGTGGCAGCGGCTAGGCATCGCCCGGGCGGCCTATCGCAGGGGCCGCATCCTGATCGTGGACGAGCCGACTGCGGCCCTGGACGCACGGGCCGAGCTGGAGGTGTTCGAGCGGATCCGCGCCCTGGCCGACAGCGGTCAGACGGTCGTGCTGATCACGCACCGGCTGGCGTCCGTACGCCATGCCGACCTGGTGCATGTGCTGGACCAGGGCCGGCTCGTGGAGTCCGGGACGCCGGACGAGCTGCTGGCCACCGGTGGGCTCTACGCCGAGCTGTACGCGCTCCAGGCGGAGCAGTTCACCAAGCCGCCCACGACGGTCACGCCACCCACGACGGCTCCGCAGGTCGTGCCGGTCACGAAGGTGCCGGCGCCGAAGGCGGGCTGAGCCGCGCCTTTCGCGGGCCGTCCGTCAGGCCGTGGCGTCGGCGCTGTCGCCGCTGCGCACGATCACCAGGAACATGTCCGTAGCGAGGTCCATGACAACCTCGGCAGGCAGGCCTTCCAGACGCCGCGCCTGCGCGAACTCCTCCGCCGGCCAGGAGCCACGCGGCCCACCGGCGGGAAAGCGCTCGAGCACCGTTCGCCCGTTCACCACCCTGCACCTCCATGTAGCGCTGTACTCGTAGAGTTAAACGCCAACCATGGGGTGAACGGCTCGCGAAGTGACGGTTCTGAGACGTAGTTGACACTCGTTCACCGCCAAGTGTGACCAACCTCTCAGCCTCTTGGCGGATGTGCTCACTTTGCGTATCAATCGTCGTACTCGTCGTGATAGCGGATGCGCTCGCTTCCCGCAGGCGCCCCGAGAGTCGACGCCCTCCCCTTGGGCTCCTCCCACACCTCCTGCCTGCCCAGCGCGGTGAGGTCCAGCAGACTGGTCGTCGAGCCGAGGCCGTCGAGACCACGCTCGTACGTCGAGTAGGTGTGGAAGACCCGCTCGCGGTCCCGCAGGAAGCAGCTGAGGCCGGGCCTCTCGACGACCTCCCCCTCATGCTCGAGCGTCACCTCGAAGTCGCGGTTGAAGTCACTGCCGTGCGACGAGTACCAGGGCACCGTCCAGCCCATCCGGGCCTTGAAGGGCAGGATCTTCGGGAAGGGCGCCCGGGAGACGGCCGCGAACGACGTGCCACGAGCCTTGAGATGGGCGAGATGCCCTATTTGGTCCAGGAATCCCGAGCAACTGCGACAGCCGGCGTCCCACTCGGGCGCGAACATGAAGTGGTAGACGACGAGCTGGTGCCGCCCCTCGAACAGGTCGAGCAGGGTGGCCTTGCCGTCCCCGCCCTCGAACACGTACTCCTCGTCGACCTCCACCATGGGCAGTCCGCGCCGCTCGGCGCCCAGCGCGTCCCGCGCGCGGGTGGCGGCCTTCTCCTTGACCAGCAGTTCCGCGCGCGCCGCGCGCCACTGGTCGCGCGAGACGATCTCCGGCAACGACATGAACCCCTCCTGTACCCTCCTGCGGCAACGGTCCGTCCGGGGTGGTGACCGGAGGGAGGGGCGGAACTCATCGCCGGCTCAGGAAGTTTTTTCCGCGTACGTCACCGGCAGCGCGACCAGACCCCGGGCGCGCAGGGAGCGGCGCCACCGCGGGGCGTCGGACGCGAGGGCGAGGTCCGGGAACCGCTCCAGCAGCGCGGCCAGGGCGATTTCGGTCTCGGCACGGGCCAGCGGCGCGCCCAGGCAGTGGTGGATGCCATGGCCGAGGGCGAGCTGACCCGAGGTGTCCCGGCCGAGGTCGAGCCGGTCGGGGTCGGGGAAACGGGCCGGGTCGCGGTTGGCGGCGGCCAGGGACAACAGGACGGTCTCGCCGGCGGGCACGGTGACGTCCCCGATCGTCATGTCCTCGGTCGGGAAGCGCCGGATGGCGAGCAGGGCGGGCCCCTCGTGGCGGGCGAACTCCTCGACGGCGGCCGGGATGCGCGCCGGGTCGCTGCGCAGGGCCGCGAGCTGCTCGGGGTGCTCCAGCAGGCCCAGCACGGCGTTGCCGATGAGCTGGACGGTGTTCTCGTACCCCGCGAGCAGGATGAGGAAGGCCAGGGACATCAGCTCGTCCTCGGTGAGCCGGTCACCCTCGTCGCGGACCGCGATCAGGTCGGAGAGCAGATCGTCGGCGGGCTCCGCGCGCTTGGCCGCGATCAGCCCGGTGAAGAAGCCGAGCATCGCCACGACCGCCTCCTTGGCGGCCGCCGGGCGGGCCGGGTCGGGGGCGACGAGCGCGTCGGTCCACGCGCGGAAGTCCTGGCGGTGGCCGTCGGGGACGCCGAGGAGGTCGCAGATCACGGTGATCGGCAGGGGCGCGGCGTAGACGGCGATCAGGTCGGTGGTGCCGTGCGGGCCGAGCGCGTCGAGGAGGCGGTCGGCGGTCCGGCGTATGGGGGCGCGGAGGTGTTCGACGCGGCGCGTGGTGAAGGCCCGTGCGACCAGGCGGCGGATGCGGGTGTGGTCCGGCGGGTCCATGTTGAGGAGGTTGGCGTCCAGGGCCGGCGGCAGGGAGAGTCCCCGGTAACTCCCCTCCTTCGCATGCGCCTTGTCCAGGGACAGCCGAGGGTCGGCGAGGGCCGCGCGGACGTCCTCGTACCTGGTCACGAGCCAGGCGGGGCTGCCGTCGGGGCCGGCTGTGCGGTGCACCGGGGCGCTCTCGCGCAGCCGCCGGTACACGTCGTGGGGGTTCTCGAGGAGGCCGTGGGCTGGATCCATGCGGGCCAGCCTAGGGAATCAGGTGTCGTACTCCTGGATGCGCCGGCCGTGGCTCCGGTCGACGAGCGCGGGCAGGCGCTCCTCCAACTCCCCCGCCACCGCGGGCACATCGATCGTCAGCAGTTGCCGGTCGCGCATCAGGATCCGTCCGTCGACGATCGTGGTGCGAACGTCGGAGGAGCGGGCGCTGTGCACGAGGGTGGCGGCGAGGTCGTGGACGGGCCGGGTGTGCGGGCCGGTGAGGTCGACCAGGACGATGTCCGCCCTCCGGCCGGGCGCGATGCTGCCGACGCTGTCCCCCAGTCCCACGGCACGGGCGCTCTGCAGGGTGGCGTGGTGCAGGGCCTGGCGGGAGGTCAGCCGGCGGGGGTCGCCCTCGGCCGACTTCTGGACCAGCGAGGTGAGGGCCATGGACTCCCACACGTCGAGGGAGTTGTTGGAGGCGGCGCCGTCGGTGGCGAGTCCGACGTCGACGCCGATGTCGCGCAGGGCGCGGACGGGTGTGGTGTCGGGCCAGGCGAACTTGAGGTAGCCGCGGGGCGCGGTGGCGACGGCCGTACGACCATCCGCCCGCTCCAGGACCGGCAGGTCGAGGTCGGTGATGCCGGTGCCGTGGGCGAGGAGCACGTCCGTGTCGAGGATGCCGGTGCGGGCCAGGACCTCGATCGGGGTGACGCCGTGGCGGGCGAGGCTGGTGTCCGTCTGGTCGCGGTTCTCCGCGGCGTGGATGTGCACGGGCAGGCCGTGCGCGCGGGCCAGCTCGGCGGTGGCCGCGAGGTCGGTTTCATCGACCGTGTAGGGAGCGTGGGGCGCGAGCGCGGTGGTGATACGGCCGTCCGCGGAACCACGGTGGCGCAGCGCGAACTCCAGTGACCGCTCCCGGCCCTCGGGACCCTGCGAGGAGAAGTAGGCCTCGCCCAGCAGCGCCCGCATGCCGCACTCGGCGACCACCGCGGCGACCTCGTCCATGGCGAAGTAGTGGTCGGCGAAGCAGGTGACGCCGGCGCGGATCATCTCGGCGCAGGCGAGCCGCGCGCCCAGCTCGACGTCCTTCGCCGTCAGGTTGGACTCGACGGGCCAGACGACGTCGTTGAACCACTCCTCGGTGGGCAGGTCCTCGGCGAGGCCGCGCAGCGCGACCATCGGCGCGTGCGTGTGACAGTTGATCAGGCCGGGCAGGGCGACCTGGCCCCGGGCGTCGAGCCGCTCGGCAGCGGCCATGTCCGCGGCCGCCGCGGTGCTCGTGACGGCCTGGACGATCCCGTTCCGTACGACGATCGCGGCGTCCTCCTCGAAGCCGATCCGCTCTCGGTCGTCGTGGACGAGGACGGTACAGGCGCTGATGATCAGGTCGGCGGGACCGTCCGCGGCAGAAGGCGTCATCACGCCAACGTACGACGAGAGCGCTACCCGGCGAGGGGTGTCCGGGGCAGTCGGATCCCCGCCCGCTCCCCGGGTCCGTTGAGTTCGTCGAGGACGGCGGCGAGGCGTTCCGTGTGGCGGGGGCCGATCCGGCCGGTGTCGTCGAGGTGCACGGCGCAGGCGGTGGTGGTGTCGACGAGGCGTTCGAGGAGGTCGGCCACCTCGTCCGCGCCCTCGGTGTGCCGGGCGAGGGCGGGCAGTTCGTGCGCGGACAGGGAGATGGCCGTGCGGGCCTCGGCCAGGGTGCGGTAGGCCTCACGGCGCAGGGTCCAGCGGGTGGCGCGGTGGTCGGAGGGGGTGCCGGAGCCGCCGATGCGCGGGGCGTCGGCCTCGTCGAGGACGTGGGTGAGATAGGCGTACGCGGCTCGGCTCGCCGCCGCGAGCCGGGCGCGCACTCCCCCGCCGCGCTGTCCGGGCATCGGCAGGTGCCCGACGATCAGCACGATCGCGCAGGCCAGCAGTGTTTCGCCGATCCGCCCCGCGGAGGCCTGTGCCTCGCCGCCGACCATGACCAGGGCGAGGACCAGGACGGTGACGACGGCGGTCTGGGCGGCGAAGTGCCGGGTGGCGACGGGTATCAGCGCCCCGCTGAGAGCGACCAGCGCGATGAGTCCTTCAGGCCGGGGCAGGACGACGGCGAACCCGGCGAAGAGGAGAGCGCCGAGGACGGTCCCGGCGGCCCGGTTCAGCACCCGTGAGGCCAGCGGCCCCAGGTCGGGCTTGACGAGGAAGACGGCGGTGGCGGGCAGCCAGTACCAGTGCTCGTGCTCCCCGTACCACTGGGTCCGGTGCAGGGCCTGGGCGACCGCCGCACTGGCCCCGAAGCACAGGGCGACGCGCAGTCCGTACTCGCGTCCGGCGGTACCGAAGGCGGCGCGCAACCGGTCCCTGGCGGTACGGGGCCGGGTGTGCAGATCGCCGCCCCGGCCCTGGTCGAACACCTCGGCGGCCTGCAGGAGGGCGTCGTCGAGGGCGCGCAGGGCGGGCGCCGAGCGGGAGGGGGCGGGCAGCGGCCCGGTGTGGGTGTTGTCGCGTACGGCTGCGGCGAGGCGCCGGGGGCCTTCGGACGCCCGTTCGGATATGGCCTCTTCGGCCCAGGCCAGCGCGGTGGCGGCCTCGGCGAGGGGCAGCGCGGCGGCGTACTGCGCGTGCAGCCGCCGCTCGGTGGAGGAGGAGGCGTACCGTCGCAGCCGGGGCCCGGCGAGCGCGTCCTGGGCGTGGTCGAGGGCGGCGGTGAGCGCGGCGCGGCGGCGGATGGCGTTCGGTCCGCCGACGGCGTCGAGAAGTCCGGCGACGGCGTCGTACACACCGGCCACGGCCGCCCGCTCCCCGTCGAAGCGGAAGTCACCGGCGAGGGAGCCGGGCGTCGGCAGCACGAGCCGGAGCACGAGCAGCCAGCCCGCCCCGGCGAGGAAGGCCAGCGCGCGCTGCCACCCCGACTCGGGCAGGGGCATCCCCGCGCCGATCGCCGCGCCGACGAGCAACTGCGTACCGACGGCGGACGCCACGGGCCCGATGGCACTGATGCCGCCCGCGACGAGCCCGACGAGCGTGAGGATCACGGTCAGCACGACCGCGCCGGTCTCGTCCCCGGCATACGTCCCGATCACCAGCCCCAGGGCACCGCCCAGCGCGGGCACCCCGAGCCGCTTGACCGAGACCCGCCGGCTGCCCGGCCGGTCGTTGATCCCGGCGAGCATGGCGGCGATGGCGGCGACGACACCGAGCGATGTGTGCCCCGTCTCCACGGCCACCAGCAACAACGGCCCGGCGGACAGGGCCCCCCGCGTCACCGCGCTCCAGGGCACCGGCCCCCGCTGAGCGCGCAGGGCGTGCGCGAGCCAGGGCGGCAGCGCGAGGGAAAAACGGCGGGACCGGGACACGGGGCTCCTGTCGTCTCGTCGAGGGCAGGGGTGGGCCTTCGGGCGACGGTGGCCGGGCGGGGTGTGGCTGTCCACGGTAAGGGGGGTTCCTGGAAGAAAGGTTTCCGGAACGTGACGGAGTGCGGGAGGGCCGGGATCTTTATGAACGCAATCGGGGACGCGAACGGCGGCGACGGTCAGCCCCGCGCCGCCTCCACGGCCCGGGCCAGGAGTGTCTCCGCGTCAGCGATCGTCCGGGCGAGCGCGCCCGGCTCGTCCGTCAGGCTCCTCACCAGCTCGTCCACCCCACGCAGGCCCGCCCGCGCGACGAGCCCCTTCTCGTTCGTGACCCATTCGCCACGCGCCGCCAGCACCGCGTGCGCCGTCTGCGTCGCGGCGAGGGCGATCGCGCCCGCGACCTGGGTGAGGGCGCCCTTCGGCGCGTGGCCGGCCTTGGCGTAGCCGAGGGTGGCCGTGGCCATGCCGTGCCAGTGCCCGGGGGCGCGCTCGCGCAGGGCCCTCGGGTAGGAGGCGGGACGCGGTAGCTCGCCCCGCAGCACCTTGTTGATCGCCAGTTCGGCGACGAGCAGATACGTCGGGATGCCCGCCAGATGGAACATCAGCGGCTCGACGCGGAAACGGCCTGCCTCGGCCTCCGCCCGCTCGTGTTCGACGACGTCCAGATCGCGGTAGTGGACGTCCACGCGCCGGCCCTCGATCGTCAGCCAGGCACCCCCGTTGAAGACACCGCCACCCCATGCGCCGATCTCGGACACCTCGCCCTCCCAGCCGACCGCGCGGAGATCGGCCGGGTCGAAGGCGCCGCGGTAGTAGACCGCCAGGTCCCAGTCGCTGTCGGGGCGTTCGGTGCCCTGGGCCCGGGAACCGCCGAGGGTGACGGCCTCGACGGCGGGGAGGGCGGCGAGCCGGTCGGCGGCGGTGTCGAGGAAGGTGGGCACGAGACGGCTCCCGGGCGGGCGGAGGGTGCGGGGCTGGGCTGGGCTGGGCTGGGCTGGGCTGGGCTGGGCTGGGCTGGGCTGGGCTGGGCAGCGTAGGGGAACCGTTCGGCCGTCGTGAAACGAAATACGGGTGCGCTCACCTGCCTGGGCCTCGCATGATCGGTGGGTTGTCCTGTCGCCGCCCGTAGATCGGAAGAATCCGTGATCCAGCGCGTCACCGTCCCGAGCCTCTTTCCGCCGCCCACCTACTCCCACGCGTCCGTCGTGGAAGCCGGCACCAAGCTGGCCTTCCTGGCGGGGGCTGTGCCGCTGGATGCCAGGGGGGAGCTCGTCGGCCCCGGGGATCCGGTGCGGCAGGCCGAGCAGGTGATCGCCAACCTGAAGGAGCAACTGAGCGCCGTGGGGAGCGATCTGGCGCATGTCGTGGCGACCGACGTGTACGTCGTGGGCAGTGAGACGGCCGTGCTGTCCGCCGTCTGGGAGATCGTCGAGGCGTCCGGGCTCAGCACCGGTCCGCACTCGTCGACGCTGATCGGCGTGGCGTGCCTCGGGTACACGGGGCAGCTGGTGGAGATTACGGCGACAGCCGTCGTCCCCGACGGGACGCCGACCTGAGGAGAACTCCATGCTGATCGAGCACCGCGGGCGGCGCCCGGTGGTCCCCGAGTCCGCGTACGTCGCCCCGACAGCGGTCCTGTGCGGGGCGGTCGTCCTCGGGGAGCGCAGCCGTGTGCTGCACGGGGCCGTGCTCACCGCCGAGGACGGGGAGGTGCGGGTCGGCTCGGACGTCGTGGTGATGGAGAACGCGCTGGTCCGTGGACGTGCCCGGCATCCCGCGGTGATCGGTGACGCCGTGCTCGTCGGACCGCACGCCCATGTCAACGGGGCGACCCTCGAGGACGAGGTCTTCGTGGCCACCGGCGCCTGTGTCTTCCCGGGGGCCGTCGCGAGCACCGGCTCCGAGCTGCGGATCCACAGCGTGCTGCACGTCAACTCCGTACTGCCGCCCGGCACGGTCCTGCCCATCGGCTGGATCGCGGCCGGGGCGCCCCGGGCCCGGCTCTTCGCCCCCGGCGAGCACGACGAACTGTGGCAGATCCAGGAGGCGCTGGACTTCCCCGGCACGGTGTACGGCATCCCGCGCGGCACGTCGATGCGGGAGGTCATGGCCCGCCAGGTGGCGTTCTACGGAGCCCATGGCGACGACGTCACCCTCGACGGCCCGTCATGAGCTACTGCCGTTCGGGCCTCCCCCACACCCTCCGCTTCGGCAGCGCCTCCGCATAGCTCCCCACCCGGCTCGTCGTCAGCCCGAGCGCCACCAGCGACTCCGCCAGTTTGACCGCCGCTGCGACTCCGTCGACGACCGGCAGGCCCAGCTTCTCCCCGACCGCCCGCTGCAACCCGGTCATCCCGGCGCAGCCGAGCACCAGCACCTCCGCCCCGGCCGCACAGGCCCGCTCGGCGGCGGCGAGGAACGCCGTCTCCGTGCGCTCCTCGTCGCCGAGGTCGAGCACGTTCAGACCCGTGCCGACGACCGCGGCGCAGTTCCGCGCCACGCCCGCCGTCTCCAGGCTGTCCTCGATCTGGCCGCGCGACCGCTCCAGCGTGGTGACGACCCCGTAGCGGCGGCCGAGGAGGCAGGCCAGATGGGCCGCCGCCTCGGTGATGTCGACGACGGGTACGTCCACCAGCTCCCGCACGCCCTCCCTCCCGTGCTCCCCGAAACCCGCCATGACCACGGCGTCGTACGGCGGTCCGTCGTAGGTCCGCAGTGTGTCCAGGACGGCCGCGGCGGACAGGTAGCTGTCGAGCCAGCCCTCCGCGGACTCGGGCCCCCAGACGGGGGTCAGTCCGGTCACGGTGGTGCCCGGGCCTGCGGCGGCCCGGGCACCTCGTACGATCTCCTCGGTCATCTCCTGCGTGGTGTTGCAGTTGGTGACGACGATCCGCACGTCTCTCAGACCTCCATGGCAGGGCGCTCGGCGGTGTATCCGGCCGCGCGTTCGCTACGGCACAGGACCAGGTACAGCCCGGCCGCGAGTGCCGTGCCGATGAACCAGGAGTACGGCGCCACATCGCTGAAGGTCTTCACCAGCGCGAGGACGGCGGCGACACCGGCCGCGGGCAGGAACGCCCACAGCGCCCTGGGGTTGACGCCCTTGCGGTAGTAGAAGCGGGAGCCGGGCGTCGCGTCGAACAGTTCCGCCACGTTCACACGGCCGCGCTTGACCCAGTAGTAGTCGACCATGATCACGCCGAACAGCGGGCCGAGGAAGGCGCCGAGGCCGCCGAGGAAGTAGTTCACGACGGTCGGGTTGGAGAAGAGGTTCCAGGGGGTGACGAGCAGCGCCGCGACCGTGCTGATCATGCCGCCGACCTTGAAGGTGATCTTCTGCGGCCAGACGTTGGCGAGGTCGTACGCCGGCGAGACGAAGTTGGCGACGATGTTGACGCCCATGGTGGCGATGGCGAAGGTCAGCGCGCCCACCACCAGCACCCAGGTGTTGCCGATCTCGGCGACCAGGTAGGCCGGGTCGGTGATCTCCTTGCCGAAGACCTCGAAGGCGCCCGCGGTGACGATGACCGACACGATCACGAAGGCCGTGGAGTTGATGGGCAGGCCCCAGAAGTTGCCGCGCTTGACCGTCCTGTAGTCGGGCGAGAAGCGGGAGAAGTCGCAGAAGTTGAGCATCAGCGTGCCGTACGTGGCGAGGACCAGGCCGATCGCGCCGAACCACTGGCGCCACTGCTCACCGACGGAGACCGGGTGCGGGGTGGAGGTCAGGGAGATCGTCCAGTCGGCCTTGTAGAGGATCCACCCGGCCAGGGCGATCATCACGAGCCAGATCGCCGGGCCGCAGAAGTCCTGGAACTTGCGGACCGATTCCATGCCCCGGCTGATGATCGCCGCCTGCACCAGCCAGAGGGCGATGAAGGAGACCCAGCCGAGTGCGTCGAGGCCGAGGAAGGAGCTGTGCGTCCACGACTCCAGGCTCGGCCAGGCGGCCAGCAGCATCACGTTGACGGCGACGGAGGCCAGGTAGGTCTGGATGCCGTACCACATGATGGCGATCACGGCCCTGATCAGCGCCGGGATGTTGGCGCCCCAGACGCCGAAGGCGATCCGGCTGACCACGGGGAAGGGGACGCCGTGGCGCTGCCCGATCTTCCCCATCCAGTTCATGCCGATGTAGATGATCACGAAGCCGACGAGCAGGGACGTGAAGATCTGCCAGACGTTCATGCCGAGGAAGAGCAGTCCGGCGGCGAAGGTGTAGTTGCCGAGGTTGTGGACGTCGGACATCCACATGGCGAAGAGGTCGAAGACCTTCCAGTTGCGCTTCTTGGCGGGCGCGAGGTCTTCGTTGGTGAGCCGGGGATCAGGGACGAACGCTGGGGTGCCGGTCTCTGCGGCACGGTCGGCGAGGGACACGGGGGCCTCCACGAGCAAGGGGACGACGGAGGACTGCTCCGCAGGACGGGGGGCCACCCTGCGAGGTGTTTGGTATACCAAACTGCGCCATGGTCTCCCCGTCAACCGTTCTGACCGATGTCGCTCTTGTTAACGCTGCGTAAAAGACACCTCGCGTCGACGAAGATGGGCTCCATGACGAAGATCGAACCCCTCGGCGCGGTACGCGAACGCGTCACGGCCGAGCTGCGCCAGGAGATCATCGCGGGCAGCCTCCGTCCCGGCGACCGCCTGGTGGAACGCGAACTGGCGGAGCGTTTCGGTGTCTCGCGCGTTCCGGTCCGGGAAGCGATCCGGGCCCTGGTCGCAGAGGGCTTCGTCCACTTCGAGACACCCCGACGCACGGTAGTACGCCGCCTCACCCCGACCGACGTCAAGGAACTGTTCGAACTGCGAGAAGCCCTGGAGGTCTACGCCGCCGGACTCGCCGCCACCCGCGCGACCCCGCAGGACCTGGCCGAGGTCCAGGAGCTCCTCGACCGCGCCGCCGCCGCGACCGAGGCCGAGGACGCCGAGGTGATCACGGACGTCAACAGCCGGCTGCACGACCGCCTCGTGGCGATGGCGGGCAACAGCCTGCTGACCGAGGCCCTGGAACCGGTCGCCGGCCGGCTGCGCTGGATGACCCGGCGCAACGAGGAGTGGCCCCAGCTCCTCGTCGAGCACCGCGAGCTGTACGAGGCGATCGCCTCGGGCGACCCGGACCGGGCCCGTGCGCACGCGCTCACGCACGTACGGACCAACTACAGCTCCACGGTCCGCCACCTGTTCGGTGAAGAGGCTCCCTAGCCGCCATCGGTGGGGAGGCCCGCTGCCCGCCCGGCTGTCCGCAGGACGTCGCGCAGCATCGCGGGGGTGAGGCGGCCGGTGAAGGTGTTGCGCTGGCTGACGTGGAAGCAGCCGAAGAGCTCCAGACCGTCGAGGCCGTAACGGACACCGTGGCCGAAGGCGGGGCGGGGCCGGGGCACGGACCAGCCCGCCTCGGCGAACGCGGGCAGCGCGGCCTGCCAGCCGAAGGCGCCGAGCACGACGACGGCCCGCAGCGTCGGACGCAGCAGCCCCAGTTCCCGCACGAGCCAGGGACGGCAGGTGTCCCGCTCCTCAGGGGTGGGCTTGTTTGCGGGCGGAGCGCAGTGCACGGGCGAGGTGACGCGTACGCCGTACAGCTCAAGGCCGTCGTGGGCGTGCACGGCCGTGGGCTGGGAGGCGAGGCCGACGTCATACAGGGCCTCGTACAGGACGTCCCCGGAGCGGTCGCCGGTGAACATCCGCCCGGTGCGGTTGCCGCCGTGGGCGGCGGGGGCGAGCCCCACGATCAGCAGCCGGGCGTCCGCGGGACCGAACCCGGGCACCGGCCGGCCCCAGTACGTCCAGTCCGCGTAGGCGGCCCGCTTGGCACGGGCCACCTCCTCACGCCAGGAGACCAGCCGCGGGCAGGCCCGGCAGTCCGCGATGCGCCGGTCGAGGAGAGGAAGACCGCTGCTGTCCATCACTCCACGGTAGGGGCCGGGCGGGTGGCGGTGACCTGCGCGGCCCGCTCCTCTCCGCGGCGGAGCCACAGCAGCGCCCCGGACAGCAGCACGGCACCCGTCAGCAGCCAGGGCAGCGGGCCCGGCCGCATCACCCCGACGACCAGGCCGGTGAGGGCGCCGACCAGTTGCTGGGCGAGGGACTGGACGGACAGGGCGGTGGCGCGGCGCTCGCGGGGGACGCGGCGGTGCAGCAGGTCGTTCTGGTTCGGCGTCACGGCGCCGATGCCGACGTAGAAGACGCAGAAGCCCGTGACCGCGAAGGTTGTGGCGAGCACGTGGGCGGAGGAGGCGGTGACCGCGAGCAGCAGCACGCCGATCGTCCCCGTTCCGAGACAGAGCAGCACGGCCCGCTCGCCGCCGCCCGCGACCCGGGCGGCGAACGGGGCGAGATGGCTGCCGACACCGCAGCAGACGAAGCCCGCGCAGGCGAGGGCGGCATAGGCCAGTGCCCCGGAGTCGCTCGCCCCGGTCAGCTCGACGGCACGGCCGGGTACGAGCAACTCGACGACGCCGAGGGCGCCTCCGGCGGCGGCCGCGCTGAGCACGACCCGGCGGACCAGCGCGTCCCGTCCGCCCAGCCGCAGCCCGTCCAGGACGGTGACCGGGACGCCACGCAGCACGGAACGCAGGGTGGCCCGGGGGCGCGGCGGCTCCCGCAGGACGGCCAGCACGTAGCAGACGAGCACGACCCTGACGGCGGCTCCCAGCAGCAGGGGAACGGACAGGGGCAGCACCACCCCGGATGTCGCTTCGCTCAGCCCGGCACCGAGGCCGGTGCCCGTGCCGAGCAGCCAAGGCAGGGCCCCGCCGAGCAGCAGGCCGGCCGCGAGCGCGGCGGAGGTCGCGGATCCGCCCCGGGCCAGTCCCGTCCGCAGTTCGGCGTCGGGTCCCGCACTCGCCTGGACGGTGTCGACGTACCAGGCTTCGGCGGTACCGCTGGCCAACGCGCGGGAAACCCCCATGAGGACCATGCCGGCGGTGAGCACCCCGACGGTGGTGCCGAGGCCGACCAGACAGCAGGCGATCATGTTCAGCACACCGGCCGTGACCAGGACCGGGCGCCGCCCGACGACGTCGGAGAGACCACCTGTGGGCAGCTCCAGCGCGGCCACGGTCAGTGAGTGGGCGGCGAAGAGCCCCGCGATCGCGGCCAGGGACATACCGCGCTCGCCGAGGAGCAGGACCATCGAGGCGAGACCGAGGCCCGGCGGCAGCCATAAGAGAACGCAGACGGTGACGTAACGGCGGCGAACCGTCCGTATACCGAGCGCCTCGTCCGCACGGTGCCTCATGTCCGTGCGGTACGTCATGAGCTGCCCTGGTGGCCGGTGCCGTCGTGGTCGCCGTCCTCGTGGTCGCCGTCCTCGTGGTCGCCGTCCTCGTGGTCGCGCGGGGCGAGCGGCAGGCCCGCGGTGAGGAGCACCACGTGTTCGGCGCGCGGGTCGTCCGCGTCCCGGGCGGTCAGTTCCTCCAGCTTCCCGGCGATCGTTTCCCAGAGCTCGGTGAGCGACCCGGGCGTCAGGCGGGGCATGAGGTCGCTGATCCCGGACACCTCCACCCACTCCTGGCCGAGCCGCCCGTCGGCCATGTCCGCCTCATGCCGGGCGAGGGACGACTCCAGGTGCTCCAGCTGCCGCCGCCGCGCCAGGCTGACGAAGGCCCGGCCCGCCTCGGAGGACTCCATCGCCTCGTTGCTCCAGGACGTGACGGTGTGCAGCGCCCGCCAGCGCCGCTCCCGCCCGTCACGATGCTCGGCCTCGGCGATGAAGGCGTACTTCGCCAGCACCCGGAGGTGGTAACTGGCCGACGCCGACGACTCCCCCGTCCGCGCGGCGAGCTCACTGGCCGTGGCGGGCCCGTCCTGCCGCAGCAGCCCGAGCAGCCGAATGCGCAGGGGGTGGGTGAGGGCCTTCAGGGCTGCGGTGTCGTGCTCAGGGTCGAGTACGCGTTTGTGCTCGTCGCTGTCCATGCCGGGGAGAGTAGGCCGCCGCGGCCATTCAGCAAAAGACATTTTGCAAAACTTGTTTTGTAGATGCTGCCGGAGGCCGATTACCCGCTCGATCGGACCACTCGGAGGACTAAGGTCGGGGACATGGCTTCACAAGGTGCGGCGAACAGCTCCGGCGACGGAGCGGCGAAGGCCCTCGACCCCAAGGTCGCCGAGGCGATCGCCGCCGCCGACGCGGCCGGGCCACAGAGCGGCGAGACCGTCCGCGTCGACAGCTGGATCTGGTCCGTACGTCTCGTCAAAACCCGTTCCATGGGAGCCACCGCCTGCCGCGGCGGGCACGTCCGCGTCAACGGTGACCGCGTGAAACCCGCACACGCCGTGCGCGTCGGCGACGAGGTACGCCTGCGGCACGACGGCCGGGAGCGAGTGGTCGTCGTCACGCGGCTGATCCGCAAGCGGGTCGGCGCCCCCGTGGCAGTCCAGTGCTTCATCGACAACTCCCCGCCGCCCCCGCCCCGCGAGGCCGTCGCCCCGGCCGGCATGCGCGACCGCGGCGCGGGCCGCCCGACGAAGCGGGACCGCCGCGAAATGGAGCGCCTGCGCGGACTGCCGGGCCCCGGTGACGGTCTTGGCACCGACATCGGCGAACCCACGCCGTGAGCCGACGGTCGCGGCGGACAGGGACTCGAGGAACACGGCTCCGACGAACCCGGCTCCGACAGCACAACTGCCTCTGAACCAGACCAAGCCCCGATGGCCGCTCCCGACGGACACGAGAGGCCACAGCACCCGACAGCGACGCCCGGGACGAGCCCCTCGGCCCTCCCGGACGCCGCCGGCATCGCACTCGACCCGGTGTCACCCGGTCACGCCCGTCGCCGCAGCAGTCGCATCAGATCCGCGTTGTGCCCCCGCCGCGCCCAGGCGATGAGGGCGAGCGGCACGATCAGGATGAGCGGCGTCGCCGCGTACTGCCCGTCGAACACGGCTACCTGCACAACGAACGCGCCCACCATCAACGCGCTCAGCGCCACCGCCGCCACCGACTGGAGCACCGGGATCAACAGGGCCACCGCCCCGGCCAGTTCGAGCACTCCGATGGTGTACATCCCCGCGCTGCCCCAGCCGAGCTTCTCGAAGGACTCGGCGGCGGACGGGTGCGCGATCAGCTTGGGCAGGGCACTCGGGATCGCGTAGAAGAGGGCGAGCAGCACCTGAAGGCCGCGCAGGGCGATCCGGGCACGCCGCCCGCGTGCGGTCGCGGACTCGGCGACGACGGCGCCGGCAGAGGCGGAAGCGGCGGTGACGGGAACGGTGGTGCCGGGAGCAGCGGTCTCGGACATGAAGGTCTCCTGTGGAAGCGGTCCATGGTGGTGTCGAAGAGGTAGACCGCGGCTCGCCCTCGAACTCATCGCCGCCCAGCGGAATTTCTGCACCCCCAGTTCGCCCCCCCGAAGCCCGCTCGGCCCCGCCCGTCACGGGCAGAGCCGCCGGAGTCTCTCCCCCGGGTAGGGCGTCGTCCTGCTCACCTCCTGGACCCCGCGGTAGAAGTCCGTCATCACGGCGGCGACCCGGGCGTTGCGGCTGAGGATCTCCGCCGTCCCGGGCGGCGCACCGGTGGGCTGTCGCCCTTCGGCCCACGCCTGTATCAGTGACCCACGTTCCTCCCAGTCGCCGGCGTACAGGGCGGTGATCAGCCAGTTCACGAGCCAACTGGCCGTGTAGCAGCGGTCGTAGGTGCGGTTTGACGCCGGCCTCCCGCCACGCCCCGAACCCGGGTCCGCCGACGCCGTACTGGCAGACCATCGGCAGCCCGAACACGTTGGCCGTGGACCGGACATGCTCCGGCCGCCGCTCCAGGTCCGCCAGGGGCATCCGCTTCACTACGCACGCCCCGCTCCTAGGCCGCCCGCACCGCCTTCACCCATGTCCCGTCGTCCGTCAGATACCGGTCCACCTTCAGGCCCGCTTCCTCCAGCGCCTCCTCGAACTGCTCCTTGGTCAGCGGTCGTGCGCGGAACGTCTGTGTCCAGACCGCGTCCGGGAAGTCGTACTCCGCGCGCACCGAGTTGACGCCGTCGCCGACCGGCTCCGCCGACACGATCCGCACGGTGAAGCCGCAGGGGTCCACGCGCTCGCGCGGCACGTTCGTGTGGTAGTCCGCGCCCTCCCGCTGGATCAGCACGCTGCCGCCCTCCGCGACATGGCGTACACAGGTGCGCAGCATGCCCCGCCGCACCTCGACGTCCCCCGCGTGCACAAGGAACGACGCGAGCAGCACCACGTCGAAGGTCTCGCCCAGCTCCAGGTCCTCGATGGGGCTGCATATCGTCCGCGCCCCGCGCACGCGCTCCAGCATCTCTGCCGACTCGTCCACCGCCGTGACCGTGAACCCGCGCTCCAGCAGTCCATGGGTCATGCGCCCGACCCCGCTGCCCAGCTCCAGGATGCGCGCGCCCTTGGGCACCGCCGCCGCGATGATGTCGGGTTCGTCTCCGACAGGCAGTCGCGAGTAGAGCTCCACCGCGCAGCCGTCCGGGGTGATGGCCCCGGGTCCCGTCCCCTCGTACCCCTCACGCATTTTCATCTCCATGCCGGTCCAACGGACCACGCCCGCACGCCAGTTCCTCTCCCGGCCGCCTTCACCCGACCGGGTGAACGTTGTCCCGCACGGGGCCCGGCTTCGGCCCGGGCGGGCACCGGCGCCCCTGGTGGTCCGTAGCCGCGGCGGAGAGTACGTTGCAAGCAGGAGTGGAGATCGCGTTGCGTACAGGCAGTGAACCGGCGACCGCGCGCAGTGCCCTGCGGGCGCGCTTCTGGCTGAGTGTGTGGGGGCTGGTCTGGGCGCTCTTCGGGACGGTCGCGTTCACGCTCGCCGGGCGGCCCGGCTGGGCGATCGCCTGCGGTGTGCTGCTGCTGGTCGTCACGATCGACCTGGCCGTCGTCCTCAGACACATCCGCCAGGGCCCGCACTGGCAGCCGGGCCCCGACATCCCGCCCTACCGGCCACCCGAGGACCACCCCTGAGGCCGGGGAGACAGACGAGGCGGACGAGACGGACGAGACGGACCGGAACAGCCGCTCACGAGTCGAAGCGCGCGGCCTTCTGGAACTGCGGGTTCGGGTCCAGCGCTGCCGCCAGACGGAAATGGCGTTTCGCCTGGTCGGGGCGGTTCTGCCGCTCATAGGTGCGGGCGAGCGCGAAGTGCGCGAACGCGTTGTCCGGCTCGCGCTCCAGGACGATCGAGAACTCGAGCTCGGCCGGCCGCAGCTGCGCCGCCGCGAAGAAGGCACGGGCGCGCAGCAGTCGCGCGGCGGTGTTCTCCGGGTGCGCGGCGATGACTCCGTCGAGCAGCTTCACCGCGCCCCGCGGGTCCCGCGCGGCGAGCAGATGCTCGGCGGCGCGGAAGTCGATGACGTGCGTCTCCGGGGTACGTCCGATGGAACCGCTGGTCTCGGGCACGGCAGAGTCCTTCCCTCACTGGAAGGGTTCAACGCCCCCTCGGGGTGCCGCTATTCCTGAGGGGCGGGCCGGTCCTGAGGGTCCGGCCGGGGCGCGTGGGACCTGCGTGCGAGCTCGGCCCACACGTCCTTCACTCGGCGCTCCAGTTCCTCCAGCGGGACGCCGTTGTCGACGACGATGTCCGCGATCTCCCGGCGCTGCTCGCGCGTCGCCTGGGCGGCCATCCGCGCGCGTGCGTCATCCTCGGTCATGCCGCGCAGCCGTACGAGCCGGTCGAGTTGGGTCTCGGGGGTCGCGTCGACGACGATGACGAGGTCGTACAGCGGCGCGAGGCCGTTCTCGGTGAGGAGCGGGACGTCGTGGACGACGACCGCGTCCTCGGCGGCGGCCTCCTCCAGCTCTCGGGAGCGGGCGCCCACCAGAGGGTGCACGATCGAGTTGAGGGCGGCGAGTCTCTCCGGGTCGGCGAAGACGATGGAGCCCAGCTTGGGCCGGTCAAGACCGCCGTCGGGGGCGAGCACCTGCTCGCCGAACGCCTCCACGACCGCGGCGAGACCAGGGGTTCCCGGCGCGACGACCTCCCGTGCGATGCGGTCCGCGTCGATCAGCACGGCCCCGCATGCGACGAGCAGCCGGGACACCTCACTCTTGCCGGCACCGATGCCGCCGGTCAGGCCCACCTTCAGCATGCCTTGCAGCCTAGACGCTCCGCTTGGAGGCCGTACGGGCGGTGCGGGCAGTGCGAGCAGTGCGGGCCGGTGGGGGCTTGTCGCGCAGTTCCCCGCGCCCCTTTCGGGGCGCCGTTCTCCCTGGTCAGTTGTCGCCTTCTCGTTCCGCCAGGAACTTTTCGAACTCCTTGCCGATCTCGTCGGCCGACGGGATGTCCACCGGCTCGGCGAGCATGTTGCCACGGGTCTCGGCGCCCGCGACGGCGTCGTACTGGTGCTCAAGGCCGTCCACGAGCGCGGTGAGGTCGTCGTCGCCCTCGCGGATCTGCCGGTCGATCTCCGTCTGGGTGCGGTGGGCGTCGGAGCGCAGGGCGTGGGCGATACCGGGCAGCACCAGTCCGGTCGCCGCCGTGATGGCCTCCAGGACCGTCAGGGCCGCGTCCGGGTAGGGCGAGCGGGCGATGTAGTGCGGGACATGCGCGGCGACACCGAGGACATCGTGCCCTGCCTGGAGCAGGCGGTACTCGATGAGGGACTCGGCGCTGCCGGGCACCTGCGCCTCCTCGAACGGGCTGCGGTGGCCCGGGACCAGGTCGGTGCGGTTGCCGTGCGGGGTGAGGCCGACGGGCCGGGTGTGCGGGACGCCCATGGGGATGCCGTGGAAGTTCACGGACAGGCGGACGCCGAGCCGCTCCACGATCTGCTTCACGGCGGCGGCGAAGCGCTCCCACTCCACGTCCGGCTCCGGGCCGGACAGCAGCAGGAACGGCGCGCCGGTGGCGTCCTGCACGAGCCGCACCTCGATGGCGGGATCCTCGTAGTCGCTCCAGCGGTCGCGCTTGAACGTCAGCAGCGGGCGGCGGGCCCGGTAGTCCACGAGCCGGTCGTGGTCGAAGCGGGCGACGACCTGGTGGGGCAGCGAGTCGAGCAGCCGGTCGACGATCTGGTCGCCCGCCTCCCCCGCGTCGATGTATCCGTCGAAGTGGTAGAGCATGACAAGACCGGCCGACTCCTGGGCGAGCGCCATGTCGACGACAGCCAGCCCCTTCGGCTCCCATGCGTACAAACCTTGCGGATCAAGCACAGTGACCGCTCCTCCTCGTGTTCGTACTCCACAACGCCCTTACGCCCGTGGGCATTCCCGCAGGAGGAGAACATTGATCTTGGCAGCCGGGTCAACACCCTCCCTGAAGGGCTCGGGGAACCGCCCTGAGGGGCGCGGGGAACCGCGCGACAAGCCCCCACAGGCCGGCAGCCGACCGATCGCCCGGAAAACACTGAGGGCCCGCACCTCGAAGGGTGCGGGCCCTCAGTCAGGAGCTACAGCTCATTGGGCGTTCAGCTCTGCCCACCGGCCAGCTTCTCGCGAAGCGCGGCAAGCGCCTCGTCCGAAGCCAGCGCGCCGGAGTTGTCCGGGCCCTCGGAGGAGTACGAACCGCCACCACCGCTCGCGGCCGGAGCCGCACCCGCGGTGTCCCCGCCCTCGGCCGCGGCAGCGGCGTCGGCCTCGCGGGACTTGATGACCTGGGCCTGGTGCTGCTCGAAGCGCTGCTGCGCCTCGGCGTACTGGCCCTCCCACGCCTCGCGCTGGGTCTCGTAGCCCTCGAGCCAGTCGTTGGTCTCGGGGTCGAAGCCCTCGGGGTAGATGTAGTTGCCCTGGTCGTCGTAGGACGCGGCCATGCCGTACAGGGTCGGGTCGAACTCGACCGTGGCCGGGTCGGCACCGAAGGCCTCGTTGGCCTGCTTCAGCGAGAGGCTGATGCGGCGACGCTCGAGGTCGATGTCGATGACCTTGACGAAGATCTCGTCGTTGACCTGGACGACCTGCTCCGGGATCTCCACGTGGCGCTCGGCCAGCTCGGAGATGTGGACCAGACCCTCGATGCCCTCGTCCACGCGGACGAACGCACCGAACGGAACCAGCTTCGTGACCTTGCCGGGCACGACCTGGCCGATCTGGTGGGTGCGGGCGAACTGCTGCCACGGGTCTTCCTGGGTCGCCTTCAGCGACAGGGAGACACGCTCGCGGTCCATGTCGACGTCGAGAACCTCGACGGTGACCTCCTGGCCGACCTCGACAACCTCGGAGGGGTGGTCGATGTGCTTCCAGGACAGCTCGGAGACGTGGACCAGACCGTCGACGCCACCCAGGTCCACGAAGGCACCGAAGTTGACGATCGAGGAGACGACGCCGGAACGGACCTGGCCCTTCTGGAGGGTCGTGAGGAACGTCTGGCGGACCTCGGACTGGGTCTGCTCCAGCCAGGCACGGCGGGACAGGACCACGTTGTTGCGGTTCTTGTCCAGCTCGATGATCTTGGCCTCGAGCTCCTTGCCCACGTAGGGCTGGAGGTCGCGGACGCGGCGCATCTCGACCAGGGAGGCCGGGAGGAAGCCACGGAGGCCGATGTCGAGGATGAGACCACCCTTGACGACCTCGATGACGGTACCGGTGACGATCCCGTCCTCTTCCTTGATCTTCTCGATGGTGCCCCAGGCACGCTCGTACTGGGCGCGCTTCTTCGAGAGGATCAGGCGGCCTTCCTTGTCCTCCTTCTGGAGAACAAGGGCCTCGATCTCGTCACCGACGGCGACGACCTCGTTGGGGTCGACGTCGTGCTTGATCGAGAGCTCGCGGCTCGGGATAACGCCTTCGGTCTTGTAACCGATGTCGAGCAGGACCTCGTCCCGGTCGACCTTCACGATGACGCCGTCGACGATGTCGCCGTCGTTGAAGTACTTGATCGTCTCGTCGATCGCGGCGAGGAAGGCTTCCTCGTTACCGATGTCGTTGACCGCAACCTGCGGGGTCGTTGCGGTGGTCTCGGTGCTGCTCGTCATGTGGGAAAGGGCTCCGGTACGGACATTGAAGTCGTAGGTACTGCTACGCCGGAGCCCGTTTCGCTCTGCAGAAGCCGGACAGCCTAGGAAGCGCCACACCGAACAACTGGTGGCGCCTCGACAACCGAGGGGACATACATACAGATGCGAGCGCAGCCTGCTACGTCTGAGGTGCGCAGGCCCGCAGCGCAACTTGTAGCATACGGGGGCAGCCGGGCAGGGTCAATGCGCGAAGCCTCCCACCGGGGGCGGATCGCCGCATAACCGGCACAAGTCCAGTCTTCCGAGGCCACGCGGGCCCTACGGGACCCCTCGTGAAGCCGCCGGAGCGGGCTGGACGGAAGAGTACGACGAGGGAGCCGATCATCCAAGAGCCCGAAGCGTCCGAATCCGAGGCGACCCGGCGTGCCGCCGGGGTCACGGAGAGCTCCCGCGCGAATCGTGGGTGGTGGGACCGCAACGCGGACGAGTACCAGGTCGAGCACGGCACGTTCCTCGGCGACGACCGGTTCGTGTGGGGGCCCGAGGGCCTCGACGAGGTGGAGGCCGAGTTGCTCGGCCCGCCGGAGGATCTGAAGGGCAAGGACGTCCTGGAGATCGGCGCGGGCGCGGCGCAGTGCGCGCGCTGGCTGGCCGGCCAGGGTGCCCGGCCGGTCGCCCTGGACATCTCGCACCGGCAGTTGCAGCACGCGCTGCGCATCGGCGGGCCGTTCCCCCTGGTGTGCGCCGACGCCGGTGCGCTGCCGTTCGCGGACGGCTCGTTCGACCTCGTCTGCTCGGCGTACGGAGCCCTGCCCTTCGTGGCCGACCCGCGTCTGGTCCTGCGGGAGGTGCACCGGGTGCTGCGGCCCGGGGGACGTCTCGTCTTCTCGGTGACGCATCCGATCCGCTGGGCCTTCCCGGACGAGCCGGGGCCGGAGGGGCTGTCGGTGTCGGGGTCGTACTTCGACCGCACGCCCTACGTCGAGCAGGACGAGAAGGGCCGCGCGGTCTACGTCGAGCACCACCGGACGCTCGGCGACCGGGTCCGGGACGTCGCGGCGTCGGGCTTCCGCCTGGTGGACCTTGTGGAGCCGGAGTGGCCGGCCTGGAACACGTCCGAGTGGGGCGGTTGGTCGCCGCTGCGCGGGAACCTGATCCCGGGGACGGCGATCTTCGTGTGCGAGCGAAGCGAGACGGGGGCACCCCCGGCCGGAGGCTGAGGGAGAGACTGAGTGCGTGATCCGCTACGACGCTCTGGACGCCCTGCCCGTACGTGGTGCCCTGCCCGCCCTCGGCGACGCGCTGGAGGGGCACGGCACCGCCGTCCTCGTGGCGCCGCCCGGCACCGGCAAGACGACCCTGGTGCCATTGGCCCTCGCGGGGCTGCTCGACGAGGGCCCCGAGCGGCGGGTGATCGTGGCCGAGCCGCGGCGGATCGCGGCCCGGGCGGCGGCGCGGCGGATGGCGTGGCTGCTGGGTGAGAAGCCCGGCGGGAGTGTCGGCTACACCGTGCGCGGGGAACGGGTCGTCGGGCGGCACACGCGCGTGGAGGTCGTGACGACTGGTGTGCTGGTGCAGCGGTTGCAGCGGGACCAGGAGCTGACCGGTGTCGACGTGGTGGTGCTCGACGAGTGCCACGAGCGTCATCTGGACGCGGACACGGCGGCGGCGTTCCTGTGGGACGTACGGCAGACGCTGCGGCCCGGGCTGCGGCTGGTGGCCGCCTCGGCGACGACCGACGCGCAGGGGTGGGCCGCGCTGCTGGGCGACGCGCCGGTGGTGGAGGCCCGGGGGGCGGCATATCCGGTGGAGGTGGTGTGGACGCCGCCGGTGCGGCCCGTACGGCCGCCGCACGGTATGCGTGTCGATCCGGCGCTGCTGACGCATGTGGCGTCGGTGGTGCGGCGGGCACTGGCCGAGCGGGACGGGGACGTGCTGTGTTTTCTGCCGGGCGTGGGCGAGATCGCCCGGGTGGCCGGGCAGCTCGGGGGCCTTGGGGACGTCGATGTGCTGCAGGTGCACGGGCGGGCGCCGGCCGCCGTGCAGGACGCGGTGCTCGCCCCGGGTGAACGGCGGCGGGTCGTGCTGGCCACGTCCGTGGCGGAGTCGTCGTTGACGGTGCCGGGCGTGCGGGTCGTCGTGGACTCGGGGCTGGCGCGTGAGCCGCGGGTCGACCACGCGCGCGGGTTGAGCGCGCTGACGACGGTACGGGCGTCGCAGGCCGCCGGGCGGCAGCGGGCGGGGCGGGCCGGGCGTGAGGCGCCGGGGGCGGTGTACCGCTGCTGGACGGAGGCCGAGGACGGGCGGCTGCCGCGTTTTCCTTCGCCGGAGATCAAGGTGGCCGACCTGACGGCGTTCGCGCTTCAGGTGGCGTGCTGGGGGGATCCTGACGCGTCCGGGCTTGCGTTGCTGGATGCGCCGCCCTCCGGGGGTATGGCGGCGGCGCGTGAGGTACTGGGCGTTGTCGGGGCCGTCGACTCCGTCGGGCGGGCGACTGAGCGGGGAGTCGCCCTGTCGCGGCTGGGGCTGCATCCGCGGCTGGGGCGGGCGTTGCTCGACTCCGTGCCGTTCGTGGGGGTCGATCGGGCCTCGGAGGTGGTCGCCTTGCTGAGCGAGGAGGCGCCTCGGGAGTACGGCGACGATCTGGCGAGTGCGTTGCGTCGTGCGCGGCGTGAGGGTGACGCCTATGCCACGCGGTGGCGTCGCGAGGTCCGGCGGCTGCGGGCCGTCGGCTCTGAGATGTCCCACCCACCCACGCGTAACCGCCCTCCAGAGGCAGAGGGAAAGACGGAGGCCGAGGCGTGGGCGGATGCCTCGGAGGACCGGCGGGTCGGGCTCGTCGCCGCTCTCGCCTATCCCGAGCGCGTCGCAAGGGCCGACGGTGGGTCGTGCCTCATGGTGTCCGGGACCCGGGCCGAGATGGGCGAGGGCAGCGCGCTGCGAGGGGCCGGCTGGGTCGCCGTCGCCGTGGCGGACCGGCCCGTCGGCAAGGGGCACGCGCGTGTGCAGTCGGGCGCCGTGGTCGACGAGGGGATCGCCCGGCTCGCCGCGGGGGCGCTGCTGGACGAGGGGGACGAGGTGTGCTGGGACGGTGGGGACGTCGTGGCGCGGCGGGTGGAGCGGCTGGGGGCCGTGGAGTTGGCCGTGCGGTCGCTGAAGGACGCCGATCCCGGGCTCGTACGGGGCGCGCTGCTGGACGGGCTGCGGCGGGAGGGGCTCGGGTTGCTGCGGTGGTCGGCGGATGCCGAGGTCCTGCGGCAGCGGCTCGCCTTTCTGCGGCTGCACCTCGGTGAGCCCTGGCCCGATGTCTGCGACGAAGCGCTCCACGCGCGCGCGGAGGAGTGGCTGGAGCCGGAGCTGAGCCGGGCGCGGCGGCGGGCCGATCTGGGACGGATCGATGCCGGCCAGGCGCTCGCCCGGCTGCTGCCCTGGGCCTCCGGCGAGGCCGGGCGGCTGGACGAGCTCGCCCCGGAGCGGATGGCCGTGCCGAGCGGGTCGAGGATCCGCGTCGACTACTCCCGGCCCGAGCAGCCCGTGCTCGCGGTGAAGTTGCAGGAGATGTTCGGGCTTCAGGAGTCGCCCCGGGTCGCCGGGGTGCCGCTGCTCGTGCATCTGCTGTCCCCGGCCGGGCGGCCGGCCGCCGTCACCGCTGACCTCGCCTCGTTCTGGCGGGACGGCTACAAGGGCGTGCGGGCGGAGCTGCGCGGGCGGTATCCGAAGCATCCGTGGCCCGAGGACCCGGCGGGTGCCGAGCCGACCCGGTACACCAACTCCCGGCTCAGGCGCTGACCTGTGACGGCTCCTCGGCCGCTGCCGGGGCCGGGCCGGCGGGGCGGCGGCCGCGGGCCTCCAGGTACAGCGCGAGGGCCAGCAGAAGGACGCCGAGGGTGAGGGAGCCCCACGGCAGGTAGGACGTCATCAGCAGGATGAGCAGGCGCTGGGACTTCACCAGGTCGACCGTGTGCGTGATGTAGTCCTCGCGCATCTTCACGTGGCCGGCGAACGCCGTCACCTTGTCGCGGTCGCCGAGGAGGGCGCCGCCGCGCAGTTCCTCCTTGTGGAGCTCCTCGCCGTAGACGGGGGCGCCGGTTAGGGGCTCGACCCAGAACTTGCGGACCGTGGTGTACCAGCGGGTCGTGCCCGTCTGGGCGACCGACTCCGGGGTGAGGCCCTTGACGGGCAGCGTCTTCGGGATCTTCACCTTGGTCCAGGGGATGGTCTGCTCGAAGTAGTAGACCTCCAGGCCACGGAAGGTGCGGGTGTCCTGGTAGTGGATGGGGGCGGTGACGCGGGCCTGGGCGTCGAAGTACTGATAGGCCCGTTTCTCCGTGAGGAAGGGCCATTTGAACTCGATGCCCTCGCGGCGCACCGGGTCGCCGTCGACCGACTCGCCGGTGGCGTGGACGGGCTCCTGGGTGTGGGCGTCGAAGATGTAGCGCTCGGGGATCTTCGACACCATCTCGCCGTCGGGGCCGACGACGTAGGACAGGCCGTCCCAGACGACGACGTCCCGGCCCGCCGACTCCTCGATCCTCTCGGAGGCCTCCACATTGCCCTTGAGGGTCTGCACGATGGTGACCTTGGGGACCTTCTTCGCCCGCATCGTGCCGTAGTCCAGGAGGGTGGCGTCGCGGGCCTCCAGGACCATGTCCTGGTACTGGTTCGCGGGGACCTTGGCGAGGCGCGGGAAGGCGTACCAGCGCAGCAGCGGGGACAACGCCGTGCAGAACACGGCGAGGGCGAGCAGGATCAGAGCGGCCTTGCGACGCATCTCGGCCTCCGTCCCGGGCGGGCGGTCAGGGGTGTGCGGGCACCGTCGTCAGCAGCGGCTTCGGGGACGTCCCGCCCGAGGGGGAGCCGAGGGCGGTCAGCGTCAGGACCACGGCGAACGCGACGGCGAGACCGGTGGCGGCCGCGACAAGAGTGCGCATACGGGGGCCTCCCCACCGTCGAGCTGATACACCGTCAGGTTTCTCGGCACCGTAGCAACGCGCGGCGGAGATGAGAACACGTTGCACACACAACGACGCCCCTCCTTCAAGAGGGGCGTCGTCCGTACTACCTGAGAACTAGGCGCTGGGGCTCGCGGACGGGCTCGGCGAGGACGTCTCGGCCGCCGCCACGGTCAGTTCGACGGTGAGTGTCGCTCCGCCCGCGGTGCTGATGCGCAGCAGGAACGTGCCGGTGGTGTCGTCCGCGTACAGCTTCGGCAGCTTCAGCAGGCCCTTCGCGTCCGTCTTGAGGGCCTTCAGGGTGCGGACGGCCTTGCCGTCGGCGTCCTTGAAGTAGGGGCCCTTGTCGGCGGCGGTCGGGTCGTCCGCCGACTTGATCAGTGTGGCGGTGGCCGCGACGCCGTCGGCGACGGCGCCCTTGTATGTGGCCTTCACCTCGACCTGGTCGGCGAACTCGCCGCCCGGGGCGCAGGTCAGCGCGGCGTCACCGGTGCGGGCGAGGGCGTCGGCTGCGCGTTCGGTGACGGTGGCCGTGTAGTCGAGGCCGGCGACCGTGCGGCCCACGACGGTGGCGCGGACGGTGATCTCACCCGTCTTCTCCCCCGCCTGGAGAGCGGGTGCGACGGCGACGCCGGAGCTGTTGGTGGCGACCGTGGCCACGTTCTCGCCGCCGGTGAAGGTGGTGTCCGTACCGCCGATGATCGTGAAGCGGACCCTTACCTTGCCGACGGCCTTGCCGGCCTTCGTCTCGGCGCGGGTGCTGATCCGCTTGGTGAACGCGTCACCGGCCATGGCGGTGAGCTTGGCGGTTCCGGCGTCCTCCAGGTGGTCCACCGTGTCGGTGTTCGTGGGAGGCGTCGAGGGGGGCGTGGTCGGGGTGCCGCCGGGGTCGGTGGGCGGCTTCGGGGTCGTCGAGCCGCCGCCGGGCTTCTCGGGCTTGGGGCTGGGCTTGGGCTTCGAGCCGCCCGGAGCCGGGGTGGTCGGCGTGCTCGGTGTGCTCGGCGTGGAGGGCGAGGGGCTCGCCCCGGCCCCGTCGTCGCTGCGGTTGCCGGGCAGCGTGCCGGTGCCGTCGGGGATCTCGTGCGTGCCCTTGCGGTAGTACTCCACCCAGCGCATGACCAGGTTCAGGTAGTCCCGCGAGTTGTTGTAGCTGAGGATCGCGCGGTCGAGGTCGTTCTGGTCGGACAGGTCCCAGTCGAAACGGCACAGGTAGTGGCCGGCGGCGAGCGCCGCGTCGTAGATGTTGTTGGGGTCCTTCTCGCCGTCGGCGTTGCCGTCACGGCCCGCCCACTTCCAGGTGGACGGGATGAACTGCATGGGCCCGACGGCCTGGTCGTAGGAGCTGTTGCCGTCGTAGGCCCCGTCGTCGGTGTCCCTGATGAGGGCGAAGCCGTTGCCGTCGAGCTGCGGGCCGAGGATGGGCGAGAGGGTCGTGCCGTCGGCGGCGACACGGCCGCCGCGGGCCTGGCCCGACTCCACCTTGCCGATGGCGGCGAGGAGTTGCCAGGGCAGGTTGCAGCCCGGCTTGGCCTCGTTCAGCGCGGTCTCGGCCTTCTTGTAGGCGTCGAGGACGGTCGCGGGGATGCCCGCCTCGGTGGCGCCGGGGGCCGCGGGGCCGGTGCCGGCGCTCGGGGACGGGTTCGGGCTCTTGAGCGGCGGCAGGTCCGTGTAGTACGGCGAGTTGCCGGTGGCGCTGCCGTCGGAAGCACTCGCGTCGGGTGAGGGCGTGGCGTCCGCCGCGGTCTGTCTGCCGTGGTCGTTCACGCCCGGAGCCTGGGAGGCGGACAGCGCCGCGACCGCTACCGCGGCCACGGCGGTGGTTGCCGCCCCCTTGCGCAGCCTCCTGCCGAATTGCGCCGCCATAGAGTGAACCCCTCCCGTGGACGCCCCAGCGCCCGTCTCTGCCTGTCGCGCACTTCTGTTGCGTTCGCGCTCTTCTGTTGCGTTCGCTCTGTTGTGACGATCGACCGGCCCGAGTGGTTGCCCTCCGGCTGTCATGTCTCTCGCCCCGGCACGGTGACCCTGGCGACCCTACGGCAACTTGCTTTGCTCGGGCACCCGTTCGTGCCCGGTTTTCACCGGTTGGTCATGCGGCGAGCGTGGCGGGCTGCCGATGTTCGGCATCCCGCATACTGGGCGGTCCGATCGCCTGGCAACGACCGTCACTAGGAGCAGAGTTGCCGTTCACGCTGAGCCACGCGGCAGCCGTACTGCCCGCCGTACGCACCGACGGGACCGGCCGGGGCCCGCTGGTGCCCGCCGTCCTCGTGGCGGGTTCCTTCGCGCCCGACATGACCTACTACGCGGCGAGTGTGCTGTCCGGTGCGATGGAGTTCGGTGACGTCACGCACGCGTTCTGGGGGGTGTTCACGGTCGATGTGCTCATCGCCTGGGCGCTGGTGGGGCTCTGGCTGCTGATGCGCGAACCGCTGGTGGCGCTGCTGCCGCGGGCTCGGCAGGGGCGGGTGGCGGCCCTGGTGCGATGCGGGGCGCCACGCGCGCGTGTGACGCCCTCACTGGTGGCGCGGTGGTACGTGTCGGCGGTGCTCGGCGCGCTGACGCACGTCGTGTGGGACGCCTTCACACACCTCGACCGGTGGGGGATGCGGCTGTTTCCGGTGCTGGGCCGTGAGGTGGCGGGCTCGCCGCTGTACTGGTACCTGCAGTACGGCGGTTCGGCGGTGGCGGCTGTGGTGATCGCCGTGTTCGTGGTGCGCGCGCTGCGAGGGGCGCCGGTGCGTGAGCCGGTGGGGATCCCGGTGCTGGCGGCACGGGACCGCTGGGCGGCCGGTGCCGTGATCGGCGGCTTCGCGCTGCTGGGGGCGGTGCAGCGGGCGGCGCGGTGGTGGGCCTACTGGGGGTCGGCCGCGAAGCCGTGGGAGATCATTCCGACGGTGTGCTTCGGTGCGGGGGCGGGCCTCGTCCCGGCGCTGCTGCTGTACGCCGTGGCGGTCAGGGCGCGGCGCCCGGTTCCGGACCCCGGCGGTCCTGACCGTGCCGGCGATACGGAGCCGAGCCGTCCGGCCGCTCGCTGAGGGGCTCGGTGGTCGCGATGTACACCGTGATGGTGGTGTGCGCGGGGCGCGGCCGTGGCAGCAGGGTGAGGACGAGGGTCAGGTAACCGCGGGCCCGGTCGGACCAGGCCCGGAGAGGGGTGGCTCCGCCGGTTTCGCCGGGTGTCCCGGGACCGCCGGGCAGGTCGCCGGGCTCCGAGAGAACAGTAGGCAGGCCGGCGGAGCCGGTGGACCGGCGTCCGAAGGCCAGGCGGTTACGGAGATCCGCCGTCGTCCGGCGCAGGGCCGTGGCGAGGGTCGCGGGGACGCGGAGCGTGCTTGAGTCGGCCGCGTAGACCCGGACCGGCGGAAGTGCCACGCCTGGTGCCGTGCGGCCGAGGAGCGTGCGTATACCCATGCCCGCATCTTGGCGACGGTCGTGAGCGGGGGCGCCTTCACGGGGGCCACGCGAGTGATGGTCTTGGTGAGGGTGGGCCCAGGGCGGGCCGGGCTCGGCTGGGGCGGGTGCCCGGATGAGGTCGGGACCGGTGGGACCGGGGTGGGGACCGGGGTGGGACCGAGCCAGGGCCGATACCTCGGCGGAGGCGGGACGGAGCCGGGGCGGCCTTCTCCGGCCGCCCGAAGAGCCCCGGCCCCGAAGCACCACCCCACCCCTGCTCCCTGCCCGGCCCGACGCGACCCGGCCCGGCCCGACGCGACCCGACCCAGCCCGGTCCAAGCAGCGCAGCGCCTAGTGCGCCGCCGACTCCCAGTCCGCGCCCGCGCCCACCGAGACGCCCAGCGGTACGCGGAGGTGAACCGCGTTCGCCATCTCGCGGCGGACGAGTTCCTCAGCTGCCGCGCGCTCCCCCGGGGCGATCTCCAGCACGACTTCGTCGTGCACCTGGAGCAGCATCCGGGACTCCAGTCCGGCCTCCTTCAGCGCGCCGCCCACCTTGAGCATGGCGATCTTCACGATGTCGGCCGCAGTGCCCTGGATGGGCGCGTTGAGGGCCATCCGCTCCGCCGCCTCACGGCGCTGGCGGTTGTCGCTGTTGAGGTCGGGGAGGTAGCGGCGGCGCCCGAAGAGCGTCGCCGTGTAGCCCGTGGCCCGGGCCTCGTCGACCGCGCGGCGCAGATAGTCCCGTACGCCGCCGAACCGCTCGAAGTAGGCGTCCATCAGGGCGCGGGCCTCCGCCGCCTCGATGTTCAGCTGCTGGGAGAGGCCGAAGGCGGACAGCCCGTAGGCCAGGCCGTAGGACATGGCCTTGATCTTGCGGCGCATCTCGGCGTCCACCGCGGTCGGCTCGACCGCGAAGACCTGGGAGGCGGCCGTGGTGTGCAGGTCCTCGCCCGAGGTGAAGGCCTCGATCAGGCCCTCGTCCTCGGAGAGGTGGGCCATCACGCGCAGCTCGATCTGGCTGTAGTCGGCCGTCATCAGGGACTCGAAGCCCTCGCCGACGACGAAGCCGCGGCGGATGGCGCGGCCCTCGTCGGTGCGGACCGGGATGTTCTGCAGGTTCGGGTCCGTCGAGGACAGCCGGCCGGTGGCGGCGACCGTCTGGTTGAAGGTGGTGTGGATCCGGCCGTCCGCGGCGATCGTCTTGATCAGGCCCTCGACGGTGACGCGGAGCTTGGCCTGCTCACGGTGGCGGAGCATGATCACCGGCAGCTCGTTGTCCGTCTGGCCGGCGAGCCAGGCGAGGGCGTCGGCGTCCGTGGTGTAGCCGGTCTTCGTCCGCTTCGTCTTGGGCAGGGCCAGCTCGCCGAAGAGGACTTCCTGGAGCTGCTTGGGCGAGCCCAGGTTGAATTCACGCCCGGCCGCCGCGTGGGCCTCCTTCACGGCCTGCTGGACGGCGCCGGCGAACATCTGCTCCATGGCCTCCAGGTGAGCACGGTCGGCCGCGATGCCATGCCGCTCCATGCGGGCGAGCAGCGCGGAGGTGGGCAGCTCCATGTCGCGCAGGAGATCGGCGGCGCCGACCTCCTCCAGACGGCCCTCGAAGGCCTGGCCCAGGTCGAGGACGGCACGGGCCTGGATCATCAGGGCCTCGGCCTCGGCGCCCTCGTCCGCTCCGAAGGCGAGCTGGCCGTCGGCAGCGGCGGCGGGGGTCAGCTCGCGGTGCAGGTACTCGAGGGACAGCGCGTCCAGGTCGAAGGAGCGGCGGCCCGGCTTGACCAGATAGGCGGCGAGCGCGGTGTCCATGGTGACGCCCTCGACGCTCCAGCCGTGCTCGGCGAAGACCCGCATGGCGCCCTTGGCGTTGTGGAAGGTCTTGAGCCGGTCGGCGTCGGCGAGCCAGGTGGCGAAGGCCGTCTCGTCGGCCTCGTCCAGCTGGGAGGGGTCGAACCAGGCGGCCGGTCCGCCGGGCGCGGCGAGCGCGACCTCGGCGACCGAGCCGGTGCCGAGCGCCCAGGTGTCGACCGTGGCGATACCGAGGGGCCCGGTGGCGTGCTCGGTGAGCCAGCCGGTCAGCTCGCCGGTGGCCAGCACGGTGCCGTCCAGCTGCACGCCCTCGGTGCTGACCGGCGTGGTCTCGGCCTCCTCGGCGCCGGGGTCGACGGCGAAGAGCCGCTCGCGCAGCGAGGGGTTGCGGATCTCCAGGGTGTCCAGGACCACCGCGACGGCCGTGCGGTCGTAGGCGGCCCGCTCCAGGTCGGCGACGCCCTTGGGGAGCTCCACCTGTCGCTCCAGCTCGGTGAGCCGGCGGTTGAGCTTGACCGCCTCGAGGTGGTCGCGGAGGTTCTGGCCGGCCTTGCCCTTGACCTCCTCGACGCGCTCGACGAGGTCCGCGAAGGAGCCGAACTGGTTGATCCACTTCGCGGCGGTCTTCTCGCCGACGCCGGGGATGCCGGGGAGGTTGTCGGAGGGGTCGCCGCGCAGGGCCGCGAAGTCGGGGTACTGCGCGGGCGTCAACCCGTACTTCTCGAACACCTTCTCCGGGGTGAAGCGGGTCAGCTCGGAGACGCCCTTGGTCGGGTACAGCACCGTGGTGTGCTCGCTGACCAGCTGGAACGAGTCACGGTCGCCCGTGACGATCAGCACCTCGAAGCCTTCGGCCTCGGCCTGGGTGGCGAGGGTGGCGATGACGTCGTCCGCCTCGAAGCCGTCCACCGCGAAGCGGGCGGCGCCCATCGCGTCGAGGAGCTCGCCGATCAGCTCGACCTGGCCCTTGAACTCGTCCGGGGTCTTGGAGCGGTTCGCCTTGTACTCCGTGAACTCCTGGGACCGCCAGGTCTTGCGGGAGACGTCGAAGGCGACCGCGAAGTGCGTGGGTTCCTCGTCGCGCAGCGTGTTGGCCAGCATCGACGCGAAGCCGTAGATCGCGTTCGTCGGCTGGCCCGTCGCGGTGGTGAAGTTCTCCGCGGGCAGCGCGAAGAACGCGCGGTAGGCCAGCGAGTGCCCGTCCATGAGCATCAGTCGCGGGCGGCTGCCGCCGGAGGTCTTGTCGGTCGTCTTCGATGCTGTCTCTGCCACGCCCCCGATCCTGCCACGCCCCACTGACACTCGGCCCCGCCCCCGACCGACCGCGCGGGCACCGGGCGGGCGTCACCCCCGACCGCGCGGGCACCGGGCGGGCGTCGCCTCCGACCGCGCGGGGCGTCGCCCCGGGCCCGCCCTCACCCGATGTCAGCACCGCGTGGGAGGATCGGAGAGGTAGCTCACAGCGCAGTGGAAGGGGAGCGTGCGATGGCCACGAAGCCGCCCAAGAGTGATCCGGTTCAGGACGCGCCGCAGGTCGCCGGGCCGAAGCACGCGGCAGCGGGCCTCCCCGCGATCGGGCACACACTGCGCATGGCCCAGCAGCAGATGGGCGTGAAGCGCACGGCGCTGACGCTGCTGAGCGTGAACCAGAGGGAGGGCTTCGACTGCCCGGGCTGCGCCTGGCCCGAGCCGGAGCACCGGCACAAGGCGGAGTTCTGTGAGAACGGCGCGAAGGCGGTAGCCGAGGAGGCCACGCTGCGCCGGGTCACGCCCGAGTTCTTCGCCGCGCACCCGGTCGCCGATCTCGCCGGCCGCAGCGGCTACTGGCTGGGGCAGCAGGGGCGCCTCACCCACCCCATGTATCTCCCAGAAGGGGGCACGCACTACGAGCCGGTCACCTGGGAGCGCGCCTTCGGCATCATCGCCGAGGAGGTCGCCGCCCTCGCCTCACCGGACGAGGCCCTCTTCTACACCTCAGGGCGCACCAGCAACGAGGCAGCGTTCCTGTACCAGCTGTTCGCCCGCGAGCTCGGCACGAACAACCTCCCCGACTGCTCGAACATGTGCCATGAGTCGTCCGGCTCGGCCCTTTCGGAGACGATCGGCATCGGCAAGGGCAGCGTCCTGCTGGAGGACCTGTACAAGGCCGACCTGATCATCGTCGCCGGCCAGAACCCGGGCACCAACCACCCGCGCATGCTGTCCGCGCTGGAGAAGGCCAAGACCAACGGCGCGAGGATCATCAGCGTCAACCCGCTTCCCGAGGCGGGCCTGGAACGCTTCAAGAACCCGCAGACCCCGCAGGGCATGCTCAAGGGTGCCTCCCTCACCGACCTGTTCCTCCAGATCCGCATCGGCGGAGACCAGGCCCTCTTCCGCATCCTCAACAAGCTGATCCTCGAAAGGGAGGGCGCGGTCGACGAGGCGTTCGTCCGGGAGCACACGCACGGCTACGAGGAGTTCGCCGAGGCCGCCCGCGCCGCCGACTGGGACGCGACGCTCGCGGCCACCGGGCTGACCCGGAAGGAGATCGAGGACGCGCTGCGCATGATCCTCGCCTCCGAACGCACCATCGTGTGCTGGGCGATGGGTCTCACCCAGCACAAGCACTCGGTCCCCACGATCAGGGAAGTGGTCAACTTCCTCCTCCTGCGCGGCAACATCGGCCGCCCGGGCGCGGGCGTCTGCCCGGTGCGCGGCCATTCGAACGTGCAGGGCGACCGCACGATGGGCATCTTCGAGCGCCCCGCCCCGGCTTTCCTGGACGCCCTGGAGAAGGAGTTCGGCTTCGCACCGCCGCGCGAGCACGGCTACGACGTCGTACGGGCGATCCGCGCGCTGCGCGACGGTGAGGCGAAGGTCTTCTTCGCCATGGGCGGCAACTTCGTCTCGGCGTCCCCCGACACGGAGGTCACCGAGGCGGCGATGCGGCGGGCCCGGCTGACCGTGCACGTGTCGACGAAGCTGAACCGCTCGCACGTGATCACGGGCGCGCGTGCCCTGATCCTCCCGACGCTCGGCCGTACCGAACGCGACCTCCAGGGCAGCGGCGAGCAGTTCGTGACGGTCGAGGACTCGATGGGCATGGTGCACGCCTCCCAGGGCCGGCTGGAGCCCGCGAGCGCGCACCTGCTGTCCGAGCCGGCCATCGTCTGCCGCCTGGCCCGCGGTGTGCTGGGCGAGAACAGCTCCACGCCGTGGGAGGAGTTCGAGAAGGACTACGCGACGATCCGGGACCGGATCGCGCGGGTGATCCCCGGCTTCGAGGACTTCAACGCGCGCGTGACGGGTTCCGCCCGCGGCTTCGCCCTCCCCCACGCCCCGCGTGACGAGCGCCGCTTCCCCACCGCCACCGGCAAGGCCAACTTCACCGCCGCGCCCGTGGAGTTCCCGGAACTGCCCGAGGGCCGCCTGCTGCTCCAGACGCTGCGCTCGCACGACCAGTACAACACCACGATCTACGGCCTCGACGACCGCTACCGGGGCATCAAGAACGGCCGCCGGGTGGTGCTGGTCAACCCCGAGGACGCGGCGAAGCTGAAGCTGGCGGACGGCTCCTACGTCGACCTGGTCAGTGAGTGGAAGGACGGCGTGGAGCGCCGGGCGCCGGGCTTCCGGGTCGTGCACTATCCGACCGCCCGGGGCTGCGCCGCCGCGTACTACCCGGAGACCAACGTGCTGGTACCGCTGGACGCCACCGCGGACACCAGCAACACCCCGGCCAGCAAGTCCGTCGTGGTGCGTCTGGAACAATCGGCCACCGACTGAGCGTTTGCTCAGTCACAGAGCCAGCCGCAGTGACCAGGACGAACGGAGCCCGGCCCCATGGGTGAGCAGCAGCATGTGAAGTTCCCGCAAGAGGTCATCGACGAGTACGCCGCGCTCGGCGTGGACCTCCTGGCCCTGTTCTCCGCGGGCCACCTCGGGACCCGGATGGGCGTCCAGATCCTCGAGGCGTCGGCGGACCGGGTCGTCGGGACGATGCCGGTGGAGGGCAACACCCAGCCCTACGGACTGCTGCACGGCGGGGCCTCCGCGGTACTCGCCGAGACGCTCGGCTCGGTCGGGTCCATGCTGCACGGCGGCAGCTCCAAGATCGCCGTGGGCGTCGACCTGAACTGCACCCACCACCGCGGGGCCCGCTCCGGCCTCGTCACGGGCGTGGCCACGCCCGTGCACCGGGGACGCTCGACCGCCACCTATGAAATCGTCATCACGGACGAAAGCGACAAAAGGGTGTGCACTGCCCGACTCACCTGCATGCTGCGCGACGTGAACCCGGGCGACGAGGCACTGATCCGCGCCGCGCACTGATCCGCACCGAGCGCCGATCCACCCGCAGACACGTTTCAGCCCGCAGACCCGTTCGGCCCGACGCCGCCGCGAGGGAACACCCACGCGGCGGCGTCCGCGCGTAGACACACAGCCGGACCCCTCAACTTCCCCGAAAAGCAGGCAGGTTCCGGTTCACCCCCTGCGACACCGTGGAATTAACTGTTTCCAATTGTTCGGAACTCCCCCTGGACACGAGCCGCGCCTTTCTTTGCGTAACGCTCCGTAACGCGCGCGCAATACAACACCGCGGCCTCCTCTTCGGCCCCGCCCACCCCCGGAACCCTGCCGATCCCGCCCTCGCCACCTGCGCCCCGCCGACCGCACGATCTCGGCCATGGCCAACCGGAAGTGCGGGTTCTCAGAATGCGGACTTCGGAGAAAAACGGCCAAATCCGCTGAGATAGCCCACCGGAGAAGCCGGGCATCCACCGCGTCATAACAAGAAAGTCACAAGCCGTCCCACGCCGCTGACCCTGCCTCCACACCGGGCTTAGAGTCACGGCCAGTCACCGCTCCATCGGGAGTTCGGTACCAGCGCGGCACTACCCCCCGACCAAGGGCGGGCCTGCCTGTGAAAGGACTGATCGTGCGACAGCGTTCCTTGGTGATTCTTACCTCCGTTCTGACGACCGGAGCTCTGACTCTCACCGCCTGCGGGTCCCGAGACGACAGCGGCGACAAGAGCGGAGACAGCGGCGACGGCACCACGCTGACCATCGGCGTCGACGCCCCCCTGTCCGGTGAGAACTCCACCACCGGCCTCGGCATCCAGTACGGCGCCCAGATTGCCGTCGACGACGCCAACAAGAACAACTGGGTCCCGGGCGTGAAGTTCAAGCTCAAGGCCCTGGACGACAAGGCGCAGCCCGCCACCGGCCAGTCCAACGCCACCAGCATCGTCGGCGACAAGACCGCCGTCGGCGCCGTCGGCCCCCTGAACTCCGGCGTCGCCCAGACGATGCAGCAGGTGTTCGCCTCGGCCAACATGGTCCAGATCTCCCCGGCCAACACCAACCCCGAGCTGACCCAGGGCAAGAACTGGCAGACGGACAAGAAGCGTCCCTACAAGACGTACTTCCGCACCGCCACCACCGACGAACTGCAGGGCAGCTTCGCCGCCGGCTACGCGTACAACGGCATGAAGAAAAAGAAGGCCTTCGTCGTCGACGACAAGCAGACCTACGGCGCCGGCCTCGCGAAGATCTTCGCCGAGCAGTACAAGAAGATGGGCGGCAAGGTCGTCGCGACCGACCACGTCAACACCGGTGACAAGGACTTCGGCTCGCTCGCCACGAAGATCAAGAACTCCGGTGCCGACCTGGTCTACTACGGCGGCCAGTACGACGAGTCCGCGCTGATCACCAAGCAGCTCAAGGACACCGGCGCCAAGATCCCGCTGTTCGGCGGCGACGGCATGTTCGCCTCCACCTACATCGAGGCCGCCGGCAAGTCCTCCGAAGGCGACCTCGCCACGGCGATCGGTGTCCCCGCCGACACCCTGCCCGCCGCCAAGCAGTTCATCCAGACGTACAAGGACAAGGGCTACAAGGGCGACTACGGCGCCTACGGCGCCTACGCCTACGACGCCACCACCGCCATCATCAAGGCCGTCAAGGCCGCGGCCGACGCCAACGGCGGCAAGGTGCCCACCGACATCAACGACCTGCGCTCCAAGGTCGTCGACGGTGTCCAGAAGTCCGACTTCGAAGGCCTCACCGGCAAGATCTCCTTCGACGAGTACGGCGACACCACCAACAAGCAGCTGACGGTCTACCAGGTCGAGAAGGGTGCCTGGAAGGACGTGGAGACCGGCACCGCCGACCTGAAGTAGTCCGGCCCGCCACAACGCCGCACCACGGGCCGCGCGGAAGGAAGACCCCGACCGCGCGGCCCGTTTCCACACCCCCCACAGCACACGACCACGCACACATCCAGTGCACACGACCACCAGCGACATGGAGGCCATGCGGTGAACACCCTGCCGCAGCAGCTGGCCAACGGGCTGCTTCTCGGCTCGATGTACGGGCTGATCGCCATCGGCTACACGATGGTGTACGGCATCGTCCAGCTCATCAACTTCGCGCACGGCGAGATCTTCATGACCGGGGCCTTCGGCGCCCTCACGGTCTACTTCTACATCCTGCCCGACGGCACCTCGATGGCCATCGCCGTACCGATGATGCTCATCGGCGGCGCCCTCGTGGCCATCCTCATCGCCGTCGGAGCGGAACGGTTCGCCTACCGGCCACTGCGCGGAGCACCACGCCTGGCACCGCTCATCACCGCCATCGGCCTCTCCCTGGCCCTCCAGGAAGTCGTCCGCAACTTCTACCCCGGCGCCGACCGCGCCCGCGCCTTCCCCGGGCTCGACGCCACCCACGACATCGGCTCCATCACCATCAAGGACGCCGACATCTTCCTGATCCTGGCCGCCGTCGTCTGCATGGCCGCCCTCGCGATCTTCGTGCGCCGCAGCCGGACCGGCCGGGCCATGCAGGCCACCGCGCAGGACCCCGACACCGCACAGCTCATGGGCATCGACACCAACCGCATCATCGTCATCGCCTTCGCCATCGGCGGCTTCTTCGCCGCCGTCGCCGCCGTCGCCTACGGACTCAAGTACGGCAACGTCGACTACCGCATGGGCTTCCTGATGGGCCTCAAGGCCTTCACCGCGGCCGTCCTCGGCGGCATCGGCAACATCTACGGCGCCATGCTCGGCGGCGTCGTCCTCGGCATCGCCGAAACCCTCGCCTCCGCCTACATCGACGAGATCCCCGGCATGCAGCAGCTCGGCGGTCAGAGCTGGGCCAACGTCTGGGCCTTCGGCCTCCTCATCCTCGTGCTCCTCTTCAGACCACAAGGCCTGCTCGGCGAGCGCGTCGCGGACAGGGCGTGACGACATGACCGAGACGACCAAGACCCCCGCCCCGGACGCCGCCCCCACCCCGGCGCCCGCACTCCGAGGCCTCATCCCGCTGCCCACCACGGCCGCCCGCGCCCTGCTCCTCGCCGGCGGCATCGCCACCGCGGCCTCCGCGTACCTCGCCTGGACCTGGACCGACGAGTTCCCCGGCGACCTCACCTTCAACGGCTACCCCGGCGGCCTGCAGTGGCTCACCTTCACCGCCGGTGTCCTCACCGCCCTGTTCGCCCTCGCCTCCTACGGCATCCGCGGACTCGGCTGGCTGCTGCCCGCCCGTAACAACGCGCCGCTCGTCCTCACCGCACTCGGCGGCTTCACCGTCACCTGGTTCACCGTCATCGCCATCAGCGCCAAGCTCGGCGGCGTCGTCAACCTCGAACCCGGCGGCTGGATCGCGGCCATAGCCTCCCTCCTGCCCGTCCTCGGCGCCCTCGCCCTCCCCCAGGAGAAGAGCGGCACCGACGGCACCAAGGAGGCCCTCAAGGCCTACGTCGCCAAGCCCGACCGCATCCCCGCCGCCCAGGCCACCGCGCCCTGGATCCAGCGAGCCGTGATCACGGTCGTCACCATCATCGGCCTCGGCGTCTTCACCTACGGCATCGACACCGAATACGGCGAACTCTTCATCGGCTACCTCTTCGTCGTCACCTTCGCCACGTGGGCCGTGCACACCGCGGGCCTCATGGACCGGTTCTCGTCGCTGATCGCGGCCAACCGCAGCTTCACCCTCGCCATGGGCTTCGCCGCGGCCATCGCCTTCCCCTTCACCCAGACCGACGACCACTACGCCAACATCGGCGTCAACATCCTGATCTTCGGGACCGTGGCCCTCGGCCTGAACATCGTCGTCGGCCTCGCAGGCCTCCTCGACCTCGGATACGTCGCCTTCCTCGGCGTCGGCGCCTACACCGCCGCCCTCGTCTCCGGCTCCGAGTTCTCCACCATCTCCGGCGTCCACCTGCCGTTCTGGGCCTCCGCCCTGGCCGGCGCCGCCGCCTCCCTGGTCTTCGGCGTCCTCATCGGCGCCCCGACCCTCCGCCTGCGCGGCGACTACCTGGCGATCGTGACGCTGGGCTTCGGTGAGATCTTCCGTATCGCCGTCAACAACATGGACGGCGACTCCGGACCCGACGTCACCAACGGCCCCAACGGCATCCCCGCCATCCCCGACCTGAACCTCTTCGGGTTCAACTTCGGCCAGGCCCACGACATCGGCGGATTCACCCTCGGCCGGTTCGCCAACTACTACCTGCTCATGGTGCTGATCATGGCCATCGTGGTCCTGGTCTACACGCGTGCGGCGGACTCCCGCATCGGCCGCTCCTGGATCGCCATCCGCGAGGACGAGACCGCCGCCACCGCCATGGGCATCAACGGCTTCCGCGTCAAGCTCATCGCCTTCGCCCTCGGCGCCGCCCTCGCCGGCCTCGCCGGCACCGTCAGCGCCCACGTCACCTACAGCGTGGTCCCCACGCCGTACCAGTTCGCCGGCTCCACCCCGCCCAACTCCGCGTTCCTCCTGGCCGCGGTCGTCCTCGGCGGCATGGGCACCGTCGCCGGCCCCCTCCTCGGCGCGGCCCTGCTCTACCTGCTGCCCGAGAAGCTGGTGTTCCTCCAGGACAAGTCGCTCCTCGCCTTCGGTATCGCGCTCATCCTCCTGATGCGCTTCCGCCCCGAAGGCATCATCGCCAACCGCCGGCGCCAGCTCGAATTCCACGAGACCGGCCAACTCGACGTACCCAAACAGACCACGCTGACCGACGAACCGGCCGTCACCAAGGCGGGGGCGTAAGAACCATGACCACACCTGTACTCGAAGCACGCGACGTCACGATGCGCTTCGGCGGCCTCACCGCCGTCCGCTCCGTCGACTTCACGGTCAACGCCGGCGAGATCGTCGGACTCATCGGCCCCAACGGCGCCGGCAAGACCACCTTCTTCAACTGCCTCACCGGCCTCTACGTCCCGACGGAGGGAACGGTCTCCTACAAGGGCACCGTCCTCCCCCCGAAGCCCCACCTGGTCACCCAGGCCGGCATCGCCCGCACCTTCCAGAACATCCGCCTGTTCTCCAACATGACGGTCCTGGAAAACGTCCTCGTCGGCCGCCACACGCGGACCAAGGAAGGCCTGTGGTCCGCCCTGCTGCGCGGCCCCGGCTTCAAGAAAGCCGAACGCGCCAGCGAGGAACGAGCCATGGAACTCCTCGAGTTCATCGGCCTCGCCCACAAGCGCGACCACCTGGCGCGCAACCTCCCCTACGGCGAACAGCGCAAGCTGGAGATCGCGCGGGCCATGGCAAGCGAGCCGGGTCTGCTGCTGCTCGACGAGCCGACCGCCGGCATGAACCCCCAGGAGACCCGGGCAACCGAGGAACTGGTCTTCGCCATCCGCGACAAGGGCATCGCCGTCCTCCTCATCGAGCACGACATGCGCTTCGTCTTCAACCTCAGCGACCGCGTCGCCGTCCTCGTCCAGGGCGAAAAGCTCGTCGAGGGCACCTCCGAAGTCGTCCAGGCCGACGAACGCGTCATCGCCGCCTACCTGGGCGAACCCTTCGAAGGCGACCCCGGGGAGGCCGAAGTCGCCGAGGTCGAAGCCGCAGAAGCCGCCGCGGAGGCAGCACCCAGCACCACCAGCAGCACCAAGGGAGAAGCCAAGTGACCGCACTCCTCGAGGTCGAAGACCTCCGGGTCTCCTACGGCAAGATCGAAGCCGTCAAAGGCATCTCCTTCAGCGTCGAAGCCGGCCAGGTCGTCACCCTCATCGGCACCAACGGCGCCGGCAAGACCACCACACTGCGCACCCTCTCGGGACTGCTGAAGCCGACATCCGGAAAGGTCCTCTTCGACGGCAAGCCGTTGAGCGGGGTCCCCGCCCACAAGATCGTCGCCCTCGGCCTCGCCCACTCCCCCGAAGGCCGGCACATCTTCCCCCGCCTCACCATCGCGGAGAACCTCCAGCTCGGAGCGTTCCTCCGCAAGGACAAGGAAGGCATCGAAAAGGACATCCAGCGCGCCTACGACCTCTTCCCCATCCTCGGGGAACGCCGCAAGCAGGCCGCCGGAACCCTCTCCGGCGGCGAACAGCAGATGCTCGCCATGGGCCGCGCCCTGATGTCCCAGCCCAAGCTGCTCATGCTCGACGAGCCCTCCATGGGCCTCTCCCCGATCATGATGCAGAAGATCATGGCCACGATCACCGAGCTCAAGTCCCAGGGCACGACGATCCTCCTCGTCGAGCAGAACGCCCAGGCGGCGCTCTCCCTGGCCGACCAAGGCCACGTCATGGAGGTCGGCAACATCGTCCTGTCCGGCACCGGGCAGGACCTGCTCCACGACGAGTCCGTCCGCAAGGCGTACCTCGGCGAGGACTGACGAGCCGGTCACACGACGAGGCCCGCACCCCGGATGGGGTGCGGGCCTCGTGTGCTGCGCGGGGTTGATCAGCCCTTGCCGGACTTCTTCTCCTCGGCGTCCTCGATGACCGCCTCCGCGACCTGCTGCATCGACATGCGCCGGTCCATCGACGTCTTCTGGATCCACCGGAACGCGTTCGGCTCCGTCAGCCCGTACTCCGTCTGAAGGATCGACTTCGCCCGGTCCACCAGCTTGCGCGTCTCCAGCCGCAGCGTGAGGTCCGCGACCTCCTTCTCCAGCTCCTTCAGCTCCGTGAACCGCGAGACGGCCATCTCGATCGCCGGTACGACGTCGGTCTTGCTGAACGGCTTCACCAGGTAGGCCATCGCACCGGCGTCCCGGGCCCGCTCCACGAGGTCGCGCTGCGAGAACGCGGTCAGCATCAGCACCGGCGCGATGCTCTCCTCGGCGATCTTCTCGGCCGCGGAGATACCGTCCATCTTCGGCATCTTCACATCGAGAATCACGAGGTCCGGCCGGTGCTCGCGGGCCAGCTCCACGGCCTGCTCCCCGTCCCCGGCCTCACCGACGACGGTGTACCCCTCCTCCTCCAGCATCTCCTTGAGATCGAGCCGGATCAGGGCCTCGTCCTCGGCGATGACGACACGGGTCGTCAGCGGAGGCACGTGCGACTTGTCGTCATCGGGCACGTCAACAGGCTGGGGCGACTCGGGGGCGCTCACGTGGGCTCCTTGGTACGGGGCAGGCCGGTACTGCTCCCAAGAGCGTACCTAGCTGCGGTATGGTGGTCAGGCAGTGGGTCGAGGTAATCCTTCGATTCCCTGGGCCCCGGTAGCCCAATTGGCAGCAGGCAATGGATTCAAAACCCATACAGTGTCGGTTCGAGTCCGACCCGGGGCACTTTTCCTTCTTTTCCAAGGTCACCATTTGCAAGCGGATGTCCACGTTCTCGTGAACATCCGCTTTTTGCTGTGTGTCGCCATGACCGCACTCTCACAGTGGCTTTCATGTACGACCTCCGCACGCGCAAGCGGGCACTCGCACTGGTGGCCCAGGGCCGCAGCCTGAACTCAGTGAGCCACGAAACGGGCATCTCACGGGCCGCGATCCGTTCCTGGCAGGACCGCCTTGAGCCGCTGCCCCGAATGACGCTTCCAGACGCCGGGCCCCCTGCAGATGAGTGCGCGTATGCCTACCTGCTCGGCCTCTATCTCGGCGATGGCTGCATCAGCGGCCACCCTCGCAGCACCGGGTACTACCTGAGGATCGCGTGCGCGAACTCATGGCCTGGCCTGATCGACGCCTGCGAGATCGCGATGCGCGCCATCAACCCGACGGGGTGCGCTTCCCGCACGCAGGCTCAGGGATACGTCTCGGTGGTCAGCTACAGCAGGCACTGGCCAAGACTCTTCCCGCAGCATGGCCCCGGCGTGAAACACGAACGCCGGATCGCGCTCGAGCCATGGCAACAAGCCATCGTCGACGCCCACCCCTGGGAGTTCATCCGCGGGCTCATCCACTCCGACGGCTGCCGGATCATCAACTGGACGACCCGGATCGTCGGCGGTGAGCGGAAGCGCTACGAGTATCCGCGGTACTTCTTCACCAACCTCTCGGCCGACATCATCCGCCTCTTCACCACGACACTGGACCAGGTGGGTGTCGACTGGAAGCAGACCAACGCACGCAACATCTCCGTCGCCCGCAAGGCCTCCGTAACCCTCATGGACGCCCACGTCGGGCCCAAGTACTGACGGCTACTCGGCGATGTGGTGGACGCGGACCAGGTTCGTGGAGCCGGAGACGCCGGGAGGGGAGCCTGCTGTGATGACGACCGTGTCGCCCTTGCGGCAGCGGCCGTAGCGGAGGAGGAGTTCGTCGACCTGGTCGACCATCGCGTCGGTGGAGTCGACGCAGGGGCCGAGGAAGGTTTCGACGCCCCAGGTCAGGCTGAGCTGGGAGCGGGTGGCCTGGTCGGGGGTGAAGGCGAGGAGGGGGATCGGGGAGCGGTAGCGGGAGAGGCGGCGGGCCGTGTCGCCGGACTGGGTGAAGGCGACCAGGAAGCGGGCGCCGAGGAAGTCGCCCATCTCCGCTGCCGCCCGGGCCACCGCTCCGCCCTGGGTGCGGGGCTTGTTGTGTTCGGTGAGCGGCGGGAGGCCTTTCGCCAGGATGTCCTCCTCCGCCGCTTCGACGATGCGGGCCATGGTGCTGACCGTTTCGACGGGGTGTTTGCCGACGCTCGTTTCGCCGGAGAGCATCACCGCGTCGGTGCCGTCGATGACGGCGTTGGCGACGTCGGAGGCTTCCGCGCGCGTGGGGCGGGCGTTTTCGATCATCGAGTCGAGCATCTGGGTGGCGACGATGACGGGTTTGGCGTTGCGCTTGGCCAGTTTGATCGCGCGCTTCTGGACGATAGGGACCTGTTCCAGTGGCATTTCGACGCCGAGGTCTCCGCGGGCGACCATGATGCCGTCGAACGCGGCGACGATTTCTTCGATGTTCTCGACGGCCTGGGGTTTCTCGACTTTGGCGATGACGGGGAGGCGGCGGCCTTCCTCGTCCATGATGCGGTGGACGTCCTGGATGTCGCGGCCGCTGCGGACGAAGGAGAGGGCGATGACGTCGGCGCCGGTGCGCAGGGCCCAGCGGAGGTCGTCCTCGTCCTTCTTGGAGAGGGCGGGGACGGAGACGGCGACGCCGGGGAGGTTGAGGCCCTTGTGGTCGGAGATGACGCCACCCTCGATGACCGTGGTGCGGACGCGGGGGCCGTCGATCTCGGTGACTTCGAGGCAGACCTTGCCGTCGTCGACGAGGATGCGTTCGCCCGGGGTGACGTCGGTGGCAAGGCCGGCGTAGGTGGTGCCGCAGATGCGACCGTCGCCTTCGATGCCTTCTTCGACGGTGATGGTGAAGGTGTCGCCGCGTTCAAGGAGTACGGGGCCTTCGGTGAAGCGGCCGAGCCGGATTTTCGGGCCTTGAAGGTCGGCGAGGACGCCGACGCTGCGGCCGGTCTCGTCGGCGACCTTCCGTACCCGGTGGTAGCGCTCCTCGTGCTCGGCGTGGCCGCCGTGGCTGAGGTTGAATCGGGCGACGTCCATTCCGGCGTCGACCAGGTCTTTGATCTGGTCGTACGAGTCGGTGGCGGGCCCCAGTGTGCAGACGATCTTTGCTCGGCGCATAAGGGTGAGCCTATGAGTTACTGACCGGTAGAGAATTGGTCGTGGGTGACTACTCAACAGACTTTGAATGAAGCGCTATGGCCAAGTGTTGAATTGTGCGGCAGGGCGCTCCGATGAGCGCCAGGAATCCGCGACAGGAATCTCGGTGGCAGGAATCTTTCGGTCGCGTTTTCGAAATGGCCTCCGGATATCCGGCTACAGCCGCGGCGGCACCATCGTGAAGCGGGCGTTGATCTGGGCGTGGACGCGCTGGCGTTGGGGTTCGAGGTCGAGGGGTGCCGCCGCGGTGTCCTCGGCGCCGGCGTAGGCGGCGGAGCGCATGCGGCCGGGGGCCTGGGGGTAGGCCGGCGGGGCGTTCTCGGCGCCGATGTCGGCGAGTTCGACGAGGGCGGAGAGGGTGGTGTCGAGTGCCTCGGCGTATTCGCGGGCGCGCTGGACGGCTTCCCGTACGGCCTTCTTCCTGGCCTCGCGGTGGGCGGGCGAGTCGGGGCGCAGGGCCCACCAGGGGCCGTCGACGCGGGTGAGTTCGAGGTCGGCGAGGCGGGTGGTGAGTTCGCCGAGGGCGGTGAAGTCGGTGAGTTCGGCGGTGACGTGGACGCGGCCGTGGTAGGTGCGGATGCGCTCGCCGCGTCCGTGCTTGGTGAGTTCGGGCGTGATGGAGAAGGCGCCGGTCTCCAGGCGTTCGACGGCGTCGCCGTAGGACTTGACCAGGTCGAGGACGCCTGTGTTGCGGCGGGTGAGGTCGTCGAGGGCGGAGCGGCGGTCGCGGCCCCGGGCGGCGACGGTGATGCCGATGCGGGCGATCTCCGGGTCGACTTCGAGGCGGGCCTCGCCGCGGACGGCGATGCGGGGTGCGTCGGGTGTTCCGTAGGGGACTGCGGGCTGGGAGGCGTCTCCGGTGGGCGCGGTCATACGCCCCACTCTGTCATGTTGTGGCTGGCCGGAGGCGTGGAGTGGGGGTTCTGAGTCATCTAATCGCAACCTGCCGGGGCTGTTGCGGTCGGTCATGACCGGGTCAGAATCTACGCGCGTTATCTACGCGCGTCGTTCACAGATTCCGCAAGGGGAGCCAGACATGCCGTTGAACCGCCGGAAGTTCCTGGGGAAGTCCGCCGTGACCGGGGCGGGGGTGGCGCTGGCCGGTGCGGTCACGGCGCCGGGTGCTCAGGCGGCCGAGGGGCGCGGCGGCAAGCGGCGCGAGAAGCGGTACGCGTTCACCGTGATGGGGACGACGGACCTGCACGGCAACGTCTTCAACTGGGACTACTTCACGGACAAGGAGTTCGACGACAAGGACCACAACGACATCGGTCTCGCGAAGGTCTCCACCCTGGTGAACCGGATCCGCGAGGAGAAGGGCCGCCGCAACACGCTGCTCATCGACGCGGGCGACACGATCCAGGGCACGCAGCTGTCGTACTACTACGCCAAGGTCGACCCGATCACCGCCAAGGGCGGCCCGGTGCACCCGATGGCGCAGGCCATGAACGCCATGGCCTACGACGCGGCGGCGCTCGGCAACCACGAGTTCAACTACGGCATTCCGGTGCTGCGGAAGTTCGAGGAGCAGTGCCGTTTCCCGCTGCTGGGCGCGAACGCGCTGGACGCGAAGACGCTGCGGCCGGCGTTCGCGCCGTACAGCATGCACCGGCTGCGTACGCCGTTCGGGCGGGATGTGAAGGTGGCGGTGCTGGGTCTGACCAACCCGGGGATCGCGATCTGGGACAAGGCGAACGTGCAGGGCAAGATGACGTTCCCGGGTCTGGAGGAGCAGGCGGCGAAGTGGGTGCCGAAGCTGCGGTCGATGGGCGCGGACGTCGTCATCGTGTCGGCGCACAGCGGTTCGTCGGGGACGTCGTCCTACGGTGACCAGTTGCCGTACATCGAGAACGCGGCCGGTCTGGTGGCGGAGCAGGTGCCGGGGATCGACGCGATCCTGGTGGGGCACGCGCACACGGAGATCGCCGAGTACTTCGTCACCAACAAGAAGACCGGCAAGCGGGTCGTGCTGTCGGAGCCGCTGAAGTGGGGGCAGCGGCTGACGCTGTTCGACTTCGAGCTGGTGTGGGCGAAGGGCTGCTGGAAGGTCGCGAAGGTGGGTGCGAAGGTCCTGAACTCCAACACGGTGGAGGAGAACCGGAAGATCGTGCGGCTGCTGTCGGACGAGCACGAGAAGGTCGTGGCGTACGTCAACCAGGTCATCGGCACGAACGCGGCGGAGATGACGTCGGCCGAGGCGCCGTACAAGGACGTGCCGATCATCGATCTGATCAACCACATCCAGGCGGACACGGTGAGGCAGGCGCTGGCGGGCACGGAGCATGCCTCGCTGCCGGTGCTGTCGCAGGCGGCGTGTTTCTCGCGCAGTGCCCGGATCCCGGCGGGCGAGGTGACGATCCGGGATGTGGCGGGGCTGTATGTCTTCGAGAACACGCTGGAGGCGCGTCTGATGACGGGTGCGCAGATGAAGGCGTATCTGGAGTTCTCGGCGAACTACTTCGTGCAGACGGCGCCGGACGCGCAGGTGGATCCGGCGAAGCTGACGAACGCGAACGGCACGCCGGACTACAACTATGACGTGGTGAGCGGTCTGGCCTATGAGATCGACATCGCGAAGCCGGCGGGTTCGCGGGTGACGAATGTGCGGTTCGAGGGGCAGCCGCTCGCGGACGACGCGCAGTTCGTGTTCGCGGTGAACAACTACCGGGCCAACGGCGGCGGGAACTTCCCGCATGTCGCCGCGTCGAAGCTGCTGTGGTCGAACTCGGACGAGATCCGCAACACCATGATCGCCTGGGTGAAGGCGAAGGGGTCCGTCGACCCGGCCGAGTTCGCGGCGGTGGACTGGAAGCTCACGCGGAACGGCACGCCCGTCTTCTGAGCGCCTTGAGCTTCATCACCTTCGGTCCACCAGCGGGGTCAGTGCCGGTGCTTCACGGGGCGGCGGGACCTGCTGCCGCTGTGTGAGGCCGAAGGTGGTGAAGGCGGTGCGGCGCGGCAGGGAGTACGCCTCCCTGCCCGTCAGGGAGTTGAGGATGATCGCGCTGCGCCAGGCGGCGAGCCCGAGGTCGGGGGCGCCGACGCCGTGGGTGTGGGTCTCGGCGTTCTGGACGTATGCCGTGCCGGTGACGGACGGGTCGAGGACGAGGCGGTACTCCTCGTCGATGCGCGGGCGTTCCCGGCTGTCGCGGCGCAGGTAGGGGTCGAGGCCTGCGAGGACGCGGTCGAGGGGGCGTTCGCGGTAGCCGGTGGCGAGGACGACGGCGTCGGTGGTGAGCCGGGAGCGGCTGTCCTGTCTGCCGTGTTCCAGGTGCAGTTCCACCTTGGTCGTGGCGACGCGGCCCGCGGTGCGGACGTGGACGCCGGGGGTGAGGACGGCGTCGGGCCAGCCGCCGTGCAGGGTGCGGCGGTAGAGCTCGTCGTGGATGGCGGCGACGGTGGCGGTGTCGATGCCCTTGTGCAGTTGCCATTGGCCGGTGAGGAGCCGGTCGCGGGCGGATTCGGGCAGGGCGTGGAAGTAGCGGGTGTGGTCGGGGGTGAAGTGCTCCAGGCCGAGCTTGGAGTACTCCATGGGTGCGAAGGCCTCGGTGCGGCCGAGCCAGTGGAGTTTCTCTTGGCCCGCGGGCCTGTTCCGCAGCAGGTCGAGGAAGATCTCGGCGCCGGACTGTCCGATGCCGACGACCGTGATGTGCTCGGCGGCGAGCAGGGTGGCGCGGTGGTCGAGGTAGTCGGCGGCGTGCACGACGGGGACGCCGGGTGCCTGGGCGAGGGGCTTGAGGGGTTCGGGGACGTACGGTTCGGTGCCGATGCCGAGGACGACGTTGCGGGCGTAGGTGCGGCCGAGGGCCTCGGCTTCCCCGTCGGCGTCTAGCTGGGTGAAGTCGACCTCGAAGACGTCGCGTTCGGGGTTCCAGCGGACGGCGTCGACCTGGTGGCCGAAGTGGAGGTCGGGGAGGCTCTCGCCGACCCAGCGGCAGTAGGCGTCGTATTCGGCGCGCTGGATGTGGAAGCGTTCGGCGAAGTAGAAGGGGAAGAGCCGCTCGCGGGACCTGAGGTAGTTGAGGAAGGTCCAGGGGCTGGTGGGGTCGGCGAGGCTCACCAGGTCGGCGAGGAACGGGACCTGGATGGTCGCGCCCTCGATGAGCAGGCCGGAGTGCCAGTCGAAGGCGGGGCGCTGGTCGTAGAAGACGGTGTCGAGTTCGCCGAGCGGGTGGGCGAGGGCGGCGAGGGAGAGGTTGGCGGGGCCGATGCCGATGCCGACCAGGTCGCGGGGGGCGTCGGGCTGGTGGTGCGGGTGGGGCGTCGGGGCGGGGTCGGGGGTGGGCGCGGGGTTCATCGGGGGGTGTGTCCTTCCACGAGGGTGGCTCGGCGTGCTGCCACGAGGTGCAGCAGGGCGGCCAGGTCGTCGGGCCCGGTGGCGGGGTTGAGGAGGGTGGCCTTGAGCCAGAGCCGGCCGTCGAGGCGGGTCCGGCCGAGGACGGCACGGCCGTCGGTGAGGAGCGCGCGGCGTACGGCGGCCACGCCGGCGTCGGTGGCGCCCGCGGGCCGGAACAGCACTGTGCTGATGGCGGGCGGGGCGTGGAGTTCGAAGCCGGGGTGGTCGTGGACGAGGGCGGCGAACTCCCGGGCGCGGGCGCAGATCTGGTCGACCAGTGTGCCGAGGCCGCGGCGGCCGAGGGTCTTGAGGGTGACGGCGAGTTTGAGGACGTCGGGGCGGCGGGTGGTGCGCAGGGACCTGCCGAGCAGGTCCGGCAGGCCGGCTTCGGTGTCGTCGGGGGCGTTGAGGTAGTCGGCGCGCTGCCGCAGGGCGGTGAGGTCGCGGGGCTCTTTGACGGCTAGGAGGCCTGCGGCGATGGGCTGCCAGCCGAGTTTGTGCAGGTCGAGGGTGACGGTGTCGGCGGTGTCGAGCCCCGTGAGCGCGGGGCGGTGCCGGGTGCTGAACAGGAGGCCTCCGCCGTAGGCGGCGTCGATGTGCAGCCGGGCGCCGTGGGCCGCGCAGCGGGCGGCGATCTCGGGCAGCGGGTCGATGAGACCGGCGTCGGTGGTGCCGGCGGTGGCGGCGACGAGCAGCGGGCCGGGCAGGCGGGTGAGGGTCTGGTGGAGCGCGGCGGGGTCGAGCGTCCCGGCCGGGGCGGGTACGACGACGGGTTCGGGCAGGCCGAGCAGCCAGGCGGCCCGCGCGAGCGAGTGATGGGCGTTGGCCCCGCACACCAGCCGCACGGACCTGCCGTACGTCTCCCGCGCGAGGAGCAGGGCGACCTGGTTGGACTCGGTACCGCCGGTGGTGACGAGGGAGTCGGGGCTTCGGGACGCTTGCTGCCGGCCGTCGCCGTAGATCTCCCCGGCCAGTGTCCTCGCGACCAGTGTCTCCAGTTCCGATGCCGCCGGGGCCTGGTCCCAGGAGTCGAGGGAGGGGTTGAGGGCGGAGGCGGCGAGGTCGGCGGCGGTGGCCACGGCCAGGGGTGGGCAGTGCAGGTGGGCGGCGCACAGGGGGTGTGCCGGGTCGGCGGCGCCCTCGGCGAACGCGTGGATCAGGGCGCGCAGGGCGTGCGGGTCGCCCTGGTCGGGGAGGAGCTCCCCCACCGCCTCCCGTACCCGCGCCGCGACCGCGTCCGGCCCGCCCGCGGGCAGTGGCCCGCCGCGTGCCCGGGCGCCGGTGTCCAGCGCTTCGAGCACGGTGTCGAGCAACGGGCGCAGGGCGCGGGGGCCTTCGGGACCTGAGGCGAGGGGCGGCGTGCTCATGGGCGTCCTCCGGGGAGCGGGGCGACGCGCCCGTGAAGCCCAACGACCGGAGCCGGGTGGAGGTACTTCCGTACGGGGAGAACCTGTTGGGGTCCGGAGCGCCTCAGCCCTTGAAGTCGTCCACGTGGTCCTCGGCCCAGAGGGTGAAGGGACGGGCGGGCCGGCCGGTGATCTCCCCTACCGTGTCGGTGATTTCGGGTGGTGTGCCGACCGACTCGGCGAAGCTCCTGAGGAGAGCCTGGAGCATGTCCGGTGGCACGTGCGGGAACAGTTCGGGTCCTGCCGCGTCGGGTGACAGTTCGGCGAAGCGCAGGTCGCGGCCGAGGGCCCGGCCGATCGCCTCGACCTGCCCGGCGTTGCTGATCGCCTCCGGACCGGTCAGGCGGTGGGCGGTGTTCTCGTGGCCGTCGTCGAGGAGGGCGCGTTCGGCGACGGCGGCGATGTCGTCCTCGTGGACCGGGGCGGACTGCCCGTCGGCGAAGACGCCGCGGACGGTGTCACCGGTACGGATCTGCGGGGCCCACTGGAAGGCGTTGGCGGCGAACGCGTTGGGGCGCAGGAAGGTCCACGCCAGGCCGCTGTCGCGGACCTGCTGCTCGGCGGTGGCGTGCATGACGTGGATGGGGTGGGTCTCGTCGGCGCCCGAGTCGATGATCCCGGAGGACAGCAGGACCACATGACGTACTCCGGCGGCACGGGCCGCCGCCAGGAGACGGGGTGTGTGGTCGCCGCCTGCCTGGACGTACAGGAACAGTTCGGTCGTGCCGTCGAACAGGGCGGCCGGCTCGTCGAGGCTGAACCGTACGGCTTCGGCGCCGGTGGGCAGGCGGGCGCGTCGCGGGTCTCGGGTGAGTGCCCGCACGGGCCGTCCGGTGGCGACGAGGCGTTCGACCAGGGCACGGCCGACGTTTCCGGTGGGACCGGTCACTGCGATCACGAAGGGCTCCTCGGGCTTGATCGTTCTTGCCTCCCCGAGGCTAGGAAGGGCGGCGGTCCCGCCGCATCGGCGAAAGGAACCAGCCGCCCTGCCCGTGCCCTACGTCGCCGGTCCTAGTTCTCCTTGCCCTGTCGGACTCGCAACGCCCGTGCCAGGTCGTCCAGTTGGTCGACGAGTTTGCGGCGCAGGGCCGGGATCGGGGCGGCGTCGCGCAGGCACTCCTCGCCGAGGCGGAGGTGCTCGGCGTCGACCGCGTGGGCGGGGAAGGCCGAGCGGCCGACGGCCGTGGCGATGGCGGGGCCGCGGCGGTCGGCGACAGCCACCGCGTCGGGGTAGTAGCGCGGCACGTACGCACGGACCAGATCGGCCTGCTCAGGCTGCCAGAAGCCCGCGGCGGTGGCGGTGAAGAGGTAGTTGGACAGGTCGTCGGAGCCGAACATCGCCTGCCAGGCGCGGGCCTTGGCCTCCGGGTCGGGCAGCGCGGCCCGGCAGTGGGCGGCGCCCTCCTGGCCGGTGGCGCTGGGGTCGCGTTCGAGTTCGGCGGCGATGGCGGCCTCGTCGGTGGCGCCGAGGACGGCGAGCCGGGCGAGGACGCGCCAGCGCAGCTCGGGGTCGAGCTCCGGGCCGCCGGGGACGGTGCCGTCGGCGAGCCAGGCGGCGATGGTGTCGGGGTGGGCCGCGACGTCGATGCGGTGGCGTACGGCGATCAGACGCAGGCCGGGGTTGTCGCCGTCCTCGGTGCGGCGGATGAGGTCGCGGCACAGGTCGGAGAGGGTGGCGAGCGCGGCGGGCCGCTCCTCGGGCGTGAGGTAGTGGTCCGTGATGTACGTGGACGCGAAGGCGAGGACGCCCTGGACGACGGCGAGGTCCGTCTCGAGCGGGAGATGGGCGCGGGCGGTCTCCAGGTAGGCGGCGGGGGCCAGTTCGCCGTCGCGGACGGCGTCGCGCAGGGCGTTCCAGACGACCGCGCGGGTGAGCGGTTCGGGCAGGCCGGACAGCTCCTTGCGGATGGTCTCGAAGGACTCGGGGTCGAAGCGGACCTTGGCGTAGGTCAGGTCGCCGTCGTTGAGGAGGAGCAGGGCCGGGCGCTTGCCGAGGGGCTGGGCGCCGTCCCGCGGCAGGTCCAGGTGGAGGCGTTCGCGCAGGACGAGGTGCCCGCCGTCGTCGCCGAGGTCCCGGTCGTAGAGGCCGACGGCGATGTGGTGGGGGCGGCTGCCCGCCTGGTCGACGGTGAGGGCGCAGGTGCCGTTCTCGCCGGGGGCGATCCGGGGGGTGAGGGTGTCGACGCCGGTGGTGCGCAGCCAGGCGTCGGCCCAGGCGTGGACGTCGCGTTCGGTGGCGCCGGCGAGGGAGTCGATGAAGTCGGCGAGGGTGGCGTTGCCGAACTTGTGCCGGGCGAAGTGGGTGTTGATGCCGGCGAGGAAGTCCTTGTCGCCGAGCCAGGCGACCAGTTGCCGCAGCGCGCTGGCGCCCTTGGCGTAGGAGATGCCGTCGAAGTTGAGGAGCGCGGAGGCGGTGTCGTCGACGGCCTCGGGGGCGACGGGGTGGGTGGAGGGGCGCTGGTCGGCGTCGTAGCCCCAGGACTTGCGGGTGATGCCGAAGTCGGTCCAGGTGTCGGCGCCCCACTCCCTCGTGGGAGTCCCCCCAGGGCCCCCGAGGGTGGCTTCGGCGAGGGTCTGGTAGCCCATGTACTCGGCGAAGGACTCGTTCAGCCAGATGTCGTCCCACCACTTGAGGGTGACGAGGTCGCCGAACCACATGTGGGCCATCTCGTGGGCGATGACCATGGCGCGGGTCTGCCGCTCGGTGTCGGTGACGGCGGAGCGGTAGACGAACTCGTCGCGGAAGGTGACCAGGCCGGGGTTCTCCATGGCGCCCGCGTTGAACTCGGGGACGAAGGCCTGGTCGTAGGAGTCGAAGGGGTAGGGCTCGTCGAACTTCTCGTGGTAGCGGTCGTAGCACGCGCGCGTGACGTCGAGGAGTTCGTCGGCGTCGGCGTCCAGGTAGGGGGCGAGGGAGCGGCGGCAGTGCAGGCCGAAGGGCAGGCCGCGGTGCTCGGTGCGTACGGAGTGCCAGGGGCCGGCGGCGACGGCGACGAGGTAGGTCGAGATCAGCGGCGTGGGCGCGGCCTTCCAGACGCCTTCGGTCTGTTCGGTGATGCCGTTGGCGAGGACGTTCCAGCCCTCGGGGGCCTGGACGGACAGCTCGAAGACGGCCTTGAGGTCGGGCTGGTCGAAGGCTGCGAAGACGCGCTGGACGTCGTCGAGGAACAGCTGGGTGTAGACGTACGTCTCGCCGTCGGTGGGGTCGGTGAAGCGGTGCATGCCCTCGCCGGTGCGGGAGTAGCGCATGAGCGCGTGCACGCGCAGTTCGTGCTCGCCGGCGGTGAGGTTCCTCAGGGGGAGCCGGTTGCCGTCGAGGGCTTCCGGGTCCAGGGGGTGTCCGTCGAGGGTGACGGAGCGCAGCTCGTCCGGCCTGACCTCGACGAAGCTGTCTCCGTCGGAGCGGGCGCTGAACCTGATCAGGGTGCGGGAGTCGAAGGTCTCGTCGCCGGTGGTCAGGTCGAGTTCGATCGTGTAGCGGTGCACGTCGAGGAGCTCTGCTCGGGTCTGCGCTTCGTCGCGCGTCAGTACGGACATGCGTGACATGCTGCCTGATGGCACTGGCAAGGCACAGAGGCGGATCGGTACGTGCCCAATGTCCGGTCTAGGTGCGGTCTTTTTCCAGCTCCCCGGCGTGCGCCCCCACGGGTCGCTGGGTCGGTACGCGCGCGTCGGGATGCGGCAGGGCGGGGCGCGGGGGGTGCGCCACGGCCTCGGTGTGCTCCCGTACGAGGGCGCGCAGCCGGCGCACTTCCCGCTCCAGGGCGAGGTGCCGCTGCTGGGCGTCGTAGAGGTAGCGGACCTTGGTGCGCAGGGCCCAGGGGTCCACGGGCTTCATGACGAGGTCGGCGACGCCGAGGCGGAAGGCGGCGGTGGTCAGTTCGTGGTCGGCGCCGAAGCCGGTGAGCAGGATGACGGGGATGTGCTGGGTCTGTTCGACGCGTCGCATGTAGCGCACCACCTCGAGGCCGCTGACTCCGGGCATGCGCACGTCGAGCAGCAGCAGGCCCACCTGGCCGCGGAGCACCTGCTTGAGCGCCTCGTCGCCGCTGGTGGCCCGGCCGAGCAGATAGCCCAGGGGGGCCAGGGCGCTTTCCAGTGCGTAGAGCGTGTCCTCGTGGTCGTCGACGATGAGGATCCTGGTATCCGACGGCATGACCCGACGCCCCTCCCTCGTGGAGGACCAGAGTAAGTCCGGGACACTGACGCGCAGTGCTCGTCAGCTGACATGCTGTGCACAGCGCAGCATGCCCCGCGCGGAGGGCCGTGTCACTCCCCTGGGAGCGGTCGTCCGGGGTCAGTTGCCGCCGGGCGCGGAGCCGTTGAGCGTCTCGTCGGCGATGCGCTCGTGGTGGCGGATGACCTCGGCGACGATGAAGTTCAGGAACTTCTCGGCGAAGGCCGGGTCCAGTTTGGCGTTCTCGGCGAGCGTGCGCAGCCGGTCGATCTGGCGGGACTCACGGGCCGGGTCGGCGGGCGGCAGCTGGTGCCTGGCCTTGAGGTGGCCGACCTGCTGGGTGCACTTGAAGCGCTCGGCGAGCATGTGGACGACGGCCGCGTCGATGTTGTCGATGCTGTCGCGCAGCCGGCCGAGTTCCTCGCGGACGGCGGCGTCGACGTCACCGGTGCCGGTGTTGCTGGTGGTCATGGGGCGTCAGCCTACGGGGATCACGCCGGGCGGCCGTACGTCGTCTCACTCCTCGGCCGGGCTGAGGCGCTTGTGGAAGTAGACGTCCTCGTGTCCGCCGGGCACGCCCTGGATACGGGCCCGTTCCCGGTAGCCGAGCCGCGGGTAGAAGCCGGGCGCCTGGAAGCTGTATGTGGAGACGATCATGTCGGTGCAGCCGCGCCGGGCCGCCTCGGCCTCCGCCGCGCGCATCAGGCGGCCGCCCCAGCCTGCGTGCCGCTGGTCCTCCCGCACCCAGAGCATGTCCACGGAGCACAGGCTGCCCCAGGTCCAGGCGGTGAGGCCGCCGATCAGCTCGCCGGTCTCGTCCGTGGCGCGGACCGAGAGGGGCTCGGTGGTGACGCCGTCGGCGGCGGCGGTGTTGAAGGCGGTCAGCTCCTCGTCGAGCCGCTCTTCGAGGTCGTCGTCCTGGCCGCCCACCCGGAGCTCGGCGGCCACGGTGCGCTGTTCGCTGGTCACGGCCCGGATTCTGCCAGCGGGGCCCGGGCGGGACGACCGGTTTTCGCGGCGGCGGCGCGGCCCCGTGGCCGTCACACTTTCGTACAGTGGAACCGGGTTCAGGGGCGTCTTGGGGGTGAGGCGTGGCGAACGACGGGCCGGTCGAGCACGGCTACCCGCATCTGGAGACGGTGCGGGCCGCCATCACGGCGTTGTACAAGCGCCTGTCGTACGACACCGTCCAGACGTTCGAGACCAGTGTGGTCCCCGCCGATGTGGCGTTCTGCGACACCGACGACCTGTATCTGGGGGCGCAGCGGGTGGCGCACGAGCTGGTGCGGCACTACCGGCTTCCGGACGCCAGGCTGATCGTGAGCTTCCGGGAGATGCGGCACGCGGCGAACGTCGAGCTCGCGGCCGGGCCGGAGTACTTCGTGGAGCTGAACGACCGGTTCCGTACGCATCGGCGGGACATCGGGGCGGCGCTCGCCCATGAGGTGATGCATGTGTATCTGCACCGCCTCGACCTGTCCTTCCCGGGCGTGCGGGACAACGAGATCCTGACGGACACGGCGACGACGTATCTGGGCGCGGGCTGGCTGCTGCTGGACGCGTTCCGGGAGGACGGGGCGTCGTCGCAGAAGCTGGGCTATCTGACGCCGGAGGAGTTCGGGTACGTGCTGGCCAAGCGGGCGCTGGTCTTCGGGGAGGACCCGTCGGTGTGGTTCACCAGCGCTCAGGCGTACACGGCGTATGTGAAGGGGATGGAGCTGGCGCGGCGGGACGAGCAGCAGCCGCCGCTGACGGCGGCGGGGTGGGCGGGGCGGCGGCGGTACGCCCGGGACCGGCGGCACGCGCCGGCGGGGCCTGCGCCGCAGCCGGGTGTGCGGTACCAGTTCTCTCCCGACGGGGGTGGGCGGTTGCGGGTGTCGTTCCCGTGCCCCGTCTGTCATCAGCGGATTCGGGTGCCGGTTCGGGGGCGGGTTCGGGCGCGGTGTGCGTTGTGCCGGAGTGTGCTGGAGTGCGACACGTAGGGGTGCGCGGATGCGCGGATGTGCGGGTGCGCGGGTGTGTGCTGGGGGTTCCGCCCCCGGACCCCCGGCCTGTGCCCACCCACCGGCCGAATCGGTGGGGCAGGAGGAACGCTCGCCCTTCCTACGCCCCGTAGACGGCCCCGGGCTCTCCTGCCTCCGCCAGCAGCTCGCGTGCCACCTCCCCCGCCTCCGCCGGACTCCACCGCCCGCCCTTGTCCGCACTCGGCCCCGGCCGCCACCCCTCCATCACCGTGATCCGGCCGCCCTCCGCCTCGAAGACCCGGCCCGTCACCCCGGCGCTCGCGGCCGAGCCGAGCCAGACGACCAGGGGCGAGACGTTCTCCGGGGCCATCGTGTCGAAGCCCGAGCCGGGTACCGCCATGGTGTCGGCGAAGGTGCGCTCCGTCATCCGGGTCCGGGCGGCGGGGGCGATCGCGTTGACCTGGACGCCGTAGCGGCGCAGTTCGGCCGCCGCGACGAGTGTCAGGGCGACGATCCCGGCCTTCGCTGCGCTGTAGTTGCCCTGTCCGACCGAGCCGACGAGACCGGCGCCGCTGCTGGTGTTGACGATGCGGGCCTCGGGCCGGCGGCCCGCCTTGGCCTCGGTCCGCCAGTGCGCGGCGGCGTGCCGCAGGGGCAGGAAGTGGCCCTTGAGGTGGACGCGTACGACGGCGTCGAAGTCGTCCTCGTCGAGGTTGACCAGCATCCGGTCGCGCAGGAAGCCCGCGTTGTTGACGAGGGTGTCGAGTCGGCCGTACGTCTCCAGGGCGGTGCGGATCAGCGAGGCGGCGCCCTCGGTCGTGGCGATGTCACCGGTGTGCGGCACGGCCTCGCCGCCCGCCGCGCGGATCTCCTCGGCGACCCGGGAGGCCGGGTCGCCGGGGCCGGGTGTGCCCTGGGCTCCAGGTGTGCCGTGGGCTTCAGGTGTGCCGCCAACTCCGGATGGGCCGTCAACTCCGGATGTGCCGTCGGCTCCAGGTGTGCCGTCGAGACCGACGCCGAGGTCGTTGACGACGAGCCGGGCGCCCTCGGCGGCGAACGCGAGGGCGTGCGCGCGGCCGAGCCCCCGTCCGGCGCCGGTGACGACGACGACACGTCCGTCGCGGATCGCGCTCATCTCACAGCTCCTTGTTCGCGGTCACGGCGTCCAGGAAGGCGGGGCGCTCCCCGCCCCCGTGGACGAGCAGGCTCGCCCCGCTGATGTAGGCGGCCGCGTCGGAGGCGAGGAACACCGCGGCCGCGCCGACGTCGGACGGCTCGGCGAGACGGCCGAGCGGGACGGTGCGGGAGACGGCGGCGACGCCGTCCTGGTCGCCGTAGTGGAGGTGGGAAAGCTCGGTGCGGACCATGCCCACGACGAGGGTGTTGACCCGTACGTCGGGCGCCCACTCCACGGCCATCGAGCGGGCGAGGCTCTCCAGGCCCGCCTTGGCGGCACCGTAGGCGGCGGTGCCGGGCGAGGGGCGGCCCCCGCTGACACTGCCGATCATGATGATCGAGCCCTTGGCGCGCCGCAGATGCTCGTACGCGGCGAGGGACACGGTCAGCGGAGCCACCAGGTTGAGCTCCACCACGCGCGCGTGCCGCTCGGCGTCGGCCGCGGTGAGCAGCCGGTGCGGTGCGCCGCCCGCGTTGTTGACCAGGACGTCCATCCGGGGCAGGTCGGCGAGGACGCGGCGGACGGCCTCGGGGTCACGGACGTCCAGGGGCACGAACTCGGTCCCGGGCCGTGGTACTTCCGGGGCTCGGCGGGCGCACACCACGACCTCCGCGCCCGCCCGCGCCAAGGCACGCGCGATACCGGCACCGACGCCCCGGGTGCCACCCGTGACGACGGCGACCTTCCCGTCCAGCTCCATTCGCTGCTACCTTTCCACCTAACAAACGTTTGGTGGAAAGGTAGCTGATGCGGCCATGGGTGTCTCCACCTCGTGCGTGGAAAGGGGCATTGCCGTTGTCACGGTCGACTTCCCGCCGGTGAACGCACTGCCGGTGGCCGGCTGGTTCGCGCTGGCCGAGGCGGTGCGGGCGGCGGGACGCGACCCGGAGGTCCGGTGCGTGCTGCTCACGGCTGAGGGGCGGGGGTTCAACGCGGGCGTGGACATCAAGGAGATACAGCGGGACGGGAACAGTGCGCTGATCGGCGCCAACCGCGCCTGCGGGGAGGCCTTCTCGGCGGTGTACGACTGCGCGGTGCCGGTCGTGGCGGCGGTACGGGGCTTCTGCCTGGGCGGCGGTATCGGCCTCGTGGGGAACGCGGACGCGATCGTGGCGAGCGAGGACGCGGTGTTCGGGCTGCCCGAGCTGGACCGGGGCGCCCTGGGCGCGGCCACGCATCTGGCCCGGCTGGTCCCGCAGCACCTGATGCGCGTCCTGTACTACACCTCGCGCACGGCGAGCGCGGCCGAGCTGCACGCGCACGGCTCGGTGTGGCGGGTCGTACCGAGCGAGGAACTGACGTCCGCCGCACTGGAGTTGGCGCGCGAGATCGCCGCGAAGGACGGGCAGCTGCTGCGCCTGGCCAAGGCGGCCATCAACGGCATCGATCCGGTCGACGTGCGCCGCAGCTACCGCTTCGAGCAGGGCTTCACCTTCGAGGCGGGCCTCAGCGGGGTGGCCGACCGGGTGCGGGCCGGCTTCGGGAAGGAGAAGGAGGGTGCGTAGGTGAGCGACAAGACGATGACAGCTGACGAGGCCGTCTCCCGTCTGCACAGCGGCATGACCCTCGGCATCGGCGGCTGGGGATCGCGCCGCAAGCCGATGGCCCTGGTCAGAGCGCTGCTGCGGTCGGAGATCACCGATCTCACCGTCGTCTCGTACGGCGGCCCGGACGTGGGCATGCTGGCCGCCGCCGGGCGGATCCGGAAGCTGGTCGCGGCCTTCGTCACCCTCGACTCGATCCCCCTGGAGCCCCACTACCGCGCGGCCCGCGAGCGGGGCGCCTTCGACCTGACGGAGATCGACGAGGCGATGTTCATGTGGGGGCTGCGCGCGGCGGCGAACCGGCTGCCGTTCCTGCCGGTGCGGGCCGGGCTCGGTTCGGACGTGATGCGGGTCAACCCGGACCTGCGGACGGTCACTTCGCCGTACGAGGACGGTGAGACGTTCGTCGCGATGCCCGCCCTGCGGCTCGACGCGGCCCTGGTGCACCTGAGCCGCGCCGACCGGCTGGGCAACGGCCAGTACCTGGGCCCGGACCCCTACTTCGACGACCTGTTCTGCGAGGCGGCGGACACGGCGTACATGAGCTGCGAACGGATCGTCGACACGGCCGAGCTGACGAAGGCGGGCCCGCCTCAGACCCTGCTGGTCAAGCGGCACACGGTCACCGGGGTCGTCGAGGCTCCGAACGGCGCGCACTTCACGTCCTGCGCGCCCGACTACGGCCGGGACGAGGCCTTCCAGAAGACCTACGCGACCACTCCCTGGCCGGAGTTCGCGGACCGCTTCCTCACCGGGGACGAGCGGGCGTACCGGTCGGCCGTGGAGGACGGGACATGACGGAACCCACCCGGGCCGTGACGGCGCCCACCCGCGCCGAGTACTGCGTGATCGCCTGCGCCGAGGCCTGGCGGGGCGACGGCGAGGTGCTCGCCAGTCCCATGGGGCTGATCCCCTCCGTCGGCGCCCGGCTCGCCCGGCTCACCTTCGCGCCCGACCTGCTGCTGACCGACGGCGAGGCGACACTCGTCCGCCCGGACGGGACGGCGGAGGGCTGGCTGCCGTACCGGCAGCACCTGGCCTGGGTCACCGGCGGGCGGCGGCACGTGATGATGGGCGCGAGCCAGATCGACCGGTTCGGCAATCAGAACATCTCCTGCGTCGGCGACTGGGAGCGGCCGAAGCGGCAGCTGCTCGGAGTGCGCGGCGCACCGGTCAACACGCTCAACAACCCGACCAGTTACTGGATCCCGAGGCACTCCCGGCGGGTCTTCGTCGAGCGGGTCGACATGGTCTGCGGCGTCGGATACGACCGTGCGGCCGGTGCGCGGCACCACCGCATCCCACGGGTCGTCTCCGACCTGGGCGTCTTCGACTTCGCCACCCCCGGCCGCTCGATGCGGCTGGCCTCGCTGCACCCGGGTGTCACGGTGGAGCAGGTCAGGGAGGCGACGGGTTTCGAGCTGACCGTCCCGGACGAGGTGCCGCCTACGCGTGAACCGACCGCCGAGGAGCTGCGGCTGATCCGTGAGGTCGTCGACCCGGCCGGCACCCGTGCCCGGGAGGTCGCCTCGTGATGGAGACGGCGCTGACCCGGCTGACCGGCGTCCGTCATCCGATCGTGCAGACCGGGATGGGCTGGGTGGCGGGCCCGCGCCTGGTCGGCGCCACGGCGAACGCGGGTGCCCTCGGCATCCTGGCCTCCGCGACGATGACGCCCGACCAGCTGCGCGCGGCCGTACGGGAGGTCCGGGCCCGTACCGACGCGCCGTTCGGGGTGAACCTGCGTGCCGACGCGGCGGACGCGGGCGACCGCGTCCGGATCCTGATCGACGAGGGCGTTCGTGTCGCCTCCTTCGCCCTGGCCCCCTCCCGGGAGCTGATCGGCGAGCTGAAGGAGGCCGGGGTGATCGTCATACCGACCGTGGGGGCGCGGCGGCACGCCGAGAAGGTCGCGGGCTGGGGTGCGGACGCGGTGCTCGTGCAGGGCACGGAGGGCGGCGGGCACACCGGCGAGGTGGCCACCACGGTGCTGCTGCCGCAGGTGGTGGACGCCGTGGACATACCGGTCGTGGCGGCGGGCGGGTTCTTCGACGGACGTGGACTGGTGGCGGCCCTGGCCTACGGGGCGGCCGGTGTGGCGATGGGCACGCGGTTCCTGCTCACCTCCGACTCGACCGTGCCGGACGCGGTGAAGGCGCGGTATCTGGCGGCGACGGTGCGGGATGTGACGGTGACGAGAGCCGTCGACGGGCTGCCGCACCGCATGCTGCGGACGGAGTTCGTCGGCGCCCTGGAGCAGGCGGGGCGGGCACACGCGTTGCTGCGGGCGCTGCGCCACGCGTCCGGATTCCGCCGGCTGTCGGGCACGACCTGGCGCGGGATGCTGAGGGACGGCCTCGCCATGAGGCACGGCAAGGACCTGTCGTGGAGTCAGGTGCTGCTTGCCGCGAACACGCCGATGCTGCTGAGGTCCGCGATGGTGGACGGCCGTACGGACCTGGGCGTGATGGCGTCCGGGCAGGTCGCCGGGGTGATCGACGACCTGCCGTCGTGCGCGGAGCTGGTGGAGCGGATCATGAAGGAGGCGGACGAGACGCTGACGCGGCTCAGGGCCTCTCGATGATCGTCACATTGGCCTGTCCGCCGCCCTCGCACATGGTCTGAAGGCCGAACCGGCCGCCGGTGCGCTCCAGTTCGTGCAGCAGGGTGGTCATCAGCTTCACGCCCGTGGCACCCAGCGGATGGCCCAGGGCGATGGCACCGCCGTTGACGTTGACCTTGTCCGGGTCCGCGCCGGTCTCCTTCTGCCAGGCCAGGACGACCGGGGCGAAGGCCTCGTTGATCTCGACCAGGTCGATGTCGTCGATGGCCATGCCGGTCTTCTTCAGGGCGTGGGCGGTGGCCGGGATCGGGGCGGTGAGCATCCGGATCGGGTCCTCGCCACGCACCGAGAGATGATGCACGCGTGCGCGTGGGGTGAGGCCGTGGTCGCGCACGGCCCGCTCGGAGGCCAGCAGCATCGCCGCCGCTCCGTCGGAGACCTGCGAGGAGCAGGCGGCCGTTATCGTGCCGCCGTCGAGGACCGGTTTGAGCCCGGCCATCTTTTCCAGAGAGGTGTCCCGGCGGGGGCCCTCGTCGGCCGTGACCTCCCCGTACGGCACGGTCTCGCGATCGAAGCGGCCCTCGTCGATCGCCCGCGCCGCCCGCTGATGGGACCGCAGCGCGAACTCCTCCTGGTCGCGCCTGCTGATCCCCCACTTCGCGGCGATCATCTCGGCACCCACGAACTGGTTCACCGGCTTGTCCCCGTACCGTGCCCGCCAGCCCGCGCTGCCGGCGAACGGTCCCTGGGTCAGCCCCAGGGGTTCGGCGGCCTGCCGGGTGGCGAAGGCGATGGGGATCATCGACATGTTCTGCACGCCGCCGGCGACCACCAGGTCCTGCGTGCCGGAGAGCACGGCCTGTGCCGCGAAGTGCACGGCCTGCTGCGAGGAGCCGCACTGCCGGTCGACGGTCACGCCCGGCACCTCCTCGGGCAGTCCGGCCGCCAGCCAGCAGGTCCGGGCGATGTCCCCGGCCTGGGGGCCCACGGTGTCCAGACAGCCGAGGACGACGTCCTCCACGGCGGCCGGGTCGACGCCCGAGCGGCTCATCAGCTCCTTGAGGGCATGCGCGCCGAGGTCGGCGGGATGGACCGCGCTCAGTCCTCCCCCGCGTCGCCCGACGGGCGTCCGCACCGCTTCGACGATGTAGGCCTCGGCCATGACAACTCCCTCGCAGACAATGGGCTATTGGCGTACGGCGATCCCGTCCAGCACCATCGACAGGTACTGCCGGGCGATCTCCTCCGGGCTGTGCTGTCCGCCCGGGCGGTACCAGGACGCGGCGACCCACACCGTGTCGCGCACGAACCGGTAGGTGAGCCGGACGTCGAGGTCGGCGCGGAAGGCCCGCTCGGCGACGCCGCGCTCCAGGGTGGACAGCCACGCCTTCTCGAATCTGCGCTGTGACTCGGCGAGGAACGCGAACCGTTCCTGTGCCACGAGTTGCTTGCTCTCCTTCTGGTAGATCGCGACGGCCGGGCGATGCCGGTCGATCTCCCGGAACGACTCCGTGACCAGGGCCTGAAGCGTCTCGCGGGGGCCGAGTCCGGCGTCCAGGACGGTGTCGTAGCCGTCCCAGAGCTCGTCGAGGAAGGTGCGCAGGATCTCCTCCAGCATCGACTCCTTGGAGTCGAAGTGGTAGTAGAGGCTGCCCGCGAGCAGGCCCGCGTGGTCCGCGATCTTGCGGACGGTGGTGGCGTTGTAGCCCTGCTCGGCGAAGACCTCGGCGGCGGTGCCGAGGAGTTCGCCGCGGCGGTCGCGAGCGGCGGCGGTCGCGGGGGGCTCTTCGGCGGTCACCTGGGGCTTCTTCTTCGTAGGAGGCACGGGTCCATTGTCGTCCTAGGCGTGCCGGCTGCTGACGGACACCACTTCTCCCGTCATGTACGAGGAGTAGCCGGAGGCCAGGAACACGATCACGTTGGCCACCTCCCAGGGCTCGGCGTACCGGCCGTAGGCCTCGCGTGCGGTCAGCTCGGCGAGCAGCTCGGGCGTGGTCACCTTCACCAGGTGCGGATGCAGGGCGAGGCTGGGTGCCACGGCGTTGACCCGGACCCCGTACCCGGCCGCCTCGACCGCCGCGCAGCGGGTCAGCGCCATCACCCCGGCCTTGGCGGCGGCGTAGTGGGCCTGCCCGGCCTGGGCGCGCCAGCCGACGACGGAGGCGTTGTTGACGATCACGCCGCCGCCGGTGCCCTTCATGTGGCGGAGGGCTGCCCGCACACACCGGAACGTGCCGTTCAGCGTCACGTCCAGGACGCGGGTCCACTGGTCGTCGGTCATGTCGACGAGATCCGCGGTGCCGCCGAGACCGGCGTTGTTGACCACGACGTCGAGGTGCCCGTGCTCCCGCACGGCCGTCTCGAAGAGGGTGCGCACCTGCGTCTCGTCGGTGACGTCGCAGGGCACGGCGGCGACCGACGCCGTGCCGAACTCGGCGGCCAGCTCCGCCTCGTGCTCCTTGAGCCGCCGCACGTGCGCGTCGCTGATCAGCACACGCGCGCCCTCCTCCAGGAGGCGCCGGGCCGTGGCCCCGCCGATCCCCGCGCCGGCCGCCGCGGTGACGACGGCGCTCCGGCCCGTCAGCAGGCCGTGACCGGGCACGTACGCCGGACTCTCGACGTCTGTCATGGGCTCACGCTAACCTACCAAACACTTGTTAGGGAAGGAGGGCGATCGTGGACCTCGCGTTTTCCCCAGCGGACGAGGAATTCCGCACCGAGGCGCGGGAGTGGCTGCACGCGCGTGTGCCGCGCGAGCCGCTGCCCTCGCTGGAGACGGCGGAGGGTTTCGCCGCGCACCGCGCCTGGGAGGCGGAGCTGGCCGCGGACCGCTGGTCGGTGGTCAACTGGCCGTCGGTGTACGGCGGACGGGACTCCGGTCTGCTGCGGTGGCTGCTCTTCGAGGAGGAGTACTACGCGGTGGGCGCCCCGGGGCGGGTCAGTCAGAACGGCATCCAGCTGCTCGCCCCGACCCTCCTCGACCACGGCACGCAGGAGCAGCGGGCCCGGGTGCTGCCCGCGATGGCCTCCGGCGAGGTGATCTGGGCACAGGCCTGGTCGGAGCCCGAGGCCGGTTCGGACCTGGCGTCGCTGCGGGCGAGGGCGGTGCGCACGGACGGCGGCTGGTTGCTGAGCGGCCAGAAGACCTGGTCCTCGCGCGCCGCGTTCGCCGACCGCGCGTTCGGCCTGTTCCGCAGCGACCCGGAGGCCCCGAAGCCCCACCAGGGCCTGACGTATCTCATGTTCGGCCTGCGCGCCCCCGGTGTCACGGTCCGCCCGATCGCCCGTCTCGACGGCAAGCCGGCCTTCGCCGAGCTGTTCCTGGACGAGGTCTTCGTGCCCGACGAGGACGTGATCGGCGCCCCCGGCCAGGGCTGGCGGATCGCGATGTCGACGGCGGGCAACGAGCGCGGGCTGATGCTCCGCTCCCCCGGCCGTTTCCTCGCCACCGCGCGGCGGCTGGACGGACTGTGGCGGGAGCGGGGCGGCCCGGTTGCCGCGCGGGACCGGGTGGCCGACGCCCTGATCGGCGCGCGGGCCTACCAGCTCTTCACCTACGCGGCGGCCTCCCGCTTCCTGGACGGCGAGGCGGTCGGCCCGGAGTCGAGCCTCAACAAGGTCTTCTGGTCCGAACTGGACATCGCCCTGCAGGAGACGGCCCTCGACCTCCTCGGCCCGGAGGGTGAGATGGCGGACACCGACTGGGCGGAGCGGTACGTCTTCGCACTCGCCGGTCCCCTCTACGCGGGCACGAACGAGATCCAGCGCGACATCATCGCCGAGCGCCTGCTCGGCCTGCCGAAGGGGCGCCGCTGATGCCGGGGGCTCCACTGATGCCGGGGGCTCCGCCGGGGCCGGGGGCTCCGCCGGGGCCGGGGGCTCCGCCGGGGCCGGGGGCTCCGCCTGGGCCGGGGGCTCCGCCTGGGCCGAGACCGGCCGACGCCGAGGGCACCGGAGGAGCCGCGGGCCCTGCCGGAGCGGCTGACCAGGCCGAATCCACTGACCCGGGACACCGAAAGGGCACCCATGCGTTTCCTCCTCGATCCCGAGCAACGCGCCTTCGCCGCCTCCCTGGACGCCCTGCTGACGGCGGCAAACACACCGGCGGTGGTGCGGGACTGGAGCCGGGGCGACCATGTGGGCGGGCGGGTGCTGTGGTCCCGGATCGCGGAGGCGGGGGTGTTCGCGCTGGCGATCCCGGAGGCGTACGAGGGACTGGGGCCGCGCCCGGTCGAATCGGCCGTCGCGTTCGTGGAGCTGGGCCGCCACGCGGTACCGGGACCGCTGGTCGAGACGATCACGGCGGCGGTGCTGCTCGCGGGGGCCGGGCCGGGGATCGCCAAGCGGCTGCTGCCGGGACTGGCGTCCGGGGAGACGATGGCGACGGTGGCGCCAGAGGGTGCTGACGCCCTGGACGGCGACGCAGCCACCCTCCGTCTCTCCTGGGCGGACGACCACATACGGATCTCCCCCGGCCACGGCCCCGTCCGTCGCTCCCTCGACCCGGCCCGCCGCCTCACCCCCCTCGCACCCGGCGGCGAAGTCCTCGACACCGCCACGGACCACGCCCTCGTCTGGGCCCGGCTCGCCACCGCCGCCCAGGCCCTCGGCGTGGGCCTCGCACTGCTCGACAGAACCGTCGCCTACGTCAAGCAGCGCAGCCAGTTCGGGGTGCCGGTCGGCTCGTTCCAGGCGGTCCGGCATCGGCTGGCCGACGCGAAGATCGCCCTGGAGTTCGCGCGCCCGCTGGTGTTCGGCGCCGCGCTGACCATGCGGCCGGCCGCTGTCGCCGCCGCCAAGGTCGCCGCCTGCGAGGCGGCGTACGGCACCGCGCGTACCGCGCTGCAGCTGCACGGCGCGATCGGCTACACGGCGGAGTACGACCTGTCGCTGTGGCTGACCAAGGCCCGGGCCCTGCGCACCGCCTGGGGCGACCCCGGGGAGTGCCGGGCCCTGGTCGTCAGTGCGGCTGGTGATCGCCGCTGGTGATCTCCCGGTACTCCTCCACCGTCGGCTTCTCGATCCGCGCGTCCATCCCGAACATGGCCTTCGCGAGCCGGGCCCGCAGCCGCTCGGACCGTTTGACCTTGCGGCGGACGCCTCCCGCGTCGACCTCCCGCCCGATCTCGTACGGCGGGTTCTGCTCGTGCTGGGTGAGGGTGAACAGCTCGCTCTGCGAGAGGGGCTCGTGGATCTCGATGTACTCGCCGTTGGCCAGCCGTTTGATCGTGCCGGTCTCCCTGCCGTGCAGCACTTTGGCGCGGTCGCGGCGCTGGAGGCCCATACAGATCTTCTTCGTGACGATGAAGGCGACGACCGGCAGCACGAAGGCACCGATCCGCACGAACCAGGTGATCACGTTGATGGACAGATGCAGATGGGTGGCCACGATGTCGTTGCCGCCGCCGATCAGCAGCACCGCGTACAGGGTCAGCCAGGCCACGCCCAGGCCGGTGCGCACGGGCGCGTTGCGCGGCCGGTCCAGGATGTGGTGCTCGCGTTTGTCGCCGGTGATCCACGCCTCGATGAAGGGATAGAGACCGAGGGCGAGCAGGATCAGCGGGAAGAGCGAGAAGGGGATGAACACGCCGAGGACGAGCGTGTGCCCCCAGAGGTTGATCTCCCATCCCGGCATCACCCGGATCAGGCCCTCGGAGAACCCGAGGTACCAGTCGGGCTGGGCGCCCGTGGTGACGAGGTCGGGGCGGTAGGGGCCGAAGGCCCACACGGGGTTGATCTGGGCGAGCGCGCCCATCACCGTCAGGACGCCGAAGACGAGGAAGAAGAAGCCGCCCGCCTTGGCCATGTAGACCGGCAGGAAGGGCATCCCGACGACCGACCGCTCCTTGCGGCCGGGGCCGGGGAACTGGGTGTGCTTGTGGTAGAAGACCAGGATCAGATGGGCGGCGACCAGGCCCAGCATGATCCCGGGCAGCAGCAGGACATGGACCGGGTACAGCCGCGAGATGATGTCCTCGCCCGGGAACTCCCCGCCGAAGAGGAAGAACGACAGATACGTCCCGACGATCGGGATCGACAGGATCGCGCCCTGCGCGAAGCGGATGCCGGTGCCGGAGAGCAGGTCGTCGGGGAGCGAGTAGCCGGTGAGGCCGGTGATGATGCCGAGCATCAGCAAGGTCCAGCCGAAGACCCAGTTGAGCTCGCGCGGCTTGCGGAAGGCGCCCGTGAAGAACACCCGCATCATGTGCACCAGCATGCCGGTGATGAAGACCAGCGCCGCCCAGTGGTGGATCTGCCGGATCAGCAGGCCGCCGCGCACATCGAAGCTGATGTCCAGCGTGGACTCGAAAGCCTTGCTCATGAGCACGCCGTTGAGCTCCGTGTAGGAGCCGTTGTAGACGACCTCCTGCATGCTGGGCTCGAAGAACAGGGTGAGGTAGACGCCCGTGAGGATCAGCACGATGAAGCTGTAGAGGGTGACCTCGCCCAGCATGAAGGACCAGTGGTCGGGGAAGACCTTGCGCATGTTGGCCTTGGCCAGCCCGTAGAGCCCGAGCCGTCCGTCCGCCCAGTCGGCGAGCTGCTCGCCCTTGCCGGCGGGAGGTCTCCTGCGAGCGGAGGCCGTCCCGTACACCCGTCGTGCGCCGTCGTCGCCCATACGTCGTCGCCTCCCCGTCGGATCCTTCCCAGAGTGGCACGGCATCGCGCCGGTGCAAATGGGACGTAACGACGGATAGGCCAAGGGGACGAGCGGGTGCCCGGGCCGGCCTCAGCCCGGCCGCACGATCCCCTGCGCCCGGGCCGCCACCAGCCACTTCGGGAACTCGCCCACCAGCCGGTCGTACAGCTCGGCGTCCGGCACCCGCCGTGGATCCTCACCGGCGTGGAAGAACCCGGCGTTGTCGACGATCCGCCTGCCCGGCACGGCCAGCTCGTCCAGCTTGCGCAGGAAGTCGAACTGCTTGCTGTCCGGGTCACCGAAGCCGATGAACTGCCAGAACAGCGGAAGCCTCGCCGCCTTGCACAGGTACCGCTCGGCGGCGAGCTTGCTGACGGGGCCGCCGTCGGTCTGGAAGATCACCAGGGCGGGCTGCGTCGCCCCGCTGTCGAGATAGTGGTCGATGACGGCGTCCATGGCCAGGTGGTAGCTGGTCTTGCCCATGTGCCCGAGCCCGGCCACGATCCGGTCGATCCGCCCCTGGTGGTCGGCCAGGGCGATCCCGGTCTCGGCGTCGACATCGGTGGAGAAGAAGACGACCGGCACGGTGCCGTCGTCGTCCAGGTGCGCCGACAGCCCGAGCACCCGGTCGGCGAGCGCCTGCACGCTGCCGTCCTGGTAGTACGGCCGCATCGAGCCGGAGTAGTCGACCACGAGGTAGACCGCGGCCCGCAGCCCGTCGAGGCCGTGTTTCGTGAGGGAGACGCCGGCGCTCTTGTAGAGGTTCACCAGCGCGGGAGCGGTCTCCTGGACCTTGCTCAGACTGATCGCGACCATGGCCCTACCCTCCCACTTCCGGCGGAGCCCTCACTCCTCGACGACCACTCCGTCGCTCAGTTCCAGCACCCGGTCGGCCAGGCCGAGGAGTTGGGGGTCATGGGTGGCGACGAGGGCCGTGACGCCCTCGCTGCGGACCACGGCCCGCAGCAGTTCCATCACCGCCAGACCGGTCGCCGCGTCGAGCTGGCCGGTCGGTTCGTCGGCGAGCAGCAGGGCCGGGCGGTTGGCGAGGGCCCGGGCGATGGCGACCCGCTGCTGCTGCCCGCCGGAGAGCTCGGCGGGCCGCTGTGTCTCGTGGCCGGCTAGGCCCACCAGGGCCAGGAGGAGTGCCACCCGTTCCTCGCGTTCCCGCGGCTCGGCCCGGCGCAGCCGCAGCGGCACGCCCACGTTCTCGGCGGCGGTGAGGATGGGGATCAGCCCGAAGGACTGGAAGACGAAGCCGATCCGGTCCCGGCGCAGTTCCAGCAGCTCGCTCCCGCTCAGCGCCGACAGGTCGGTGCCGTCGACGACGACACGGCCGCTCCGCGGGGAGTCGAGTCCGCCGATCATATGGAGCAGCGTCGTCTTGCCGGAGCCCGAACGGCCCTTGAGGGCGACCAGTTCACCACGCCGGACGGTGAAGGAGGCCCCGCGCAGCGCGTGCACGGTCGCGGCACCCGTGCCGTAGGAATGGTGCAGGTCCGCCACCCGCAGCATCGGCTCGCCCGACGGGTCGTCGGCGAGGGCGGCACCGGGCCCCGGGCTGGTGTTCTCGGTCATCACCGCATCTCATACGGAACCGGCCCGGATGGTCAAGAGTGGAACAACCCACGCTCGAACGCATGTGCCTGGCAGGTAACTCCGTGATATGCATGCCGCGTTGGGAAAAGCGGTTGGGCCACGGGGGTGGGTGAAGCGTGACGGGCTTACTGCTGCTGCGCCTGCGTGCGCATCGGCTGCTCCTCACCGCCGCCCTGCTCGCCGTCCTGCTGACCACCTCGGTGCTCGCCGCCCTCACGGCCTACTCCGACTCCGTCGGGGACGCGGCGCTGCGCGGCACCCTGGGCGGACGGGCCGCGGCCCCCGCCTCCCTCGTCATCGAGGCGGACGTGCCCCGGGAGGGGCGGGACGCGGCGCGGCGGACGGTGGCGCGCGGGGCGCGGGAGGCCTTCGGCGGGCTGCCGGTGACCGTGCGGACGCTGGAGCGGTCCGGGCCGTACGCGCTGCCCCGTTCCCTCCAGGACGCCGACACCCGCGCCGGGGAGCCCGACCTCACGCACCTCGCCGCGCTGGACCGGTCGCGGATCAGGCTGGTCTCGGGCAGCCTGCCGGGCCCCGAGCCGGTGGCTCGCGGTGAAGCCGTGCCGGTCGCCCTGCCCGAGCCGGCGGCCGACCGGCTGAGACTGCGGGCCGGAGCGCGCGTCACGCTCACCGACCGGCTGGGCGGCGAGCCGCTGCGGATACGGGTGACCGGCGTGTACCGGGCGGCCGACGGCTCCGATCCCTACTGGCAGGCGGACGTCCTCGGCGGCCAGGGCGTGCGGACCGTCGCCTTCACCACGTACGGGCCGCTGCTGGCCGACGCCTCGGTGCTCGCCTCCGGCCGCGTCTCCGAGGACGGCACCGGCTGGGTGGCGACGGCCGACTACCGGACCGTCACCACCGACGGCATCGGCGCGCTCCGCGCGGCCGCCGTGCGCGCGGCCGGGGCGCTGCGCGAGGACCCGGCACTCGGGGGCGACGCGGACGTGCGCACCGAGCTGCCCGAGCTGCTCGACCGGACCGGGCGGGCCCTGCTGGTGGCCCGGTCGACGCTGCTGATCGTCTCCGTGCAGCTGGTGCTGCTGGCCGGGTACGCGCTGCTGCTGGTGGCCCGGCTGCTGGACTCCGAGCGGGCGGGCGAGACGGAACTGCTGCGGGCCCGGGGCGGATCACGCGGCCGGATCGCGGGACTCGCCGGGCTGGAGGCGCTGCTGCTCGCGGTGCCGGCCGCCGTCTGTGCCGCGCTGCTGTCCGGCCCGCTGGCCCGGCTGCTGGCCCGGTGGTCCTCGCTCGACCGGATCGGGCTGCGGCTCGACGCCGTCCCGGCGGGCCGGGTCTGGCTGGTCGCGGCCGGGGTCGCGGCGGCGTGCGCGGTGGCGGTCGTGGCACCCGCGCTGGCGGCGACGGCGGGCACGCCCGTACGGCTGCGGCGCGTCCGGGCCGCGACGTCGGCCGCGCCCGTGCGCGCCGGAGCGGATGTCGCGCTGCTGCTGATCGCGGGTGTGGCGTACTGGCAGCTCGGCCGGCAGACCGACGCGACCGGCGGCGGAGTGCTGAGCCGGGACCGGGCCGGGGAGCTGGGCATCGATCCGCTGCTGGTCGCGGCGCCCGCGCTGGCGCTGCTGGCGGGCACGGTTCTGACGCTGCGTCTGCTGCCGCTCGCGGCCCGGCTCGCGGAGCGGCGGTCCGCGAGCGGGCGCGGGCTGCCCTCGGCACTGGCGGGGTGGCAGTTCAGCCGGCGTCCGCTGCGCGGGGCGGGTCCGGTGCTGCTGCTGGTCATCGCCGTGGCGACCGGAATGCTGGCGATCGGGCACGGCGCGTCCTGGGACCGGTCACAGGACGACCAGGCCGACTTCAGGACGGGCGCCGCCGTCCGGGTCCTCGACCACCGGCCGGGCAGCCCCGGGCAGACCGGTCTCTACGCCGCGCTGCCCGGGGCCCGGGAGGCCGCTCCCGCGCACCGCGCCGCCCTCGCCCTGTCCGGCGGCCGTCAGGCCACGGTCCTCGCCCTGGACACGGCCCACGCCGGGGACGGGATGCTGATGCGCGGCGATCTCGCCGAGGAGCCCCCGGTGAAGCTGCTGCGGTCACTGGCCCCGCCCACGGAGGACGAGAACCGGGCGGTACGGCTGCCCGACGGCACCCGGCGGGTCGCCCTCGACGTACGGATCACCGACACGAAGGCCCGGACGGGCCGCTCCCCTTCCGGCCGGGCGCCCCTGCTCACGGTGGTCGTCGAGGACCGGTACGGCATCGCCTACCGGCTGGGCGCCGGGAACGTCCCGGTGGACGGGCGGGCCCACCGGGTCACGCTCGACCTGGACACCACGACGACAGGACGCCGCGCCGCCCCGGCCGGGCCGCTGCGGCTGACGGGGCTGCAGCTGGACGACACCTCCCCGGCCGGCCGCTCCGAACAGCACCGGTTCGCCGTCGAACGCCTGCTGGCCACCGGCCGCGACGGCTCAGCGCGGCCCGTTCCGCTGCCCGACGGCACGCGCTGGCGGGGCGGCCGGACCGTGACGCAGAACGGTGAGGTCCTCGCCCGTACGGCCGCGAAGCCCACGGGGTCCGCGCCGCTGTCCGTGTCGTACGGCACCGGTGTCTACGCCGACGAGGGGTACGGCGTCTCGCCGATCTACACCGTCCGCCTCGACACCGCCGGGGCCGAGGCGCCGCGGAGTCTCTCCGCCGTCGCCACCCGGGACTTCCTGCGGGCCTCGGGGGCCGGACTCGGCGACACCGTCGACGTACCGCTGTCCGGGGAAGAGCTGCGGGTGCGGATCGTGCGGTCGGTCGAGGAACTGCCGACCGCCGCCACCGGCCTGGCGGGAGAAGCCGTGACCGGCGGGGCGCTGCTGCTCGATCTGCGGGCCGTCGACGCCGTGCTCGCCCAGCGGGGCAGCGCCGCGCTCGCGCCCACGGAGTGGTGGGTGAGCGCCGCCCCCGGCAAGGCCGCTGAGGTCGCCGCCGCGCTGCGGGCGCGCCCCGACCTCCAGGCGCAGCAGGTGCTGGTGCGGGACGAGACCGCGGCCGAGCTGCTGCGGGACCCGCTCGGTGCCGGGCCGCGCTCGGCACTGAGCGCCGTGGCGGTCGCCGCCGTCGCTCTCGCCGCCGGGGGTTTCGCGGTGAGCGCCGCCGGTGCGCGGCGGGAGCGGTCGGCCGAGTTCGCGGTGCTGCGTGCCCTGGGCGCGCCCCGCCGGGATCTCGCCCGGCTGGTCGCCACGGAGCAGAGCCTGCTCATCGGCGTCGGTCTGCTCGCCGGGCTCGGTCTCGGTGCCGTCCTGACCCGGGCCGTCGTACCGCTGATCGTGCTGACCTCCGATGCGGCGCGGCCGGTCCCGCCCGTCCTCGTCGAACTGCCGGTCTCCCAGGTGGCCCTGCTGCTCGCCGGGGTCGCCGCCCCGCTGCTGCTGATCACCGCCGCGGCGGCGCTGCGCCGGGCGGAGCCGGTGGTGGCGCTGCGCCATCAGGGGGAGGACTGACATGCCACGGCACGCACACGGCGCCCCCTGGGTGCGGACGCGCCTGCGGACCACGCCCCTGTCCACCGTCGCCTTCGCCCTGCTCGTACTGGTCACGGCGTTCCTCGCGGCCGTGCTGCCCCGGGCCGTGGAGGCGTACGAGACGGACGGGCTGCGCGAGGGCCTCGCCGTCGCCTCCCCCGAGGCCACCGTGCTGGAGCTGAGGGCGCCGCAACCGGGGCTCGAGAAACCGGACCGGGCCCGTGAGGACGCGGTGCGGCAGGAGGCGCTCGCGGCGGTCGACGCCCAGGTGCGGGCGCTGCTGCCCGCACCGCTGCGGGCGGACCCGGCCCAGTCGGCGTACGGGGTGCGGACGGGGAAGAGCCTGGTGGGGCTGGACCGGGCGCTGCCCCGGCCCGAAGGGCTGCCGCCCCGGTTCACCCTGCTCGCGCAGTCGGGAGCGGCGGACCACGCCACCGTGCGGGAGGGCCGGCTGCCCAGCGCCAGCGCACCGGTGAGCGTGGACACCAGGACGGTGGAAGGGGCCGTGACCACCGAGACCGCCCGCACCCTGCGTCTGCGGACCGGCTCCACGCTCACCCTGGCCGCCTTCCCCGGCCGGCCGCTGACCGTACGGATCACCGGCATCCTCGACCCCCGGCAGCCACAGCGCAGTTACTGGTCGGCGGAGCCGGTCCTGCGCACCCCGGCCCTCGCGTCCAACGGCGGCGTTCCGCCGCAGTACTACTGGGAGGCGGGCGTCCTGCTGGCGCCCGATGCCGCGCCGGCGCTCCTCGGCGGCCAGGGCGAGCCGGAGAAGTACTGGCGGATGGCGCCCGCGACGGGGCGGCTCACCGGGTCGGACGCGCCGGCACTCGTCGCCGCCGTCGCGTCCCTGGAGAACGGGCCCGGGCTGGTGCGGATGCGCGGGGCCGCCGGCCCGGTGGCGCAGTTGTCCACCGGCCTGGAGCAGGTCGTCGGCTCCTACACGGCGACCCGTGACGCGATCACGCCCGTGGTCTCCGTCGCGGCCTTCGGGATCGCCGCGGTCGCCGTCGTCGTCCTGGTCATGAGCGGTGCCCTGGCCGCGGCCCGCCGCGAGAGGGAACTCGCCCTGCTGCGGGCCCGGGGCGGCTCCCTGCGCGGCCTCGCCGGGCGGCTGCTGGCCGAGACATCGGTCCCGGCGCTGCCCGCCGCGGCCTGTGGGCTGCTGCTCGCCGTGCTCGTCGTGGACGAGGCCCGGCTGCCGCCGTCCGTCCTCGGGGCCGGCGCCGTGGCGCTGCTCGCCTGTGCCGTGCTGCCGGTGCTGGTGGTCGTGGCGCATCGCAGGCCGCGGGTCCACCGGGAGCGCGACGATCTCGCCGAGGCCAGGCCCGGAGCGCGCCGCACCGTCGCCGAACTGACCGTGCTGGTGCTGGCCGTCGGCGCGGTGGCCGCGCTGCGCCGCCGCGGTACGGACGGGGCGGGCGACCTCCTGGTGAGCGCCGCACCGGTGCTCGTCGGCGTGGTCGCCGCGCTGCTCCTGGTCCGGCTGTACCCGCTGCCCCTGCGGTGGGCCGCGGGCCCGGCCGGGCGGTCGCGCGGCCTGGTCGGGTTCCTGTCTCTGGCCCGCGCGGGCCGCTCACCGGCGGCGGTCGCCACGCTGCCGCTGCTCGCCCTGCTGACGGCTCTGACGACGGCGGCGTTCGGAGGGTCGGTGCTGACGGGCGTGGCGGACGCCCGGGACCGTGCCGCGCTGCTGGAGACGGGCGCCGACGCGCTGGTCACCACGACCGACGGCACCCCGCTCCCGGCGGAACTCGCGCGGGCGGTACGTGAGGTGCAAGGCGTACGGCAGGTCACTTCCACGGGGATCCAGTTCGCCTCGGAGGACGCCTCCGACGAGACACGGTCGCTGGCCGTGGTCGGGGTCGAGCCGGACTCGTACGCGGAGCTGGCCCGGGAGATGGGGCTCGGGGCGTTCGCGGCCGACCGGCTGGGGAGCGGGGGCGGGGTGCTGGACGCCGTCGCCTCCCCGAGCGTCGCCGAGCGGCTCGGCCGTGCGCCCCGCCGGATCGTCACGGACGGCGGTCCGGTCACGATACGGATCACGGCCGTGAGCCCCCGCACCCCGGCCGTCCCCGAGGGCGAGTTCCTGCTGGTCGACGCGGCCGCTCTACGGGACTTCGGCGGCCCTACGGTCCTGCTGGCGGCCGGTGCGGGCCTCGACGCGAAGGCGCTGCGGGCGGCCGTGCGCGGCGCCGGGTCGAAGCTCACCGTGACGCTGCGCGCCGAGCGGCGGGCCGCGCTGTCCGACTCGCCGTTGCAGGCGGGCGCCGGACGGATCTACGTCTGGGCCGTCACCGCGGGCGCGGGGTACGCCCTGGTCGCCCTGGTGCTCGGCATGCTGCGGTCCGCGCCGGAACGTGCCGCGCTCCTGGCCCGGCTGCGCACCCTGGGCCTGACGGCACGCCAGGGGCGGCGCCTGCTCGGCCTGGAGGCGCTCCCCCAGGCGCTGCTCGCGGCCGGGGGAGGCATGGCCGTCGGCTGGGCCACGGTGTGGCTGCTCGCGCCGGGCATCGAACTGGACATGCTCGCCCTGGCCGGCGCGTCCGGCGTCACGGCGCCGGGGGGTGCCGCGCTACGGGCCGACGTCTGGTCACTGACCCTGCCCGCGCTGGGCGCGGTGCTGCTGGCGGGGGCGGTGGCCGTCGCGCAGGCCTGGTGGGCGGGCCGCCGTACACCGATCACTCACCTCAGGGCGGGAGACATGCGATGAGCGGTACGACGGAGTCGCTCGCGGAGCTGGAGCGGAGGGCGGCGCACCACCGCGACCGGCCCGCCTACGGGCACGACGCCCTGATCGCCTGCGACCGGCTGGTGCGGATCTTCGCCAAGCGCGGAGGTAGGGACGCCGTGGAGGTGCAGGCGCTCCAGGGGCTCGATCTCCTGGTGCGGGAGGGCGAGTTGATGGCCCTGGTGGGGGCGTCCGGCAGCGGCAAGTCGACGTTGATGAACATCCTCGCGGGCCTGGACGTCCCGACCGCGGGGGCGGCGAAGGTGGCGGGCCGCGACCTGCTGGCGATGGACGCGAAGGCGCGGTTGAACTACCGGCGCGAGGTGGTCGGCTTCGTCTGGCAGCAGACGGCACGCAATCTGCTGCCCTATCTGACGGCGGCGCAGAACGTCGCCCTGCCCATGCAACTGGCGGGCGGCGCACGGCGGAAACAGGTCGGGCGGGTGGACGACCTGCTGGCCATGCTCGGTGTCGCCGACTGCCGGGACCGGCGTCCGGGGCAGCTGTCCGGCGGTCAGCAGCAGCGCGTCGCGATCGCCGTCGGCCTGGCCAACGCACCCGCCGTACTGCTCGCCGACGAGCCGACCGGCGAACTGGACTCGGCGACCGGACAGCAGGTCTTCGCGGCGTTCCGCCGGGCCAACGAGGAGCTGGGCACGACGATCGTCATCGTCACGCACGACCAGGCGGTCGCCGGCGAGGTCCGCCGCACGGTCGCGATCCGCGACGGCCGCACCTCGACGGAGGTGCTGCGCCGCACGGAGGTCGACGAGGCGGGCCAGGAGTCCCTGGTGGCCCGCGAGTACGCGATGCTCGACCGCGCGGGCCGCCTGCAGCTGCCGGACGATTACACGACGGCGCTGGGCATCGCGGACCGGGTGCTGCTGGAGCTGGAGGAGGACCACATCCAGGTGTGGCCGGACCGGAACGGCAGCGAGAACGTCTGAGAACCCCCGCCGGCGCACCGGCCCCCTGGCAAGAGGACGGCACCACGGCTCCCTCGCTCTGCGATGATGTCCCACTCGTGAAAAGCATGGGGGGACGAGTGGAACCTGGAGAGGCCGAGGCCGCTGGGACGGGCACACGGCGGGCGTTGGTCGTCGGGGTGGGGCGGACCCCCGCGCTGGAGCGGGACGAGCATCTGGCCCGGCGTTTCCCCACCTTGGAGAGCGCCGTCGAGGACGTCGAACTCGTGAGCCGTGCGCTGCGCCAGTCGCATTACGAGGTGCGGCCGCTGCACGATCCGGGCGGCTTCGAACTGCTCGGCGCCCTCCAGGAGTTCTTCGACGAGTGCTCCCCGGGCGACACCGCGTTCCTCTACATCTCCTGTCACGGTACGACCGTGGGCAAGCGGGACCATCTCCTGCCCGCCGACGTACAGCCGGGCCGCGCGGACCCGGCGGGCGGCCGGTCCCTGCTCGACCGCACTCTGATAGCCGCCGACCCCGAGGGACTGCTCGACGGTCTGCCGCCCGGTGTGACCACCGTCGTGTGCCTGGACACCTGCCGTACCGAGGAGCCGACGCCCCTGGCCCAGCAGAGCATCGCGACGGTGCTCTCGGCCGCCGAGGACGTGTACTGGCTGTACAGCTGCGGCCGGGGCGAGCGCTCCTACGCCGACCCCCAGGAAGGCAGCTGGTTCGGCCGGGCCCTCGCCAAGGCGCTCGCGCCGACGACCCAGCCGACCACCTTCGCCGACCTCGTCCGTTACACGCGGTCCGCCGTGCGCCGGAACGCCTCCGACGCTGGGGTCAGGCCGCCCACCGTCGACCGGTACTTCCCGCACGGGCTGAACGCGGACGGCCCCGGGCCCGTGCTGTGCGAGGGCGCGCAGGAGGCGTACCGGTGGACCACCATGATCGAGCAGTCGGGCCTGTGGGAGTACACCTCGGGCACCGACGCCGTGCACGAACGGGTCAAGAAGCGGCTCGGCGCGCTCGTGGAGCACATCGTGGACTCCCTCTCCACGGAGGGCGCGCACCGCGACGACCCGTGGTCCGACCCGACGTATCCGGTCCGGGTGGTCGAGCGGACGGAGGTCCTGGTGAGGCGGGCCCGTCTGGAGGGCCGTGACCTGCTCTCGCCCGCCGAGACGGCGGCGCTGCTCGCCGCGCCCGTCGTGCAGGAGGGCATCGTCGCCATCGCCCTGGAGGAGCTGCGCCGGACGATGCCCGAGGGCATGGACGTCAAGAGCACGGCGGACGACGCGCTCGAAGGCCATGACCGCCTGGTGCGGGACGCCGCCCATGACGTGGCCCGCGCGCACTCCCAGGTCAGGCGCACCGTCGCGACCCTGCGCCGCCGGGGCCTCAAGGAGCAGACCACGGCGGCGGACCACTGGCTGCGGCACCGCTTCATCACGGACTGGGACCTGCTGTGGGAGCGCACCGGCGACTACGCGGCCGTGGACACCATCCTCGACCTGCTGGTGAGCGCGATCCTGGACGCGGCGGCCGACCCCACGGGAACCCCGGTCCGAGAGACGACCAGGCTCACCATCGACGGCCAGGTGCGCCAGGTCCTCGGCCATCTGACGGTCCATCCGAGTACCAGCCCGCGTATCAACGACGCGCGCGGCGGCGACGACTGGAGCACCTACCCGCCGGTGCCCGGGAACCAATGGCGCGCCTCGGACCTGGCCCGGCTGCTGTGGACGGCCGGCCTCCAGGCCGCCGACCCGCGCCGGATGTCGAGCGTCCTCGTCGACCACCTCGGTGCCCATGAGCCCCTGGACCCGGACGACGTGGTGGCCGCCCTGTCCGCCGACTTCGACTACGACGTGACGCCCCTGGGCGATCAGGACGACTGCGCCTACGAACTCACCGTCCGGTTCGCCTGCCCCCATCCGGCGCTGCACGTGGCCGTCGAGGAGCTCGCGGCGCGGACGAACGCGACTGTGAGCCTACTGTACCAGGAGTGCCAGAAGGCCCGTACGACCCCGCCGGCCCTGCTGCGCGGATTCCCCGAGGGCGTCACGTGTGAGCAGCTCGTCCCGCTGGACGACGGGTACAAGCAGCCCTTGGAGCGCTTCCGGCTGGCGGAGGACGAGATCCGGCCGCTGCTGATGGGCACGCAGCTCTACGGCGACCCGATGCTGGCGGTCCGGGAGCTGTACCAGAACGCCCTGGACGCCTGCCGCTACCGGGACATGCGCCGCCAGTACGGCGCGGCGCAGGGGCGGCCCGGGCCCGACTGGCAGCCGAAGATCACGTTCACCCAGGGCTGGGACGCCGAGGGCAGGCCCTACATCGAGTGCACGGACAACGGCTCCGGCATGAACCGCGCCAAGCTGACCTCGATGTTCGCCCGCGCCGGCAAGCGGTACGAGCAGGACCCCGAGTTCGTCCAGGAACGACGCAACTGGCGCCGCGCCGAGCTCGGCGAGATGCCGCTCAACTCCCGTTTCGGCATCGGCGTGTTCAGCTACTTCATGCTGGCCGAGGAGGTGGTCGTCTGGACGAGCCCGGTCGACCACTACGGCCGCGCGCCCCAGGTGGAACCGTTGCGCGCCGACATCCAGTCGGGCTCGGGCCTGCTGCGGATCGGCGAGGATCCACACGTCGCGCTGGACGGGGGGACTCGGGTACGGCTGTATCTGGGGCAGGACCAGGCGCAGCGGCCTTCGCTGATCGAGACCCTCGAGTCCTTCCTGTGGGTGGCGGACTTCGAGGTTGAGGCATGGGAGTTCACCGACGACGCCCCCGGTTCCGCGCCGGGGCACTCCCGCTGGGAGCCGGGCATGCTCACCGCTCCGACGCCGAAGCCCTGGCGCTATGACGCCGTACAGGGAGCCCGCGACATCTGGCTGGTGCAGGGCAAGGGCCAGTGGCTGCTGGACGGGGTCGTGATCAAGGACGCGCCCGAGGTCTACGGGCGGATCGTCAACCTGCGTGAGCGGCATCGCCCGGAACCCAGCGTGGACCGCAACAACCTCATCTCCTGGGACGCTGCGGCGGTGACCACCGAGCTCCTGGAGGCCACGGAGAGGGCCACGCCACAGTGGACCGAGGTCTCGCTCTCCTGGTTGTGGGAGCTCGCCACCCTCTCTCCACAGCTCGCCGTCAAGGTGCTCGACTCGTTGCCGCGTGATGTCACCGCCGTCATCGAACCGCCGAGGACGGCCCGTCGCAAGCACCTGCCGCGCGCGGTGAGCCTGGCGACAGCGGGATGCCTGCCCCTCGACGCGGAAACCAGCACCACGGGCCCCGCCTGGCGTTCGGTCCTCGGGGAGCACGAGGCCGCCCTGGTGCGGAAGTGGCAGGAAACCCGGCTGTGCGTGCCCGACACGGGGCCGCCGTTCCGGCCCGCCGGGTATCCGCAACCGCGCAGCCTGGACGCCGTCCTGTTCCCGAAGAACTCCGAACCGCGTGGGTGGGAGACGGTTCTGGCAGCCGCCCGCGCAGCAGAAGTGCCGGTGGGCAGCACCCTGAAGGCCCTGCGCCGCTACGCGATCGCCGGGCTCTGCGTTCCCGCCGCGCCGGACATCCGTGCACTGCGCACCGTTCGGCCGAACTGGGCACTGATCGACCTCTGCGTCGCCTACGGTTCGGTGAGCCGTGCGGAGGACGTCAGCCCCCGCCCCAAGCCGGCCCGGCACGCGCCGCTGCTCCTGATCGCGGCGCGGTACCGGATCCCCCTGGTTGGGGCCGTGGCCCTGCTCGAGCAACTCCGGGCCTGGAATCCCGACCTGCCCGCCCCGCCCGTACTCGACGAGGACCTGCTCACTTCGACGCCCTCCCCTGTCGACGCGACACTGCTGGTGAACGAGCAGCTGGACCCGGAGGGGCCCATGAGGCCCGGCGAGCTGCGCGTCATCGACCTCCTCACCCGGGCCGACGCGAGTGTCTCCGTCCGTGATCTGGTGGCGCGGGTCCGGCGCTTCGAGCCGCTGGGCTTCAGCCTGCGGACGGAACCGTCGCAGGCGGCGCTCGCTCATGGTCCTCTCCAGCCTTCGGAACGCCCGCTGTTCAGCCGCTCCCTCGTCAGCCCGGGGGGAAGGCCGGCGTATCGCGACGACGATCTTTCGTTCGTCGAGTTGCTGCTGCTCGCCGCCGAGTTGGGGCTTGCGCCCCGTGAGCTGGCCGCACGTGTGAACGCCCTGACGCCGGTGACGGGCGTCGAGGCCGCGCTGCCGCCGGAGGAGGTGGCCGACTGGCTTCCGCCCCGCCTGGCACTCGCGGCGCTGCGCGCCGTCCGGCGCAGCCGCGAGAGGCGCATCTCTCCTTGGGAGTTCATCAAGGCCCTCACGAGCGACGGAGCCCCTCCCCCGCCGATCGAGCGCTCCGCCTCCAGAGTCGATCTCCAGGAGGCCGAGGACGTTCTGCGTCGCCTGGATGCTGCCGGGATGCTCTCCGCGGACTTCGAGGGCCGGATCGACCAGACGATCCGCCAGCTTGCTTCCGGGAACCACCCGCTGGTCCGCAGCTTCCCGTCCCGCGGGACGCTACGGCTGCGCGAGTACTGCATCCCGGCCGCTGCCCTGGTCCAACTCAGCGTGGTCGAACGGCGGACTGTCGGCGATGTCGTGGAGAGGCTCACCGGCGAGGACCTCCATCTGCCCCTGTCCGTCGACCGGCTCCCCGCCGAGGTGCTGGAACTGCAGGCGACCTCCGAGGACACGAGAGCGCTCGCCGTGTGGAAGGGATTCGCTTCCGAGCTCACGATCCAGCAGTTGCTGGCGCATGCCCGCAGTACCCGCCGCACGGTCGCCGAGTCCCTCGCACGCCTGAGCCGGTTCACCCCCCTGGGCGCCCCCTCGCCCCCGTGCGACCCGGCCGTTCCCGAGGCCGCCGCCCTGCGGGATTTCGCACCGCACCTTTTCGACCTGGTCGCGTTCGACGACGGCCTGCTCGGCCAGGGCGTCCTCGGCCCCCTCGAACTCATCCGCACAGCCGGCCGCTTCGACTGGTCCCTCGGCAGGACCTACGCCCGCTACGCCCCCTTCGCCTGTCTCGGTCTGGACGTCACCGTCCGCGAGCCGGAGGGCGATGTGGCCGACCGCGTCCCCGACTGGCAGGACCTGATCATCCTCACCGAGCAGCTCACCGGCCGGGCCCCGGCCCTGTCCGGCACCGTTTCCGAGGATCACATCACCCTCTGCGCGGAGGAGACGGACCTGCCCGAGACCCAGGTCCGCGAACGGCTGGCCCGGTACGCGGGCCTCTTCTCCCTCGAACTCCCCTCCGCCGCCCCGCACCTGGAAGGCACCCCCGAGTGACGCCCCCGATCGAGTACGACCCCGACGCCGTCCACCCCGCTGTCCTCGCCTTCCGCTGGGCCGTCCGGAAGAACGGCGACGACGCCTCGTACGAAGCCTCCGGGACCTGCCCGGTCTGCACCTGCCCGATGACACGGACGTGGACCTTCGGACAGCCCCTGGTCGCCAAGGGCGGATTCCTCGGGCGGCGCGAGGAGCCGGGGCCCGAGCCGTACTACACGGTGTGCCAGTGCCGCACCCTGCACATGAACCGTCCCGCGAGCGAACCCCTGGGCTGCGGTGCCCTGCTGACCATCGCGCCACCGCCCACGGCCGGGCAGTCCGGAGCGACGCCATGACCTTCACGCCCACGCCCCGGCAGCTCCGCGACGCGGACCGCCGGGGCCGCGAGGCGGCCTCTCCGGACCGGCAGTTGCAGGCGGCGCTGCGTCAGGCCGAGGGCTACCGGAACTTCCTGGCCTCGCTCACCGGCCTGCTCACGGCCGTCTTCGTCCTCAAGGGCCAGGAGGATCTGAGCAAGCTCGGGGACACCACGCGCTGGTGGGTGACCGGGCTGCTGATCGCCGGGTTCGTCGCTCTCGTCGCCGCGTCCTGGCTGGGCGTCGTCGCCGTGCACGGGCGGCCGGGTGAGCAGATCCTGCTGGAGGCGGGCAGGCTGCTGCGGTACGAGAAGAAGCGGACCAGGACCATCTGGCGGCTGGTGGAGTGCGCGCGCTGGCTCGCCCTGGCCGGTGTGCTGTGCGTCGCCGGTGCCGTGATCGTCACGTGGGTGTCCCCGGGCGGCAAGTAGGTGTGCGGAAGAAGGCGACGGCGCCTGCCCGTTCGTCCGGTCGGGGACAAGGGGCAGGCGCCGTCTGTGTTCCGCACGCCTTTGTACGGGACGTTCTGGGGTGCGCTCAGACCATCAGCGCACGGTCCGTCGGGCGGATCGGAGCCGGCAGCTCGCTGACGCCCGTGAGGCGGCGGTCCACCCCGCGCGCGGCCGAGCGGCCCTCCGCGATCGCCCACACGATGAGCGACTGGCCGCGGCCCGCGTCACCGGCGACGAACACGCCCGGCACATTGGTCTGGAAGTCGGCGTCGCGGGCGATGTTGCCCCGCTCGTCGAGGTCCAGGCCGAACTGGTCCACGAGGCCGTTCTCCCGGTCGGTGCCGGTGAAGCCCATGGCGAGGGTGACCAGCTGGGCGGGGATCTTGCGCTCGGAGCCCGGCTTCGGGGTCAGCTTGCCGTCGATGAACTCCACCTCGGTGAGGTGCAGCCACTGGACGTTGCCGTCCTCGTCGCCCTCGAAGTGGGTCGTCGACACCGAGTAGACGCGGTCGCCGCCCTCCTCGTGCGCGGAGGTGACCTTGTACAGCATGGGGAAGGTCGGCCACGGCTGAGAGGTGTTCCGCTCCTCGCCCGGGCGGGGCATGATCTCCAGCTGGGTGACGGAGGCCGCGCCCTGGCGGTGGGCGGTGCCCACGCAGTCCGCGCCGGTGTCGCCGCCGCCGATGACCACGACGTGCTTGCCCTCGGCCGTGATGGGGGGCGCCACGAAGTCGCCCTCCTGGACCTTGTTGGACAGGGGCAGGTACTCCATGGCCTGGTAGATGCCCTGGAGCTCGCGGCCGGGCACGGGCAGATCGCGGGCCGTGGTCGCGCCGACGGCCAGGACCACCGCGTCGTACCGCTTCTTCAGGTCCGTCGCCTTCAGGTCGCGGCCGATCTCGATGCCCGTACGGAAGCGGGTGCCCTCCGCGCGCATCTGCTCGATACGGCGGTTGATGTGCCGCTTCTCCATCTTGAACTCGGGGATGCCGTAGCGGAGGAGGCCTCCGATGCGGTCCGCGCGCTCGTAGACGGCGACCGTGTGACCGGCCCGGGTCAGCTGCTGGGCGGCGGCCAGACCGGCCGGGCCCGAGCCGACGACCGCGACCGTCTTGCCGGAGAGGCGCTCCGGGATCTGCGGGGCGACGTCCCCGGTCTCCCACGCCTTGTCGATGATCGAGACCTCGACGTTCTTGATGGTGACGGCCGGCTGGTTGATGCCGAGCACACACGCCGACTCACAGGGAGCGGGGCACAGACGGCCCGTGAACTCCGGGAAGTTGTTCGTGGCGTGCAGCCGCTCGGAGGCGGCGGCCCAGTCCTCGCGGTAGGCGTAGTCGTTCCACTCGGGGATGAGGTTCCCCAGCGGACAGCCGTTGTGGCAGAACGGGATGCCGCAGTCCATGCAGCGGCTGGCCTGCTTGCTGATGATGGGCAGCAGGGAGCCGGGGACGTAGACCTCGTTCCAGTCCTTGAGGCGCTCCTCGACCGGGCGGGACTTGGCGACCTCGCGGCCGTGGTTCAGAAAGCCCTTCGGGTCAGCCATTGATCGCCGCCTCCATCATCTTCTCGTGGGTCTCGGTCTCGGAGAGACCGGCTCGCTCGGCGGCGTCCTTGGCGGCGAGCACTGCCTTGTACGTGCTGGGGATGATCCTGCTGAAGCGCTCGACAGCGGTGTCCCACTCGGCCAGGAGCTTCTCGGCGACGGTCGAGCCCGTCTCCTCCTGGTGGCGGCGGACCACGTCGTGCAGCCACTGCTTGTCGGTGTCGTCCAGTGGCTCCACGGCGTCCACGTTGCCGACGTTGACGTTGTCGCGGTCCAGGTCGATGACGTACGCGATACCGCCGGACATACCGGCCGCGAAGTTGCGGCCCGTCTCGCCGAGCACCACCGCGTGACCGCCGGTCATGTACTCGCAGCCGTGGTCGCCCACACCCTCGGAGACGACCGTCGCGCCGGAGTTGCGGACACAGAACCGCTCGCCGGTGCGTCCGCGCAGGAACAGCTCGCCGCCGGTCGCGCCGTAGGCGATGGTGTTGCCCGCGATCGTCGAGTACTCGGCGAGGTGGTCGGCGCCCCGGTCCGGGCGGACGATCACACGGCCGCCGGAGAGGCCCTTGCCGACGTAGTCGTTGGCGTCGCCCTCCAGGCGCAGCGTGACACCGCGCGGCACGAACGCGCCGAAGGACTGGCCGGCGGAGCCGGTGAAGGTGATGTCGACGGTGTCGTCGGGCAGGCCCGCACCGCCGAACTTCTTCGTCACCTCGTGGCCGAGCATGGTGCCGACCGTGCGGTTGATGTTGCGGATCTGCACCTGGGCGCGCACCGGCTGGGCCTCGGTGGCGTCCGAGGCGGACAGGGCGTCGGCGGCCAGCTTGATCAGCTGGTTGTCGAGCGCCTTCTCCAGACCGTGGTCCTGGGCGATCAGCTGGTGGCGGACCGCGCCCTCGGGCAGCTCGGGCACGTGGAACAGCGGCTCCAGGTCCAGGCCCTGCGCCTTCCAGTGGTCGACCGCGCGGGTGACGTCGAGGGTCTCGGCGTGGCCGACGGCCTCCTCGATGGAGCGGAAGCCCAGCTCGGCGAGGATCTCGCGGACCTCTTCGGCGATGTACTTGAAGAAGTTCACGACGTACTCGGCCTTGCCGGAGTAGCGCTCGCGCAGCGTCGGGTTCTGGGTGGCGATGCCGACCGGGCAGGTGTCCAGGTGGCAGACGCGCATCATGACGCAGCCGGAGACGACGAGCGGCGCGGTCGCGAAACCGAACTCCTCGGCGCCGAGCAGCGCGGCGATGACCACGTCACGGCCGGTCTTGAGCTGGCCGTCGGTCTGCACGACGATGCGGTCGCGCAGGCCGTTGAGCAGCAGCGTCTGCTGGGTCTCGGCGAGGCCGAGCTCCCAGGGACCGCCGGCGTGCTTGAGCGACGTCAGCGGCGAGGCGCCCGTACCACCGTCGTGGCCGGAGATCAGGACGACGTCCGCGTGCGCCTTGGAGACACCCGCGGCGACCGTGCCGACGCCGACCTCCGAGACCAGCTTCACGTGAATCCGCGCCTGCGGGTTCGCGTTCTTCAGGTCGTGGATCAGCTGGGCCAGGTCCTCGATGGAGTAGATGTCGTGGTGCGGGGGCGGGGAGATGAGGCCCACGCCCGGCGTCGAGTGACGCGTCTTGGCGACCCACGGGTAGACCTTGTGGCCGGGCAGCTGGCCGCCCTCGCCGGGCTTGGCGCCCTGGGCCATCTTGATCTGGATGTCGTCCGCGTTGACCAGGTACTCGGAGGTCACACCGAAGCGGCCGGAGGCGACCTGCTTGATGGACGACCGGCGGGCCGGGTCGTAGAGACGCTCCGGGTCCTCGCCGCCCTCACCGGTGTTGGACTTGCCGCCCAGCTGGTTCATGGCGATGGCGAGGGTCTCGTGCGCCTCCTGGGAGATGGAGCCGTACGACATGGCGCCCGTGGAGAACCGCTTGACGATCTCGGAGACCGGCTCGACCTCGTCGATGGAGATCGGCTCGCGGCCCGACTTGAAGCCGAACAGGCCGCGCAGCGTCATGAGCCGCTCGGACTGCTCGTTCACACGCTCGGTGTACTTCTTGAAGATGTCGTAGCGGCCGGCGCGCGTGGAGTGCTGGAGGCGGAAGACCGTGTCCGGGTCGAACAGGTGCGGCTCGCCCTCACGGCGCCACTGGTACTCGCCGCCTATCTCCAGCGCGCGGTGCGCCGGGGCGATGCCGGAGGCCGGGTAGGCCTTGGCGTGGCGGGCGGCGACCTCCTTGGCGATGACGTCGATGCCGACGCCGCCGATCTTGGTGGCCGTGCCGTTGAAGTACTTCTCCACGAAGGTCTCGTCCAGGCCGACGGCCTCGAAGACCTGGGCGCCGCGGTAGGAGGCGACGGTCGAGATGCCCATCTTGGACATGACCTTCAGCACGCCCTTGCCGAGGGCGTAGATGAGGTTGCGGATGGCCTTCTCGGCCTCGATGCCGGGCAGGAAGGTGCCGGCGCGGACCAGGTCCTCGACGGACTCCATCGCCAGGTACGGGTTGACGGCGGCGGCGCCGTAGCCGATGAGCAGGGCGACGTGGTGGACCTCGCGGACGTCACCGGCCTCGACCAGCAGGCCCACCTGGGTGCGCTGCTTGGTGCGGATGAGGTGGTGGTGGACGGCCGCGGTGAGCAGCAGCGACGGGATCGGCGCATGCTCGGCGTCCGAGTGGCGGTCCGACAGGACGATCAGCCGGGCGCCGTTCTCTATCGCGGCGTCGGCCTCGGCGCAGATCTCCTCGATGCGCGCGGCCAGCGTGTCACCACCGCCGTGCACCCGGTACAGGCCGGACAGCGTCGCGGCCTTGAAGCCGGGCATGTCGCCGTCGGCGTTGATGTGGATGAGCTTGGCCAGCTCGTCGTTGTCGATCACCGGGAAGGGCAGCAGGACGCTGCGGCAGGAGGCCGCGTTCGGGTCGAGCAGATTGCCCTGCGGGCCCAGCGCGGAGCGCAGCGAGGTGACGAGCTCCTCGCGGATCGCGTCCAGCGGCGGGTTGGTGACCTGCGCGAACAGCTGGGTGAAGTAGTCGAAGAGCAGCCGCGGGCGGTCCGAGAGCGCCGCGATGGGCGAGTCGGTGCCCATCGAGCCGATCGGCTCGGCACCGGCCTTGGCCATCGGCGCGACGAGGACGCGCAGCTCCTCCTCGGTGTAGCCGAAGGTCTGCTGGCGGCGGGTGACCGAGGCGTGGGTGTGCACGATGTGCTCGCGCTCGGGCAGGTCGCCCAGCTCGATCTCGCCGGCCTCCAGCCACTCCGCGTACGGGTTCTCGGCGGCGAGCTCGGCCTTGATCTCGTCGTCCTCGATGATGCGGTGCTCGGCGGTGTCCACGAGGAACATGCGGCCGGGCTGGAGGCGGCCCTTGCGGACGACCTTGGCCGGGTCGATGTCCAGGACACCGACCTCGGAGCCGAGGACGACGAGGCCGTCGTCGGTGACCCAGTAGCGGCCGGGGCGCAGGCCGTTGCGGTCGAGCACGGCGCCGACCTGGACGCCGTCGGTGAAGGTGACACAGGCCGGGCCGTCCCAGGGCTCCATCATCGTGGAGTGGTACTGGTAGAAGGCGCGCCGGGCCGGGTCCATGGAGTCGTGGTTCTCCCACGCCTCCGGGATCATCATCAGCACGGAGTGCGGCAGGGAACGGCCGCCCAGGTGCAGGAGTTCGAGGACCTCGTCGAAGGAGGCGGAGTCGGAGGCGTCCGGCGTACAGACCGGGAAGATCCGCTCTATGGCCTTGTCGTCGGAGCCGAACAGCTCGGAGCCGAGCTGCGACTCGCGGGCGACCATCCAGTTGCGGTTGCCCTTGACGGTGTTGATCTCACCGTTGTGCGCGACGAACCGGTAGGGGTGGGCCAGCGGCCACGACGGGAACGTGTTCGTCGAGAACCGGGAGTGCACGAGCGCGACCGCGGAGGCGAACCGGCGGTCGGACAGGTCCGGGAAGAAGGGCTCCAGCTGGCCGGTGGTCAGCATGCCCTTGTAGACGATGGTCCGCGCGGACAGCGACGGGAAGTACACACCGGCCTCGCGCTCGGCGCGCTTGCGCAGCACGAAGGCCTTGCGGTCGAGGGCGATGCCCGTCGAGGAGCCGTCGCCGACGAAGATCTGGCGGAAGACCGGCATGGTCGACCGGGCCGTGGCACCCAGCAGCTGGGGAGCGACCGGCACCTCGCGCCAGCCAAGCACGGTGAGGCCCTCTTCGGACGCGATCGTCTCGATCTTCGAGACGGCGTCGGCGGTGGAGTCCTCCGGCAGGAAGGCGATACCGACGGCGTAGCCGCCGGCCTCGGGCAGATCGAATCCGGCCACGTCACGGAAGAAGGCGTCCGGGACCTGCGACAGGATGCCGGCGCCGTCGCCGGAGTCGGGCTCGGAGCCGGTGGCACCGCGGTGTTCGAGGTTGCGCAGGACGGTCAGAGCCTGCTCGACCAGCGTGTGGGACGCCTCGCCTGTGAGGGTGGCGACGAAGCCGACGCCGCAGGCGTCGTGCTCGTTGCGGGGGTCGTACATACCCTGCGCAGCAGGGCGAGCATCCATGAACGACCAGTTCTGGCCATTCGCGGAGTGCTGGGACGGCTGGCGCGGCGTACGCATCGGCTCTCCCGTCGTCGTCATGTGGCATATGCAAGGTGCCGAGGGACGACGTTGGCCCTCTGCGTGATCGCAAAATTTCGTGCAGGTTACATGATGGAGCGGTTCTCGGGAAGCGGGATAATCCGTTCCAACATGCGGACACCGCGGGTGCGCGGCGGGGGTTCCGCGCCGACGGTGGAAGCTATGGGGGGCCAGTACGGAACGACCGGGTGAGATCGATGCCCGTCGGGCCCGATGGCGGAACGGGCGTCTTCGCCCCTCCCGCTGGGGGGTGCGCGGCGAGCGTCATTGCCCGCAGCGCTTACGGCTCATGCCCCGTGGTTCCACATCCGAAACCAGCGAGTAACGGCTACTTATACGGCCCCACGCATAAGTCCGAGCCGAGCTATCCTACGGCCGTTCCGAACAAGGTGCCCAGGGCGTACGTCACACCGGCCGCCGCGCCTCCCAGGAACAGCTGCCGCAGCCCGCTGTACCACCAGGTGCGGGCCGTCACCTTGGCCACCACAGCGCCACACAGGAAAAGCCCCAGCAGCGCCAGGAGCACGGCGGGCCACAAGCTGCTCGCACCCAGCAGATACGGCAGTACGGGGACCAGCGCGCCGAGCGCGAAGGAGCCGAAGCTCGACACCGCGGCCACCGTGGGCGAGGGCAGATCGCTCGGGTCGATACCCAGCTCCTCCCGGGCGTGGATCTCCAGCGCCTGCTCCGGATCCTTCGACAGCTGCCGGGCGACCTCGTCGGCCAGCTTCGGCTCGACCCCTCTCGACCGGTAGAGCGCGGCGAGCTCTGCCTCCTCGTCCTGCGGGTGCTTGCGCAGCTCACGCCGCTCCACGTTCAGCTCGGCCTCGACGAGCTCACGCTGCGAGGCCACCGAGGTGTACTCGCCGGCGGCCATGGAGAAGGCTCCGGCGGCCAGACCCGCGAGTCCGGTCAGGACGACGGTCTGCTGACTCACGGCCCCGCCCGCGACACCGGTCATCAGGGCCAGGTTGGAGACGAGGCCGTCCATGGCACCGAACACCGCGGGACGCAGCCAGCCGCCGTTCACGTCCCGGTGCGTGTGGTTGTCCCGGTGCGCCTCGTGCAGCGTCGCCTCGGTCTCGATGATGGCCATGAAAGATCCCCGATTCCCTTGCCTCAACGGCTTCTTTGGACGAGTTCCAGATTTTTACAACACCCAAAGTACGCCGTGAATTCCGGCGCCGCCAGCAAGGAAAGGCTGCGCTAACCTGCGGTTTTACCCTTCTGCGCTCACTTGATCATGACCTCGCGCAGATGTCGACCGGGTGATGCTGAGGCTCCTGAGGCTCGGGCCGCTCGCCGGAGTGGGACACATCCCCCATGGCATCGATCGCCTGCATCCCCTCCGTCCCGGCGCCCGGGGACGCCGCCGAACTCCGCGAACGGGCACGGGGCGCGCTGCTGGGCCTGGCCGTCGGTGACGCCCTCGGGGCCCCGGCCGAGAACATGAAGCCCTCCGAGATCCGCGCCCGGTGGGGCCGTATCACCGGCTATGTCTCTGATAACCCGTCGGGCACGGACGACACCGAGTACGCGATCTTCTCCGGCCTCCTCCTGGCCCGGCACGGCTCCGCACTCACGCCGGCGCATGTGGAGGCGGCCTGGCACGAGTGGATCGCCGACCGCGACGAGGGCCCCTTCCGGGGCGCCGGCTTCAGCGAACGCGGCACGCTGGAGAACCTCCGCCGAGGCCTTGCCGCCCCCATCTCCGCCCAGCACCGGCATGCCTGGAGCGACGGCCTGGCCATGCGCGCGGCTCCCTTCGGGGTGTTCGCGGCGGGCCGCCCGGCGGAAGCGGCCCGCCTGGTGGCGATCGACGGCTCGGTGAGCCACGACGGCGAGGGCATCTACGGCGGCCAGGCGGTGGCGGCGGGTGTGGCGGCGGCGATGGCGGGCGCCCCGGCGATCGCGGTGGTGGCCGCCGCCCTCGCGGTCGTGCCCGACGACTCGTGGACGGCCCGCAGTCTGCGCCGCGCGGTCGCGGTGGCCCACCGCGGCGAACGGGCGGTCCGCTCCGCGGTCGTCATCGGCGGCTACCCCTGGACCGACCTGGCCCCCGAGGCGGTCGCCCTCGCCTTCGGCGCGTACGCGGCGGCCGACGGCGACTTCGAGCAGTCCGTTCTGACAGCGGTGAACATGGGCCGCGACGCGGACACGACGGCGGCGGTGGCGGGGGCCCTGGCGGGCGCGACACGGGGCGTCTCGGCGATCCCGGAGGCCTGGACCACCCCCATCGGCCCGGTCCGCGGCCGCTGCCTCCCGGCGATGGCGGGCTACCACGTACGGGACGTGGCGGACCTCCTGACAGCGGACAGCGAGACGGAGGTACTGACATGACCCCACTGGCACCGTCGGCCGCCGACGGCGAGAAGCATCCCCAGGGGCCTCTGCTCGCGGCCGCCGACGGCGAAGGCGCCCCACGGGAGACCAGGACCCCCCGGGTGACAGTCACGGACGGTGCACGGGTGGGAGACAAAAGGGCCGGAGGCGAAGCCGAGGCCAGAAGGCCCGAAGGCCTCCTGCTGGGGCTGGCCGCCGGAGACGCCGCCGGCTGGCCCGCCGCCCGCCACAGAGCCGCCCGCATGCCCGACTGGACCCGCCGCCTCACCCGCGAACTGGACACCTTCGCCGAACACAACGCCACCACCACCCTCCCCGTCCCCATCGCCCTGAACCAACCCCCCGAACCCCTCCGCCTCGGCCCCTCAGACGACGCCGAATGGGCGGCCTTCGCCGCGGAGGCGCTCCTCCGCGCCGGCGACGACACCGTCCTGAACGACCTCAGCCGGGAACGCCGCACCCGAGCCGCGATCGACCTCACCTGGAACGCCATCGCCAGCGAGGTCGCCGCCGCCGCGGACCGCGCCCCCGAGATCGAGTCCGCCGTCCTCCCCCTGCGCGCCCGCATCTCGGTCCGCGCCGGCCTCGGCAACCTCGCCACCGGCCTGCGACCGCCCGCCACCGGCCACGACAACCCGCACTACTTCGACGACGCGGCCTGTGTACGCGCCTGTGTCCTGGCCATGGCCCACCCGGGCGACCCGGGCCGCGCCGCCGCACTCGCCGAGTTCGACGCCCGCTACACCCAGGACGGCGACGGTGTGCACGGCGCCCGCGCGATGGCCGCGGCCCTCGCCCTCGCCCTGGCCGGCGCGCACGTCGACGCCTGCGTCACGGCGGCCCTCGCCGAACTCCCCGAGGAGACGGAGATCGGCCGCAACGCCCGGCACGCCCTGCGTCTCGCCGCCACGGCGGACAGCGCCTTCGCCCTGGTCCCGCCCCTGGAACACCAGATCGTCGACCACGTCTACAGCTACGGCATCGCCGCCGCCGAAACGGTCCCGGTCGCCCTCGCCCTGGCCACCGCCGCCCGCGGCCGCATCGCGGAGGCGGTCCCGGCGGCGGCCTGTCTGTCCCGGGTCGCGGACTCCGCCCCGGCCCTGGCGGGCGCCCTCACCGGCGCGCTGGGCGGCGGCGCCTCGATCCCGGCCTCCTGGCGGGAGACCTGCCGCACGCTCTCCGGCTGCGTCCTGCCCCGTCTCACCGGCACCGACCTCGTCGAACTCGCCGAACTCCTCGAAGCCGTACAACCGGCCCGCCCAGGTGGATGATGCGGCCATGCATCCCAAACCACATCAAAACACCCCACTGGACGAGCGGATCACCGGTGCCCTGGTAGGAGCCGCCGTCGGCGACGCCCTCGGCGGCCCCGTCGAGGGTTACGCGCCCGAGCAGATCCTCGAACGCCACGGCGGCCGCGTGCACGGCATCGTCAGCCCCTGGCACGGCGACGCCTGGCGCACGGCCCGCCCCCTCGCCCCGTACCACAAGGGCGACGGCCACGTCACCGACGACACCTTGATGACCCACGCCCTGGTCCGCGCCTACGCCCGGGTCCGCGACCACCTCGACGCCTACGCCGTCGCCGACCACCTGGTCCCCGACCTCATGACCGAGCCACGCTGGATCCCGGAGCTGGAGACCGAGGCCCTCCCCCTCCAGCGGATCTTCCTGGCGGAGAAATGGCTGGTGACGAGGATCCACTACGGCCATGCCGACCCGCGCGAGGCCGGCACCGGCAACATCGTCAACTGCGGCGCGGCGATGTACATGGCCCCGGTCGGCCTGGTCAACGGGGCCGACCCCCGTGCCGCCTACGCCGAGGCCCTCGACATCGCGGGCGCGCACCAGTCGTCGTACGGCCGTGAGGCGGCGGGCGTCCTGGCCGCGGCGGTCGCGGCGGCGTGCACGCCCGGGGCGACCCCGGACTCGGTCGTCACGACATGCCTCTCCCTCGCGAAGGACGGCACCCGCACCGCCATCGAGCGGGTCTGCGAGGAGGCCTCCCGGCACACGGACTTCGAGTCGGCGCTGCGCCCCCTGCGCGAGGCGGTGGCCCCCTACGACACGGTCGGCCCCGACTACCGGTCCCCCTCCCTCGGCGCCCGCCGCCCTTCCCGCCTGCACGCGATCGAGGAACTCCCCGTAGCCCTGGGCATGTTGCTCGTGGCCCGGGGCGACTACCGCCACGCGGTCCTCGGGTCGGTGAACTACGGCCGTGACTGCGACTCCATCGCCACGATGGCGGGGGCCATGGCCGGCGCCCTCGGCTCGCCGGTCCCCCAGGACTGGTCCAAGACCGTCGCGGAGGCCAGCCGCCTGGACCTCTGGGAACCGGCTACGACCCTCACGGCGGTCACCCGCGAGATCTTCGCCCGGGACGTATCCCGCCGGCGCGCCCACGAAGAGGCCTTCGCGTCCCTCGGAGGGCCGGAATGCTCCGACTGACCTGGGTCCAGCCGGAGGACCTGATCGGCCACGAACTCCGCCAGGCATCCCAGGACGGCCGCGAGCCCAAGGCGATCGCGACCCGCTGGCGAGCGGCGGGCGGACCCGACGCCCCTCTCACAGCAGGCGCCTCCCCGACCCCCGCGTCCCGCTACCTCCGCCAGTTGGCGAAAGACCTCCTGGACGAACTGGCGGACCTGCCGAGCACGTTGGCAGACGACGAACCAACGGACCTGGAGAAGATCAGGGCGCATTGGCCACCCAGCTGCGGGCAATCGTGCCGCTGGGGCGGCACGGGTGGGCGCAGCAGCACCCCGCCAGCGCGGGTGAGCGCCCCCACCCCGACCCCAGCCACCACGCCGCAGCACCTCGAAGCCGCCTGGCTGGGCCGAGCCGTCGGCTGCCTGCTCGGCAAACCAGTAGAGAAACTCCCCCTGGAAGCCATCCGCCAGTTGGCCCACTCAACAGGAAACTGGCCCCTCACCACCTACTTCACAGCCCGAGGCGTCCCGGCAGAACTCCTCACCGCACACCCCTGGAACCGCCGCTCGGCGACAACCTCCCTCGCCGAGAACATCGACGGCATGCCCGAGGACGACGACCTCAACTACCCCCTCCTCAACCTCCTCGTCCTCCAACGCCACGGCAGGACCTTCACCACCACGGACGTGGCCCGCACCTGGCTCGACGAACTCCCCGCCGGCCGCACCTTCACCGCCGAACGCATCGCCTACCGCAACCTCCTCACCGGCCTGGAACCCCCGCACACCGCTCGCCACCGCAACCCGTTCCGCGAATGGATCGGCGCCCTGATCCGCGCCGACGTCCACGGCTGGACCAACCCCGGCGACCCGGCCGCCGCCGCGGAACAGGCCCACCGCGACGCCACGCTCACCCACACCGCCAACGGCGTCTACGCGGCGATGTTCGCGGCAGCCACCATCGCGACGGCGGCGACAGGCGAACACGACATCCACACCTGCCTCCGCACCGGCCTCACCGTCGTCCCGCCACACTCCCGCTTGGCCCAGGCCGTCCGCCACGCCATCCAACTGGCCCACGAGCAACCGGACTTCGACACGGTCGTCGACGCACTCCACGCCACCCACGCCGTCACCCACCACTGGGTCCACGCCGTCCCCAACACCGCCCTGATCGCCGCCGCCCTCACCCACGCGAACGGCGACTTCTCCGGCTCCGTCTGCCGTGCCGTGAGCGGCGGCTGGGACACCGACTCCAACGGCGCGACGGCCGGCAGCGTCGCCGGCCTGCTGGCAGGACACCCGGCGGCCCTCCCCGACCGCTGGACGGCCCCGTTGAAGAACCGTCTCGCCACGTCCATCGGCGACTTCGACGGCATCGGCTTCGACGCACTCGCCCACCTCACGCACCGGGAGACCCACCGCCCATGACCGCTGCCACGACCGCGACCGCGCCCATGCCCGCTCCCCTCACCGGCCTGCGCGTCCTCGACCTCGCCACCCTCTTCGCCGGCCCGCTCGCCGCCACCCTGCTCGGTGATTTCGGCGCCGAGGTCGTCAAGATCGAGCACCCGGCGAAACCGGACCCCTCCCGCGGCCACGGACCGTCGAAGGACGGCGTCGGTCTGTGGTGGAAGATGCTCGGCCGCAACAAGCGCACCATCACCCTGGACCTGTCGAAGCCCGGCGGGCGCACCACCCTCCTGCGCCTCGCCGCCACGGCCGACGTGGTCATCGAGAACTTCCGCCCCGGCACCCTGGAGAAGTGGGACCTGGGCTGGCCGGAGCTGTCGGCCGCCAACCCCCGCCTGGTCCTGGCCCGCGTCACCGCCTTCGGCCAGTTCGGCCCCTACGCGCACCGCCCCGGCTTCGGCACCCTCGCCGAGGCGATGAGCGGCTTCGCCGCGATCACCGGCGAACCGGACGCGCCCCCGACCCTCCCGCCGTTCGGCCTGGCCGACTCCATCGCGGGCCTGACGACGGCGTACGCGGTGATGACCGCGCTGGCGGCACGCGAGCGCACCGGCGAGGGCCAGGTCGTCGACATGGCCCTGATCGAACCGATCCTGGCCGCCCTCGGCCCCCAGCCCCTCTGGTACGACCAGCTCGGCCACGTCCAGCCCCGCACCGGCAACCGCTCCCCCAACAACGCCCCGCGCGGCGTCTACCGCACCGCGGACGGCACCTGGGTCGCGGTCTCGACGTCGGCCCAGTCGGTCGCCGAGCGCGTGATGCACCTGGTGGGCCGCCCGGAACTGATCGACGAACCGTGGTTCGCCACGGGCGCCGACCGGGCCCGCCACGCCGGCCTCCTGGACGAGGCGGTCGGCTCCTGGATCGCCGCGCGCACCCGCACGGACGTCCTGGCGGCCTTCGAGAAGGCGGAGGCGGCGGTGGCCCCGGTCCAGGACGTCCGGGACGTGATGACGGACCCGCAGTACCAGGCCCTGAACACCATCACCACGGTCGACGACCCGGAACTGGGCCCCCTGCGCATGCAGAACGTCCTCTTCCGCCTCTCCGCCACACCCGGCGCGATCCGCTGGGCCGGCCGCCCGCACGGCGCCGACACGGACGAGGTCCTGACCGAGCTGGGCCTGTCCCCGGCCGACCTCACGGCGCTGCGCGCGGAGGGCGCCCTGTGACGGCGGCGTACCCGCTCACCTGGCTGTACGCCCCGGGCGACCGCCCGCACGTGGTGGCGAAGGCCCTCGCCTCCGGCGCCGACATCGTCGTCGTCGACCTGGAGGACGCGGTCGCCCCGGACCGCAAGGCCTACGCCCGCGCCGCCACCGCCGACCTGCTCGGCGACCTGCCGGCGATCCCGGTGCACGTCCGCGTCAACGCCCTGGACACCCCGTGGGCCGCGCCGGACATCGCGGCCGTGTCCCGCGCTCCCGGCCTCTGCGCCCTGCGGATCCCCAAGATCACCTCACCCACCGAGGTCGTCCGCATCGCCGAGCGCGCCGTCCCCCCGGGGCTGCCCCTGTACGCCCTGCTGGAGACGGCCCTCGGTGTGGAACAGGCGTACGCCGTCGCCGGCGCCCATCCGTCCCTGCGGGGCATCGCGCTCGGGGAGGCGGACCTACGGGCCGACCTGGGCGTACGGGACGACGCGGGTCTCGACTGGTCCCGCTCCCGGGTGATCGTGGCCGCCCGGGCGGCGGGCCTGCCCCCGCCGGCGCAGTCGGTCCACCCCGATGTCCGCGACCTGGAGGGCCTGGCCGCCTCCTGCGCCCACGGCCGTGCCCTGGGCTTCCTGGGCCGCGCCGCGATCCACCCCCGTCAGCTGCCGGTCATCGAACGGGCCTATCTGCCCACCGAGGCGGAGATCGAACACGCGGAGGCGATCCTCAAGGCGGCGGCGACGCAGCAGGGCGCCCAGGCTCTCCCGGACGGCTGCTTCGTCGACGCGGCGGTGGTGACGGCGGCCCAGCGCACGCTGTCCCTGGCCCGCCGCCGCTGAGACACGCCGAGGGCGCCCGGAGATCTCCGGGCGCCCTCGGTCGCACGTACACGTACGGCGGACGGTCAGGTCTTCTTCGCCGACCCGGCGCCGTCCTTGGCCTCGTCGTCCTTGGCCTCGTCGGCGTCCTTGCCGGCGTCAGCGGCGGCCTTCTCGCCCCCGTCGGCTTCACCGGCGGAAGCCTCCGCGCCGGGCTCGACGACCTCTTCCCGGCCGGGGCTCTTCTTCGACGAGATCACCAGGTAGGCGACCGCGAGCAGGAACACCAGGATCGCGGTCCACACGTTCAGCCGGAGGCCCAGGATGTGGTGGGCGTCGTCGACGCGCATGTACTCGATCCACCCGCGCCCCGCGCAGTACGCGGCGACGTACAGCGCGAACGCCCGCCCGTGCCCGAGCCGGAAGCGGCGGTCGGCCCAGATGACCAGGACCGCGACGCCGATGCACCACAGCGACTCGTACAGGAACGTCGGGTGGTAGGTGCCCGGCACCCGTCCGTCCGCCGAGGAAGTGATCTCCAGGGCCCACGGCAGATCGGTCGGCTTGCCGTACAGCTCCTGGTTGAACCAGTTGCCCCAGCGGCCGATGGCCTGGGCGAGGGCGATGCCGGGGGCGACGGCGTCGGCGTAGGCCGGCATCGGGATGCCGCGGCGGCGGCAGCCGATCCACGCGCCCAGCGCGCCCAGCGCGATGGCGCCCCAGATGCCGAGACCGCCCTCCCAGATCTTGAAGGCGTCCACCCAGTCACGGCCCTCGCTGAAGTACAGCTCGTAGTCCGTGATCACGTGGTAGAGCCGGCCGCCGACCAGGCCGAACGGCACGGCCCAGACCGCGATGTCGGCCACCGTGCCGGCCCGCCCGCCCCGGGCGATCCAGCGCCTGTTGCCGAGCCAGACGGCAACGAAGACGCCGATGATGATGCAGAACGCGTAGCCGCGCAGCGGAATGGGGCCGAGGTACAGCACCCCGCGCGACGGGCTGGGAATGAAGGCAAGTTCCATGGCAAGGTCGACGCTACCCTGCCGCACCGGGCCCACGGCAGGCAGCCCGGCTACGGGTCCATAACGGGGGCGTGAGAAAAGCCTTTACCCCTTGTTCGCCTCCAGCACCATCTTCTTCAGCTTCGCCGGGGTCATCGCCCGGTCCTGGTAGATGTTCTCGCCCTTGAACAGCACGGTCGGCGTGCCCGAGAAGCCGCCCTTGTCGAACGCCTGGTGGGACTTGGCGACCCAGCCGTTGTGCGTACCGTTCTGCACGCACTTACGGAACGCGGGGGTGTCCAGGCCGTCGACCTTGCCGGCCAGCTCGATCAGCTTGTCGTTGTCCGCATAGGCGTCGTCGACCTCCTGGGGCTGGTTGTCGAAGAGCACGTCGTGGTACGCGGGGTACTTCCCGGCGTCCTGGGCGCAGGCCGCAGCGTTGGCCGCGTTGCGGGAGCCGGTGCCGCCCATGTTGCCGTCGATGAGGGTGACCAGGTGGTACTCCACCTTCAGCTCGCCGGCCTTCGTCAGCTCGTGGATCACCGGCCGGTACGTCGTCTCGAAGGACTTGCAGGCCGGGCAGCGGAAGTCCTCCCACACCGTGAGCGTGGACTTGGCGCTGTCCTTGCCGACCGGAATGGCGAGGCCGTCCTTGCCCTGCGCTCCCGAGGGAGCCACGACCGGGCCCGACGCCTCGCTGTCGTCCTCCTTGCCGGCGTTGGCGGCGACGACGCCGATCACCGCCGCGAGACCCAGGACGGCGACGACGGCCCCGCCCACGATCAGCGCGCGCCGGCGCTTGTCCGCGGACTTCTGCTTCTCGCGCTCGACCGCCAGCTTCTCCCGGGCGGTGCGCTTTCCCTCACGGTTCTTCTCGCTCACACCCCGGAAACGAACCGGGGAGGCGCAGCGCGCCTCCCCAGCCCCAGGTCCACCCGTACGAGGGACCGGTATGACTTCCCGGTTTCTTACGCCTGCCGGCGCACACCCTTCGCGAGGTCGCCCGCGAGCGCGCGGACGGCCTCGACACCGGCCGCGTCGTCCGGGGCGTCCAGCATGGCCTTGACGAACGCCGAGCCGACGATCACGCCGTCGGCGAAGCGGGCGACCTCGGCGGCCTGGGTGGCGTTGGAGACGCCGAGCCCCACGCAGACCGGCAGGCCGGTGCCGGTGGCGCGGGTGCGTTCCACCAGGTTCTCGGCCTGCGAGCTGACGGTCGCGCGGGTGCCGGTGACGCCCATGAGGGAAGCGGCATAGACGAAGCCGCTGCCCGCGGCGGTGATGTCCGCGAGCCGCTCGTCCTTGCTGCTGGGGGCGACGACGAAGACCGTGGCGAGCCCGTGCTTCTCCGCGTGCTCCCGCCACAGCGCCGACTCCTGCACGGGCAGGTCGGGCAGGATGCACCCGGCGCCGCCCGCCTCGGCGAGCTCGGCCGTGAACCGCTCGACGCCGTAGCGGTCGATGGGGTTCCAATACGTCATGACCAGGATGGGCTTGCCGGTGGCCCGGTGGGCCTCGCGGACGGTGCGCATCACGTCGGCGATCTTGACGCCGCCGCGCAGGGCGATGTCGTCGGCGGTCTGGATGACGGGTCCGTCGAGGACGGGGTCGCTGTGCGGCAGGCCCACCTCGACGACGTCGGCGCCGCCGTCGATGACGGCCTTGATGGCCTCGATGCCGCCGTCCACGGTCGGGAACCCGGCCGGGAGGTAGGCGATGAGGGCGGACCGGCCCTCGGACTTCGCCGTGGCGAGGGTGTCGCCCAACAGCTGGATGTTGCCGCTCACTTGGCGTCCCCCTCGATCTCGGCGGTGTCGGTGTCCGCGTCGGCGGCGACCTCGGCGTCGGTGTCGTAGAGGCCGAAGTAACGGGCTGCGGTGTCCATGTCCTTGTCGCCGCGGCCGGACAGGTTGACCACGATCAGCCCGTCCTTGCCCAGCTCCTTGCCGACCTCGAGGGCGCCGGCCAGCGCGTGGGCGCTCTCGATGGCCGGGATGATGCCCTCGGTGCGGGACAGCAGGCGCAGGGCCTGCATGGCCGCGTCGTCCGTGACCGCGCGGTACTCGCCGCGGCCGGAGTCCTTGAGGTAGGAGTGCTCGGGGCCGATGCCCGGGTAGTCAAGACCGGCCGAGATCGAGTACGGCTCGGTGATCTGGCCCTCCTCGTCCTGGAGGACGTAGGAGCGCGAGCCGTGCAGGATGCCGGGCTCGCCGGCGGTGAGGGTCGCCGCGTGCTCGCCGGTCTCGACGCCGTGGCCCGCCGGCTCGCAGCCGATGAGGCGTACGTCCGTGTCCGGGATGAAGGCGTGGAAGAGGCCGATGGCGTTGGAGCCGCCGCCGACGCAGGCGACGGCCGCGTCGGGGAGGCGTCCGGCCCGCTCCAGGAGCTGGCGGCGGGTCTCGACGCCGATGACCCGGTGGAAGTCGCGGACCATCGCCGGGAAGGGGTGCGGGCCGGCGACCGTACCGAAGAGGTAGTGCGTGTGGTCGACGTTGGCGACCCAGTCGCGGAAGGCCTCGTTGATGGCGTCCTTCAGCGTGCGGCTGCCGGACTTCACGGCGATGACCTCGGCGCCGAGCATGCGCATCCGGGCGACGTTGAGGGCCTGGCGCTGGGTGTCGATCTCGCCCATGTAGATCGTGCACTCGAGGCCGAAGAGCGCGCACGCGGTGGCCGTGGCGACGCCGTGCTGGCCGGCGCCCGTCTCGGCGATGACGCGGGTCTTGCCCATGCGCTTGGTGAGCAGGGCCTGGCCGAGCACGTTGTTGATCTTGTGGGAGCCGGTGTGGTTGAGGTCTTCCCGCTTCAGGAAGATCCGGGCGCCGCCCGCGTGCTCGGCGAAGCGGGGCACCTCGGTGAGCGCCGAGGGGCGGCCGGTGTAGTTGACCAGGAGGTCGTCGAGTTCCTTGGCGAACTCCGGGTCGTGTTTGGCCTTGTCGTATTCGACGGCTACTTCGTCGACTGCGGCGACGAGGGCTTCGGGGATGAACTTGCCGCCGAAGGCCCCGAAGTAGCCTTCGGGGTTGGGGGTTTGACCCTCCGGGTCGGGGATGAAGAACTGGCTGGGCATGCGGAAACCTCACGGTGAGTGTGTGTGGAATGCACTAGTCGCCGTGGGGGCGGGGTTCGTCTGTTGACCGCGGGCCGTATGTGGCTTGTCGCGCCCGCGCGGCGATAGCCGCAAATCAAACAGAGCCCCGCGCCCCTAAAGGAAGGGGCGCTGCCATCGCATGCCGTTGACCTGGCCCGGCTCGTCACCGATGACGTACCGCACGCGGCGGCCGTGGACCCGGCGGGCCGGGGCTCGGCAGCCGCGGGGGCGGCAGCCGCGCGCGAGGCGGGCGTACCGGTCCACGGTCGTCAGGGTGGGAGTCATCGGGGCAAGCCTAGCGGGTGATCAGCTCCGGCCGTGCCGGAGTGCGGGGTGTTCGCCCGCCGCCACCAGGTCGGAGACCGCCGTCTTGGGGTCCTTGCCGGTGACGAGGGACTCGCCGACCAGGACCGCGTCGGCGCCGGCGTTGGCGTAGGCGATGAGGTCGTGCGGGCCGCGGACGCCGGACTCGGCGATCTTGATGATGTGGTCGGGGATCTCGGGGGCCAGGCGCTCGAAGGTGCCGCGGTCGACCTCGAGGGTCTTGAGGTTGCGCGCGTTGACGCCGATCACACGGGCACCGGCGTCGACCGCCCGCTCGACCTCGTCCTCGTCGTGCACCTCGACGAGCGGGGTGAGCCCGATGGACTCGGCGCGCTCGATGAGGGACTCCAGGGCGGGCTGGTCCAGGGCCGCGACGATCAGCAGGACGACGTCGGCACCGTAGGCCCGGGCCTCCCAGAGCTGGTACGACGTGACGACGAAGTCCTTGCGCAGGACCGGGATGTCGACACGGGCGCGGACCGCCTCGAGGTCGGCGAGCGAGCCCCCGAAGCGCCGCTGTTCCGTCAGCACCGAGATGACGGCCGCGCCGCCCGCCTCGTAGTCCGCTGCGAGCCCGGCCGGGTCGGCGATCGCGGCCAGCGCGCCCTTGGACGGGCTGGAGCGCTTTACCTCGCAGATGACCTTGACGCCGTCGCCGCGCAGCGCCGCCGCGCCGTCCTTGGCCGCGGGAGCCTTCGCCGCGCGCTCCTTGAGCTCGTCGAGGCTGACGCGCGCCTGCCGCTCGGCGAGGTCGGCACGGACTCCGTCGATGATCTCGTCGAGCACACTCACGCGAGCGGCCCCCTTCCAGACGCTTGACAGTTCCAGCGACCAGTCGAAAACCGATGGTCACTGCGATGGTATCCGCAGCGGGGCGTAGGCCTCACATCCGGTTGACGCCGGTCCCACTACCTGGACGTCTGCCCGTGGATCAAGGGTGGAGCCAGCCACCGAAGGGCAGGTTCCGGACAACCGTGAAGACCAGCAGCAACGCGCCGAGGCTCCACACCTGCGCCGGCCGGGGATCGATCCGCAGCGGGCGCCCGCGTACGGCGTGGACCACCCATACGGTCCACAGTACGGCGAAGCCCAGATAGCCGAGGACGGCGAGCGCGTTGTCCTGGAGCGCCGCGGCGAGGTCGCCGTGGACGAAGGCGTGCGCGCTGCGCAGCCCGCCGCAGCCGGGGCAGTACAGGCCGGTGTAGTGCAGCAGCGGGCACACGGGATAGTGACCGGGTTCGTTGGGGTCCACCGTGCCCACGTAGGCGAAGGCGGCGGCGACGGCCGCGAGCACCCCGGCGGGAGCGGCCAGGCGGCCCGGGACGCCGCGCGTCACCCTTCGGCTGTCGGTGTTCACGGTACGCATTGTGCCCCGCACGCGCGTGAGGGGCGGTCCCGGCACCCGAGTGCCGGCCGCCCCTCATGCGACAACGCGGTGTTCCGGGGATCAGCCCTGGGCGCGCGCCGGCTCGCGGTCGCCCGTCATCGCGTGCGGCTGGTGCAGGTCCTTGGGCTGGCCCATGCCCATCGCCCGCATGGCCATGCCGACGACACCGCCGAGCAGCACGACCACCATGCCGGCCCAGAAGCCCACCGGCTGGTCCAACACCATGAACGCGCCCGCGACGCAGAAACCGATGAAGGCGATCGTGACACCGGTCCAGGCGGCCGGGGTGTGACCGTGGCTGCTGCCCGCCATTGCTTGCTCCTCGTTGCTGTGTGCGTGTCTGAGCAGGACGCTCGCGCCCATTGTCCCGCACGGGCGCGCGTCCGGTGAGCGGGGGTGCTCCCTCCGCTTCCCCGTGCCCCGCCCGCGTGCGGCGTCACGCCCCGGTCGGGTCCTCGCCCCGGTCGAGCGCCTTCCACAGGTCCTCGGGCCGGTCGGGGTCGACGGCAGGGGCCTTGCGGCGCGGCCGGGGCGTGCCGTCCCGCTCGTAGCGGCCGGACATCGCGGGCCACAGCCGGCCGTAGCGCAGGGCGAGCAGTCCGGCCAGGAGGAGCAGGACGCCTCCGACGGCCGCCACGTAGGGCCAGGCGGTGTGGCTGAGGGCCGCGACGGAGGCGGAGGTGTCGCCGGAGGCCTCGGCGGCCTTCTCGTCGAGTGCGGAGCTGTCGGAGGCGCCGAGCAGGGCGGCGGCGACGGTGCCCGCGCCGGAGAGCGCCAGCAGGGCGGCCACGACGACGCGGCCGGCCCGGCGGACGGCGAAGACGGCGACGAGCGCGGCGAGGCCCACCACGGCGAGCGCCGCGGGCACGCCCGTGACGTCGCTGCCCGTGGCGGTCAGGGGGAAGGCGCCGCCGGCCACCGTCGCGGTGCCCTCCGACCAGTTCTGCCGGGTGGCGAGCAGCGCCACGGCCGCGCCGAGCGCGCCGCACAGCAGTGCGACGGCGAGGCTCAGGCGGCCGGCCCGGGCGGATCCGGAGGCTTGGGAACGTGGGTGCGGTACGGCAGTCACGTACTCCACTATCGCCTGAACCCCGGGCGAACCGTCACCCGGGGTTCATCTCAGGCCTTTCCCAGCCGGTTCGCCGTGTGGACGGCCCGCAGGACCGCCGCCGCCTTGTTGCGGCACTCGGTGTCCTCGGCGACCGGGTCGGAGTCGGCGACGATGCCCGCGCCCGCCTGGACGTAGGCGGTGCCGTCGCGCAGCAGGGCCGTGCGGATGGCGATGGCGGTGTCGGAGTCGCCCGCGAAGTCGAGATAGCCGACGCAGCCGCCGTACAGCCCGCGCCGGGACGGTTCGAGTTCGTCGATGATCTGCATGGCGCGGGGCTTCGGGGCGCCGGAGAGGGTGCCGGCCGGGAAGCAGGCGGTGAGGACGTCGAAGGCCGTGCGTCCCTGGGCGACGCGGCCCGTCACCGTCGAGACGATGTGCATGACGTGCGAGTACTTCTCGATGGACATGAAGTCGACGACCTCGACCGAGCCGGGCTCACAGACCCGCCCCAGGTCGTTGCGGCCCAGGTCGACGAGCATGAGGTGCTCGGCGCGCTCCTTGGGGTCGGCGAGGAGTTCGTCGGCGAGGGCCTGGTCCTCCTGCGGGGTGGCGCCGCGCCAGCGGGTGCCGGCGATGGGGTGGACCATGGCCCGTCCGTCCTCGACCTTGACCAGGGCCTCGGGGGACGAGCCTGCGACGTCGAACCCGTCGAAGCGGAACAGGTACATGTACGGCGACGGGTTGGTCGCCCTCAGGACCCGGTAGACGTCCAGCGCGCTCGCCGTGCACGGCGTCTCGAAGCGCTGGGAGGGCACCACCTGGAAGGCTTCGCCGGCCCGGATGCGCTCCTTGATGTCCTCGACGGCCTCCTGGAAGTCGGGGCCGCCCCAGAGCGCGGAGTACTCGGGGGTCTCGGAGGGCGGCAGGACGGCGGGGGGCTGGGCCACCGCGCGCGAGAGGTCCGCCTCCATGGCGTCCAGACGGGCGATCGCGTCCGCGTACGCCTCGTCGACACCGGTGTCCAGGTCGTTGTGGTTGATCGCGTTGGCGATCAGCAGGACCGAGCCCTCCCAGTGGTCCATGACGGCGAGGTCGCTGGTGAGGAGCATGGTCAGCTCGGGCAGCTTCAGGTCGTCGCGCTCGCCGGGGCCGATCTTCTCCAGGCGGCGGACGATGTCGTAGCCGAGATAGCCCACCATGCCGCCGGTGAAGGGCGGCATGCCCTCCTGGTGCGGGGTGTGCAGGGCCTCGATGGTGGCGCGCAGGGCGGCGAGCGGGTCGCCGTCGGTGGGGACCCCGACGGGCGGGGTGCCGAGCCAGTGCGCCTGCCCGTCACGCGTGGTCAGGGTGGCGGCGCTGCGGACTCCGACGAACGAGTACCGGGACCAGGAGCGGCCGTTCTCGGCGGACTCCAGCAGGAAGGTGCCGGGGCGCTCGGCGGCGAGCTTGCGGTAGAGCGCGACCGGGGTGTCGCCGTCGGCGAGGAGCTTGCGGGTGACCGGGATGACCCGCCGGTCGGTGGCGAGCTTGCGGAACGTCTCGAGGTCCATGGCGGCTGACCCTACTGATCCGCGGCGGCGGGGTCCGAACCGCCGTCCTTCAGCAGCACGTCCTCGTCGAAGCAGGTGCGGGCTCCGGTGTGGCAGGCGGCGCCGACCTGGTCGACCTTGACGAGCACGGTGTCGGCGTCGCAGTCCAGGGCGACGGACCTGACCCACTGGAAGTGGCCGGAGGTGTCGCCCTTGACCCAGTACTCCTGGCGGCTGCGGGACCAGTACGTGCAGCGGCCGGTGGTCAGGGTGCGATGCAGTGCCTCGTCGTCCATCCAGCCGAGCATCAGCACCTCTCCGGTGTCGTACTGCTGGGCGATGGCGGGCAGGAGGCCGTCGGCGCTGCGCTTGAGGCGCGCGGCGATCTCCGGGTCGAGGCGGCTGGGCAGGCTGGTCATGCCGTCCATTGTGCCGCGCGCCACTGACAGGCCGGGTGGAGTGTCCGCTGTGCGGACCTGACGGGCGGTCGTAGGCTTGCCGCATGTCGACCCATGCCAAGCGTGAACGACTTCTCCTCGCCGATCTGTTGGAGACCGCGGGCCCGGACGCGCCCACCCTGTGCGAGGGCTGGACGACCCGGGACCTCGCCGCGCACGTGGTGGTGCGCGAGCGCCGCCCGGACGCCGCCGGCGGGATACTGATCAAGCAGCTCGCGTCGCGCCTGGACCGGGTGATGGCCGAGTACACCGACAAGCCGTACGAGGAGCTGATCCAGCTGATCCGTACGGGCCCGCCGCGCTTCTCGCCCTTCTCCCTCAAGCCGGTCGACGAGGCGTCGAACATCATCGAGTTCTACGTCCACACGGAGGACATCCGGCGGGCCCAGCCCGACTGGTCCGCGCGTGAGCTCGACGCGGTCTTCCAGGACGCCCTGTGGTCCCGTCTGGAGCGCACCGCCCGGCTGATGGGCCGCGGCGTCCCGACGGGCCTGGTCCTGCGCCGCCCCGACGGCCAGACGACGGTCGCCCAGCGCGGCACCCCGGTCGTCACGGTGACCGGCGAGCCGTCCGAGCTGGTCCTGTTCTCCTACGGCCGGCAGAGCGCGGCGAAGGTGGACCTGGACGGCGACGAGAACGCGATCGCGAAGCTGCACGAGACGAAGCAGCTGGGCATCTGAGGCAGGGGCTCCCGGCGAAGGGGCCGGGGCGAGCGGGTCACCGCACCGGGTGACCCGCCTCCCGCAGCGTCTCCTTGACCTCGCCGATCCGCAGGTCCCCGAAGTGGAAGACCGACGCGGCCAGCACCGCGTCCGCGCCGGCCTCGACGGCCGGCGGGAAGTCGGTCAGCCTGCCGGCGCCGCCCGAGGCGATGACGGGGACGGTCACGTGCTTGCGTACGGCCCGGATCATCTCCAGGTCGTAGCCGTCCTTCGTGCCGTCCGCGTCCATCGAGTTGAGCAGGATCTCGCCCGCGCCCAGCTCGGCGGCCCGGTGCGCCCACTCGACGGCGTCGATGCCGGTGCCGCGACGGCCGCCGTGGGTGGTCACCTCGAAGGAGCCCGACTCGGTGCGGCGGGCGTCCACCGAGAGGACCAGTACCTGGCGGCCGAAGCGCTCGGCGATCTCGCGGATCAGCTCGGGGCGGGCGATCGCCGCCGTGTTGACGCCGACCTTGTCCGCGCCCGCCCGCAGCAGTTTGTCCACGTCCTCGGCCGTGCGGACGCCGCCGCCGACCGTCAGCGGGATGAAGACCTGCTCGGCGGTGCGGCGCACCACGTCGTACGTCGTCTCGCGGTTGCCCGACGAGGCGGTGATGTCCAGGAACGTCAGCTCGTCGGCGCCCTCGGCGTCGTACACCTTGGCCATCTCGACGGGGTCGCCCGCGTCGCGCAGGTTCTGGAAGTTGACGCCCTTGACGACCCGGCCGTTGTCCACGTCCAGGCAGGGGATGACTCGGACCGCCAGGGTCATGAATCGTGCTCCTCTAGTCTTCCTTTGAAGGTGTCCCTCTGAATGCTTCCACTTCCACCGACACCAGGACCCGGGAGTCGATGAAGCCCTCCACGACCAGCAGGGTCGTGACCGGCCGTACGGCGTCGAACAGTTCCTTGTGGGCCCGCCCCACCGCGTCGACGTCCCGCGCGTGGGCCAGATACACCCGTGTGCGGATCACGGAATCGGCCGTGAGCCCGAACTCGGTGATCGCCTCCAGGGCGGTGGTGAAGGCCACCTTGGCCTGCTCGTACGGGTCGCCCTCGCCGTAGAGCACATCGCCCTTGAAGGCGGTCGTGCCCGCGACCAGCACGCGGTCGCCCGCCTCGACGGCGCGTGCAAAACCGAAGGACTCTTCCCAGGGACTTCCGCTCTGCACGCGCCGGGTGGTCATGACGACACAGCCTCCAAGGCTTCTTCCAGGGTGAACGCCTTCGCGTACAGCGCCTTCCCTACGATCGCGCCCTCGACACCGAGGGGGACGAGCTCGGCGATGGCCCGCAGGTCGTCCAGGGAGGACACGCCGCCGGAGGCCACGACAGGGCGATCGGTGGCGGCGCAGACATTGCGCAGCAGCTCGAGGTTCGGGCCCTGGAGCGTGCCGTCCTTGGCGATGTCCGTGACGACGTACCGCGCGCAGCCCTCCTTGTCGAGGCGCGCCAGCGTCTCGTAGAGGTCGCCGCCGTCTCGGGTCCAGCCCCGGCCGCGCAGGGTCGTGCCGCGTACGTCGAGGCCGACGGCGATCTGGTCGCCGTGCTCGGCGATGACCTTGGCGACCCACTCGGGGGTCTCCAGGGCGGCCGTGCCGAGGTTCACGCGCTTGCAGCCGGTGGCCAGGGCGGCGGCGAGGGTGTCGTCGTCGCGGATGCCGCCGGACAGCTCCACCTTGATGTCCATGGCCTGCGCGACCTCGGCGATCAGCTCCCGGTTGTTCCCCGTGCCGAACGCGGCGTCCAGGTCGACCAGGTGCAGCCACTCGGCGCCGGACCGCTGCCAGGCGAGGGCGGCCTCCAGGGGGGAGCCGTAGGAGGTCTCCGAACCGGACTCGCCGTGCACCAGGCGGACCGCCTGGCCGTCCCGGACGTCGACGGCGGGGAGGAGTTCGAGCTTGCTCACAGTGTTCCGATCCAGTTGGTGAGGAGCTGGGCTCCGGCGTCGCCGGACTTCTCGGGGTGGAACTGCGTGGCCCACAGGGCGCCGTTCTCGACGGCCGCGACGAACGGCTTGCCGTGCGTCGACCAGGTCACCTTGGGGGGTGCGAGGGCCGGGTTGTGGGTCTCCAGCGACCAGTCGTGGACGGCGTAGGAGTGCACGAAGTAGAAGCGGGCGTCCGCGTCCAGGCCGGCGAACAGCCGCGAGCCGGCCGCGGCCTCCACGGTGTTCCAGCCCATGTGGGGCACGATGTCGGCCTGGAGCGGCTCGACCGAGCCGGGCCACTCGTCGAGGCCGTCGGTCTCCACGCCGTGCTCGATGCCGCGCGCGAAGAGGATCTGCATGCCGACGCAGATGCCCATGACCGGGCGGCCGCCGGACAGCCTGCGGTCGACGATCCAGTCGCCGCGCGCCTCGCGCAGCCCCTTCATGCAGGAGGCGAAGGCGCCGACGCCGGGGACGAGCAGCCCGTCGGCGTTCATGGCCTTGTCGTAGTCACGGGTGATCTCGACGTCGGCTCCCGCGCGCGCGAGGGCCCGCTCGGCGGAGCGGACGTTGCCGAAGCCGTAGTCGAAGACGACGACCTTCTTGGCGCCGCTGCTCAATTCCACACCTCCAGCCTCACGACACCGGCCACCAGGCACATCGCGGCGCCTATCGACAGCAGCACGATCAGGCCCTTGGGCATCTTCTGCTTGACGAAGGAGTAGATCCCGCCGGCGAGGAAGAGTCCGACGACGATCAGCAGGGTCGAGATGCCGTTCACAGGGCGCCCTTCGTGGAGGGGAGGATGCCGGCCGCGCGCGGGTCACGCTCGGAGGCGTAGCGCAGGGCCCGGGCCAGCGCCTTGAACTGGCACTCCACGATGTGGTGCGCGTTGCGCCCGTAGGGCACGTGCACGTGCAGCGCGATCTGGGCCTGGGCCACGAAGGACTCCAGGATGTGCCGCGTCATCGTGGTGTCGTACTCGCCGATCATCGGCGCCATCTTCTCGGGCTCGGTGTGCACGAGGTAGGGGCGGCCGGACAGGTCGACGGTGACCTGCGCGAGGGACTCGTCCAGCGGGACCGTGCAGTTGCCGAAGCGGTAGATGCCCACCTTGTCGCCGAGGGCCTGCTTGAAGGCGGCGCCGAGCGCGAGGGCGGTGTCCTCGATGGTGTGGTGCGAGTCGATGTGCAGATCGCCCTCGGTCTTCACGGTCAGGTCGAACAGACCGTGCCGGCCGAGCTGGTCGAGCATGTGGTCGTAGAAGCCGACGCCGGTGGAGATCTCCGTCTTGCCGGTGCCGTCGAGGTCTATCTCGACGAGGACCGTGGTCTCCTTGGTCGTCCGCTCCACGCGTCCGGTGCGGCTCATGAACTCTGCTCCTTCTTCAGTGCACGTACCGCGTCGAGGAACGCGTCGTTCTCTTCGGGGGTTCCGGCTGATACCCGCAGCCACCCGGGGATGCCGTTGTCCCGGACCAGGACGCCCTGGTCGAGGATCTTCCGCCAGGCCGTGTGCGCGTCCTCGAACCTGCCGAACTGCACGAAGTTGGCGTCGGACTCGACGACGTCGTAGCCGGTCGCGCGCAGCTCGGTGACCAGGCGGTCCCGCTCGGCCTTGAGCTGCTCGACGTAGCCCAGCAGCGTTGCGGTGTGCTCCAGGGCGGCCAGGGCGGTCGCCTGCGTGACGGCCGACAGGTGGTACGGCAGGCGGACCAGCTGGACGGCGTCCACGACGGCCGGGTGCGCGGCCAGGTAGCCGAGGCGCAGGCCGGCCGCGCCGAACGCCTTCGACATCGTGCGGGAGACGACGAGGTTCGGGCGGCCCTCCAGCAGCGGCAGCAGCGAGTCGCCGTGGCTGAACTCGATGTACGCCTCGTCCACCACGACCATCGACGGCTTGGCGGCCTGCGCGGCCTCGTACAGCGCGAGGACGGTCCCGGGCGGGACCGCGTTGCCGGTCGGGTTGTTGGGGGTGGTGATGAAGACGACGTCGGGCCGGTGCTCGGCGATCGCCTTCTCGGCGGCCTCCAGGTCGACCGTGAAGTCCTCGTTGCGGGGACCGGAGATCCAGCCCGTGCCCGTGCCGCGCGAGATGAGCCCGTGCATCGAGTACGACGGCTCGAAGCCGATCGCCGTACGGCCCGGCCCGCCGAAGGTCTGCAGCAGCTGCTGGATGACCTCGTTGGAGCCGTTGGCCGCCCATACGTTGGCCAGGCCGACCTCGTGGCCGGAGGTGTCCGTCAGATACTGGGCGAGCTTGGTGCGCAGCTCGACCGCGTCCCGGTCCGGGTAGCGGTTGAGGTTCCGGGCCGCCTCACGGACCCGCTCGGCGATGCGCTCGACCAGCGGCTCGGGCAGCGGGTAGGGGTTCTCGTTGGTGTTCAGCCGTACGGGGACGTCCAGCTGGGGTGCGCCGTAGGGGGACTTGCCGCGCAGCTCGTCCCGTACGGGGAGATCGTCGATGCCTGTCACTTGCCTTCTGGAACCTTCCACCCGAACCTCGCCTTGATCGCCGCGCCGTGCGCGGGCAGATCCTCCGCCTCCGCCAGCGTCACCACATGGTGCGCGACCTCGGCCAACGCGTCCTTCGTGTAGTCGACGATGTGGATACCGCGCAGGAAGGACTGGACCGACAGGCCCGAGGAGTGGCAGGCGCAGCCGCCGGTGGGCAGGACGTGGTTGGAGCCGGCCGCGTAGTCGCCGAGGGAGACCGGGGCCCAGGGGCCGATGAAGATCGCGCCGGCGTTGCGGACCCGGTCGGCCACGGCCGCGGCGTCCGCCGTCTGGATCTCCAGGTGCTCGGCGCCGTACGCGTCGACCACCCTCAGGCCCTCGTCGACACCGTCGACCAGCACGATCGCGGACTGCTTGCCGGACAGGGCCGGGACGATCCGGTCGTCGACGTGCCTGGTGGCCGCGATCTGCGGCTCCAGCTCCTTCTCCACGGCGTCCGCCAGCTCGACGGAGTCGGTGACGAGCACGGCGGCGGCCAGCGGGTCGTGCTCGGCCTGGCTGATCAGGTCGGAGGCGACGTGCACCGGGTCGGCCGTGTCGTCGGCGAGGACCGCGATCTCGGTCGGGCCGGCCTCGGCGTCGATGCCGATCTTGCCGGTGAAGTAGCGCTTGGCGGCGGCGACCCAGATGTTGCCGGGGCCGGTGACCATGTTCGCGGGCGCGCAGGACTCGGTGCCGTAGGCGAACATCGCGACGGCCGTGGCGCCGCCGGCCGCGTACACCTCGTCGACGCCGAGCAGCGCGCAGGCGGCGAGGATGGTGGGGTGCGGCAGGCCGTCGAATTCGGCCTGGGCGGGCGAGGCGAGCGCGATGGACTCGACGCCTGCCTCCTGCGCGGGCACCACGTTCATGATCACGGAGGACGGGTAGACGGAGCGGCCGCCGGGCGCGTACAGCCCGACCCGCTCGACCGGTACCCACTTCTCGGTCACGGCTCCGCCGGGCACCACCTGGGTGGTGTGCGTGTCGCGGCGCTGCGCGCGGTGGACGGTCCGGGCGCGGCGGATGGACTCCTCCAGGGCCGCGCGCACGGCCGGGTCGAGCTCCTGGAGCGCGCGGGTGAGCGCGGCGGCCGGTACCCGTACCTGGTCGAGCCTGACCCCGTCGAACCGCTCGGCGAAGTCGATCAGCGCCGCGTCGCCCCGATGATGCACGTCCTCGCAGATCGGACGCACCTTCTCCAGGGCGGCCGCTACGTCGAATTCGGCTCGGGGCAGCAGGTCACGCAGGGCGGTGCCCTCGGGGAGGGCGTCGCCGCGCAGATCGATACGAGAGATCACGTGCTCAATTCTCTCAGACCCGGGTAAGCCGCCGTCCGCGCGTATCAATGGCTGATACAGAACGCCGCGGGAACCCGGAAGATCCCCTTCACATCCTGCTTTCGGGGCGTCACCCAGCGGGCATGAACAGTTGTACGAAGAAACCAACCCGCGAGTACCCGGGGAGGAAGGGAAAGACGTGACCGAGGGGGCCGGCGTGCGCGCCGGGGATGTGCCCGAGGACCTGACCGCGGCCGAGGCCGGCATGTGGCAGGCCTTCCGCAACGGCACCGTGTACGACCTGAGCAGCGGCGATCCGCTGGTGGACGACCCGCACGGCGGCCACCCCTGGGGCGAGGACCGGACGGTACGGGCCCGGATCGTGTGCTGGCTGCTGCTGGACGGCCCACCCGCTCTGGCCGGCCGGGTGTCCTCGCTGAAGCTGGCCGGCGTACGGGTCAGCGGCTCGCTGGACCTCGCGGGCGGCACGGTGGTGCCGTACGCCGAGATGCGTCAGTGCCGGTTCGACGAGGACGTCCTGGTGCCGGAGGCCCGTTTCACGACCCTGCGGATGGTGGACTGCTCGGTGCCCCGGCTGGAGGCGGCCCGGGTGCACACGGAGGGCGATCTGCATCTGCCGCGCTGCCGCTTCCACCGCGGCATCCGGCTCACGGACGCGCAGATCGGCACGGACCTGATGCTCAACCAGGCGATCGCGCACCGGGACCGCAGCGGCCGGTCGATCGCCGCGGACGGCCTGACCGTCGGCCAGGACTTACAGGCCGAGCTGCTGGAGTCGCACGGCGAGCTGAGCCTGCGCGCGGCCACCATCGGCGTCTCGCTGAGCCTGCGCGGCGCGCGCCTGGCCAACCCCTACGCGCGGCTCGCGCTGAACGCCCCGCAGCTGACCGTCGAGCGCAGCCTCTATCTGACCCCGGCGGGGGTCGGCGCCCAGGCGATGAGCGGGATGACCCCGGCACGCGGTACCCGGATCCAGCGGTTCGAGTGCGAGGGCGGGATACGGCTCGACGACGGGCGGTTCGGCGACGCCGTCGACTTCGAGCGGGCCCGGTTCGCCCTCACCGAGGACCAGGAGCTGTCGCTGCGCCGGGTGCAGACACCCGAGCTGCGGTTCCTCGGGGAGCACCCGGCACGCGGGCGGGTGGTGCTGTCGGGGGCGAAGGTCATCAACCTGATGGACCGGGCGGACGCCTGGCCCGGCCCGGGGCGGCTGCACATGGGCGGCTTCGCCTACGAGAACCTCGTGCCGCGCGGCCCGTTCCCGCTGGCCGAGCGGCTGGACTGGGTGGCGGCGGCGACCGCCGAGTACAACCCGGAGCCGTACGAGCGCCTGGCGTCCGTGCTGCGGGCCGGCGGGGAGGACGAGGACGCCCGTGAGGTGCTGCTCGCCAAGCAGCGCCGGCACCGCGAGAGCCTGCCGCCGGCCGCCAAGCTGTGGGGCTATGTGCAGGACTGGACGGTGGCCTACGGGTACCGGCCGGGCCGGGCCGCCGTGTGGATGGCGGTGCTGTGGGCGGCGGGCTCGCTCGCCTTCGCGCAGGCCGGCCATCCGCCGCTGAAGCGGGGCGAGCATCCGGAGTGGAGTCCCACGCTCTTCACGCTCGATCTGCTGCTGCCGGTCATCGACCTGGGCCAGGTGGGCTTCTGGCAGCTGCGCGGGGGCTGGCAGTGGCTGGCGACCGCGATGATCCTGCTGGGCTGGATCCTGGCGACGACGGTGGCGGCGGGGGCCACCCGACTGCTGCGGCGCAACTGATGTTGCGGGTGTGACCACAGTTGTTGAACTGTCACACCTTTACCTTCTCTTGACCAACGGGCGTACAACTTTCGGCGAGTTCCCCGAACCATCTGGCGCCGCTGTGACCAGCGGTCTTTCAATGGTCGACACCATGGCTCTGCAGCTCCCGTTCATCCGCGCGAGCCGGATGACAAGGACCGCCCCCCACCTCGTCGGCGGACTGTGCGCCGACGACGAGGTGCTGCTCGACGCGCCCGACGCGCGGCTGAGTCCGGCACTGGTCGCCGCCGCCCGCGGCGACCACGGACCGGCCGCCGGGCTGCTCCAGGCCACCCGCGCGGCGGCCGAGTGGGAACGGCGCGACCGGTACGTGACCCGGCTGGCCGCCTTCGCCCACTCGCGCCCCGAATGGCTGGACGCCTGGCTCGCCACCGCCCCGCACGACCCCGACGCGCTGCTGGTCGGGGCCCAGCTGGCGGTGGACCGCGCCTGGCTCTCACCGGCCCGCACCGAACTGCTGCGCGAGGTGAGCCCGCTGCTCACGGCCGCGGCCCGGGGCGACCAGCGTGACCCGGTGCCGTGGCGGCTCGCGCTCGACCACGCGCGGGGCGCGCAGGCCGGGCACAAGTACTTCGAGGAGCTGTGGGCGGCTGCCGTACGCCGGTCTCCGCACCACTACGGATCCCATGTGGCGGCCCTGCGCTATCTGGCCGCCTACTGGCACGGTTCGCACCAGGAGTGCTTCGACTTCGCCGACCGGGCCGCACAGGACGCGCCCGCCGACGCGCTCGCCCAGGCACTCCCGCTGCGGGCGGCCTTCGGCTACCTGACCGACGGCTGCGGACCCGAGGTACCGCGCGAGCGGCTGGACGCGGCCGCCGACCGGGCGATCGCGCTGTCCCCGCTGCTGCCGGCGGCCGACCCCTGGCCCGCCCGGATGCGGAACCTGCTGATCTTCGTCCTGGTGTGCCTGGAGCGCTGGCGGGACGCCGCCGAGCAGCTGCGGCTGAACGGCCCGTACGCCACCTCGTTCCCCTGGGACCAGGTGTCGGACGACCCGCTCGGACACTTCCTGCGGGTACGCGACGACGTCCGGGCCGCGACGGCAGGTCAGCCGCCCTGGCATCCACGGAGTGAACGGGGCGGACGAGTCCGCTCCGGCGACCATTAGGCTTTTGCGTCGTGACCACCGTCCGGCTCCCCCTCTTCCCCCTGAACTCGGTGTTGTTCCCGGGGCTCGTGCTCCCGCTCAACGTCTTCGAGGAGCGGTATCGCGCCATGATGCGCGAGCTGCTGAAGACCCCGGAGGACGAGCCGCGCCGGTTCGCCGTCGTGGCGATCCGCGACGGCCACGAGGTGGCCCCGAGCGCGCCCGGCATGCCCGACCCGACGGCCCTGCCCGACCGGGGCCCCCTGGCCGGTTTCGGCGCGGACCCGGTCAAGGCGTTCCACAAGGTGGGCTGTGTGGCCGACGCGGCGACGATCCGGGAGCGGACCGACGGCTCCTTCGAAGTGCTGGCGACCGGCACCTCCCGGGTGCGGCTGCTGTCCGTCGACGGGTCCGGCCCGTTTCTGACGGCCGAGCTGGAGACGCTGCCCGAGGAGCCCGGCGACGAGGCCGCGCCGCTGGCCGAGGGGGTGCTGCGGTCCTTCCGCCAGTACCAGAAGCGGCTGGCCGGCGCGCGGGAACGCTCCCTGGCGACCGGTGCCGAGCTGCCCGACGAACCGGGCGTGGTGTCGTATCTGGTGGCGGCGGCGATGATGCTGGACACCCCCTCCAAGCAACGCCTGCTCCAGGCCCCCGACACGGCGTCCCGTCTGCGCGACGAGCTGAAACTCCTTCGCTCGGAGACGGCCATCATCCGTAATCTGCCGTCGTTGCCGGCGTCGGAACTGACGCGCGGCCCGATGAGCCTCAACTGAAGCGGACCGGCATGGCGAAGAAGTCGAAGAAGCAACAGCAGCCGGGGGGGCACGCCCGCCACGGTCGCGCTCACGACGGCGGGCGTGGACTTCACGGTCCACTCCTACGACCACGACCCCGCCCACCCGTCCTACGGCGAGGAGGCGGCCGAGGCGATGGGCGTCTCACCGGACCGGGTGTTCAAGACCCTGGTGGCGGACGTCGACGGCACGCTGACGGTCGCGGTGGTCCCGGTGGCAGGCCAACTGGACCTCAAGTCCCTGGCGGCAGCGGTCGGCGGCAAACGCGCCACGATGGCCGACCCGACCCTGGCCGAACGCACCACGGGCTACGTCCGCGGCGGCATCTCTCCCCTGGGCCAGCGCAAGAAGCTGGCCACGGTCCTCGACGAGTCGGCGTCGTCCCACGCCACGATCTGCGTCTCGGCGGGCCGCAGGGGCCTGGAGGTGGAGCTGTCCCCGGAGGCCCTGGCCAAGCTGACGCAGGCGGTACTGGCACCCGTCAGCCGCGCCTAGCGCCTCCCTGGCGGGCACCCGGCCGCCCCCCGCTGCGGACACACGCGCCGCCTAGCTGCGGACACGCACGCCACCAAACTGCGGACACACCCGCCACCAAGCCGCAGACACGCACGCCGCCAAGCCGCGGACACACCCGCCACCAAGCCGCAGACACGCACGCCGCCAAGCCGCGGACACACGCGCCGCCTAGCTGCGGGCATGCGTGCCGCTAGGGGCGGCACGGGTGGGCGGTGGGGGTCCCCCCGCTCGAGCGAAGCCGAGAGTGGGGGAGGCACCCCGCCACGCCGGGCTGCGAACCCCCCGCCCCCAGCCCCGACGCCGAGCGCCTACGCGGCAGGCGGCGCCTGATACGGCTGCTCGGGAATCTCCGGCTCAGGATCCCGAGGCCCGAACAACGCCGTGAGCCCCAGATGCAACACCAGCGCGGCCAGCGGCCAGGCCAGCAACGCCCCCTTCGCCCCCAGCTTCAACGGCGCGGAGAACGTCACCCCCCGCCCCGCTTCCCGCGCCCGCGCGATGACATCCTCCGCGGGCCCGAGCCACACCCCGAGCCGCCACGCCAGCAACGACCCGAGCAGCCCGCCGACGGCCAGTCCCACCACCAGCGGCACACCCCCGCGCCGCCGCAGCAGGAACACGACCAGCGCACTGACGGCCCCGAAGCCCAGCGCGAGCAGCGTGAACACGCCGTCGACCCCGACGGCCTGCTCGCCCTCGGTGTCCTTGAGGTAGACGACCCAGTTGCCCTCCGCCACGTCACCGATCAGCGGCACGTGCGGCGCGAGCCACCACCAGAGCACTCCGAGCAGCACCCCGCCCAGCGCCACGGCCAGCGAGATCACGGCGGCTTCCCGCACTTCGGTCTTCATGCCGGGGCCGTCCTGTCCGTACCAGCCGTGCCCGGCGTACTCGGCGTGCCCGGCGTACTCGGCGTGCCCGGCGTACTCGGCGTGCTGGGACCCGGGGGCCTGGGGCCCGTTCGCGCCCGGTCCGGCGGCCGGCGGCTGCCACGCGTCCTGCGCGGAACGTTCATGCGGTGGCGGTGGCGGAGTCAGTGGTGCGGTCACCCTGCCATCGTGCCAGTCCCGCCTGTGCGCCGCGTCACCGGACGACCGCTCCGCGCTCACCGGACGGCCGCCCGGCGGTACGCCCAGGTCGCCACGGCCAGCGAGACGACGCCCACCACCCCGCACACGGCGAGGTCACCGAGGACGAAGGCCCAGTCGGGGTGCGGCCCGAACGTCCGCGCGAAGGCCTCGACCCCGTAGGTCGACGGCAGCAGGTCCCGCGCGAAGCGCACGACCTCCGGCATCCGGTCCGCCGGCAGCACGCCCAGCAGCAGCGCCGCCGACATGCCCAGCTGTCCGAGGAGCGTGGCCAGCTCCGGCCGGGGCGCGAGCAGCCCCAGCGCCGCCCCCAGCCCGGCGAGCGCGGCGCCCGCGAGCGGGATCACGGCCATGAGGACCCACAGATGGGCCAGCGGCAGCCCGAACAGCGCGCAGCCGAACACCGCCGTCACGATGGTCCCCGGCACGGTGAACGAGGCGTACGCGCCCGCCGCGCCCAGCACCACCGCCGCCGGCGGCACCGGCAGGGTCGCGTAGTGGTCGAGTCCGCCACTGGCCCGCAGCTGCCCGAAGTACTGCGCGAGCAGGTTCAGCGCGACGAAGGCGACGACCAGGACCGAAGAGCCGGCGACGACCGCCTGCGCCTCCGCCCCGTCGTCCACGACGCCGCGCATCAGGATCATGATCCCGATCGACTGGAAGGTCGCCACGAACAGCAGCGGGATCCGCGCGACCCGCGCCCGGGACAGCTGTGCCCGGTACACGGCCGCCAGCGAAGGCCACAGCCGCGCCCTGGGCCCGAGCTCGGCCGCGCACGCGGCGGGCTCCTCCGCGGCCAGGGCACTGCCCGGCAGGACATCGGCGGGTACGACACTCACGTCGCGCTGCTCCCCTTCGCTCGGGTCCACTGCGGCAGTCGCCCTGTTCGGTACGTATGCGGCGGCCTGTGTACTCAAGTCCCCCGCGCTCAGGGCCCCGGTGCTCCTCACGCCTTCACCAGCCCCTGCTGCACGGCACCGCCCAGCGCGAGGTACACGTCCTCCAGGCTCGGTGTGGCCAGCGTGAAGTCGTCCAGGGCGGCGAAGGCGGCCCCGCCGGTGACGGTGGCGACGACCGCCCGGGCCTCCTCGGGCCCGAGCCGGAGCGTCCAGCGGCGGCCCGACTCCACGACACGGTCCCGCAACGCGGCCACCTCGGGGACGTGCAGCGGCGCCGCGTCCCGCCACACCAGCTCCACCCGCACCTCACCGGCGACCTGTTCCTTGAGCCCGGCGGGGGTGTCGCAGGCGATCACCTTCCCCCGGTCGAGGACGGCCACCCGGTCCAGTACGGTCTCGGCCTCGATGACGTTGTGGGTGACGAGCAGCACGGTGGTCCCGCGCTCGGCACGTCGACGGTCGACGGCGGACCACACGGCCCGCCGCGCCACCGGGTCCATGCCGGAGGTCGGCTCGTCGAGCACGAGCAGCGACCGCTCCCCCACCAGTGCCGCGGCGAAGCACGCCAGGCGCCGCTGGCCTCCGGAGAGCTTCTTCAGCGGCCGCCCGGCGAGCGGCGCGAGCCCCAGTTCGTCGAGTACGTCGTCCCGCTCGGCGCGCGCGGCCCGTACGTCCAGGCCGCGCAGGCGTCCGGTGGTCTCGGCGGCGAGTGACACGGTGAGCTCGTCGAGGGCGGTCGACTCCTGCCCGAGGTAGGCGAGGATGCGCGCGGCCCGTTCCGGGTGGCGGACGATGTCGTGGCCGAGGATCTCCACGCTGCCGCGGTCGGGCCGCATCAGCCCGGTGAGCTGCCGTACGAGAGTGGACTTGCCGGCGCCGTTCGGCCCGAGCAGGCCGAAGATCTCGCCGCGCCTGATGTCCAGCCGTACGTCGTCCGTGGCCCGGACCTCGGGTGTTCCGGGCGCGCCGCGCCGTCCACGCACCGCCGGATAGGTCTTGGTCAGCCCGCGGACCGCGCACACGACGTCACCCTCGTGCCGAAATGCCTGTGCCGCGCGCTTACTCACAAGGGACGAGACTACGGGGTCGGGAACCCCGGCCCGTTCTCGGGTCGCTCCATTCCGGGAAATCCGCCCGCAAGGAGTCAGTCACCGACGGGCGTGTGCTCCACGCCCGTGCGTACGCCGATCTCCCGCCAGAAACCGGCTCGGATGGCGTACCGGTCCCGCTCGTCGATCTGGTCGTCCTTGTGGGCGAGCAGGCCGAAGCGGGCGGCGTAGCGCAGCAGCTCCCCGTCGACCCGGTGCGGGATGCGCGGGTACATCCCCGACAGCTTCGGCAGCTGGCTCTGGTCGCCGAGGCGCTCCACCCAGCGCCGCGCGAAGACCTGCCCCACCTCGTACGGGTCGCCGCCGACCGTGGTGATGTCCTCCTCGCGGTCGGCCCACCGCTGCTCGGCCGTGGTCAGCTGGGCGAGCGTCGGCATCGAGGCGGCTTCTGGGGGCTCGGCCGTGGGCCGGTCGACCCAGCCCTTGTCGGAGGACCAGCGGAGGGTGGCGGAGGCGGGGGGCTGGGCGGGCTGGGTTCCGGGGGCGCGCAGGGCCGCCAGGTCTTTGGGCGTGGGGACGCCTTTGGGGGCGGGGCCCCGCTCCTCGGTGCCGTTCTGCCCGGGGCCGGCGACGGGGTGCGGGGGCGGCGGGGCGGGCCGCTCGGCCGTGGCGGCGAGCGAGGACTCGGGCAGCGGTGCGGAGAGGATCGCGGCGATCTCGGGCCGGGGCACGGGCTGCGGGGCGCACACACCGGTGTACTCCTTGGCCCGGACCGCCTTGGTGATCCACGTCCGGTCCAGGACACGCCGCTCATCGGCCTCGGCGACCAGGTCCTCGGACTGGTTGTAGTCGCCGTCGGCGGCCTGGACGGCCCACAGATGGACGGCGACGCCGTGCTCCTTGGCGGCCATCATGCCGGGCAGCAGGTCGCCGTCGCCGGTGACGAGGACGACGTCGGAGCAGGCTCGGTTGCGGGCCAGCTCGGTGAGCTCGGCGTGCATCGCGGCGTCCACGCCCTTCTGCGCCCAGCGGCCGTCGCTGCGGGTCAGCGCGCCCAGCCGGACGGTGACCCGGGGCATCACGCGCAGCCGGCGGTGCTCCGGTTGCGGGACGCGGTCGGGGGCGCCGTCGAACCAGTAGATGCGCAGCAGGGGCTGCTGCGTATCGGACTCGGCGCGTTCGCGCAGCCCCTGGATGAGGGCCGTGTGGTCGACGGTGATACGGGATCGTGAGGGTTCCCCGGCGAGGAGACTCGCCGCCGCTCCCAGCAGATACCCGGCGTCCACCAGGACGATGCAGCGGTCCACACGACTCACCCTCTTCCCAGGAGGTTTGCTTCGGGCTTGCTTCGAGTCTGCCCGACCGCGCGGAGGTTAACGGCCGGAACTCGATCTTCGGCGTGGCGTTTCCGGGGCTCCCGCTCCGACCAGGCCTGTCACGCACGGTAATTGTCCGACATGCGATCGTTGTCGGCCTGTGTGAATCTGGTCCCGGCCCTGGCCCCTAGATCCCCCACAGGAGGCATCACCATGGCCAAGAACAAGAACCGTGAACGCAAGCAGCGTCCCACCGAGCGTGGCCAGCGGGCGGACCGCAGCCCCGCTGCGCAGACGGAGCCCCAGCCCGAGGTCGAGGTGGCCGCCCCCGGCGACATGGCGACCCGGAAGCGGAAGCGCAGCTTCGGCCACAACTGACATCTGCGTGACGGGTCGTTGAGACCCACTCACTTGCGCATATGCGTGAGGGGCGTACCCGGTACCGGGTACGCCCCTCACGCGCGTCGAGAGCCCTCCGCCGGCCCTGCTCCCGCGGGCCCCGCCTCAGCCGGCCAGGCAGGAGGGCCCGAGCAGCACCTTCAGGTCGCCGAAGAGCGCCGGGTCCGGCTTCACCCGGTGCCGGTCCAGACGCAGCACGGTGGTCTTGGTCGGCCCCTGGAGCTTGATCCGGACCTCGCTGTCGCCCTTGTGGTGGCTGAGCACCTCGCCGAGACGGCTGACCAGCGGCGGGGTGACCCGGGTGGCCGGGATGGTGAGGATCACGGGCGCGTTGGTACCCGCGTTCGACAGGTCCGGCACCATCAGCTCCATCGCGACGAGCCGCGGGATGTCCTCACGCTTGTCGAGGCGCCCCTTGACGAACACCACGGCGTCCTCGACGAGTTGCGTCGACACGAGCTGGTAGGTCGCGGGGAAGAACATGCACTCGATCGAACCGGCGAGGTCCTCGACGGTGGCGATGGCCCAGGCGTTGCCCTGTTTGGTCATCTTGCGCTGGAGGCCGGAGATGATGCCGCCGATGGTCACCACCGAGCCGTCGGAATAGTCACCGCCGGTCAGCTGGGAGATACCCGCGTCCGCCTTGTCGGACAGGATGTGCTCAAGCCCGAACAGCGGGTGGTCGGAGACGTACAGACCGAGCATCTCCCGCTCCTGGGCGAGCAGATAGGTCTTGTCCCACTCGTCGGGGGAGAACTCAACATCGAGGCCGAAGCCCGGCTCGCTGGTCTCGGCCTCGCCCATGCCGCCGAAGAGGTCGAACTGGCCCTCGGCCTCCTTGCGCTTGACCGCGACCACGTTGTCGATCATCGGCTCGTAGTGCGCGGTCAGACCCTTGCGGGTGTGGCCCATGGCGTCGAAGGCACCGGCCTTGATCAGCGATTCGGTGGTGCGCTTGTTGCAGACCACCGCCTCCACCTTGTCGAGGTAGTCCGGGAAGGAGACGTACTTCCCCTTGGCCTTGCGGCACCTGATGATCGACTCGACGACGTTCGTGCCGACGTTGCGGACGGCGGAGAGGCCGAACAGGATCACGTCGTCGCCCTGGGCCGCGAAGTTGGACATCGACTCGTTGACGTCCGGCGGGAGCACCTTGATGCCCATGCGGCGGCACTCGTTGAGGTAGACGGCCGACTTGTCCTTGTCGTCCTTCACCGAGGTGAGCAGGGCGGCCATGTACTCGGCGGGGTGGTTCGCCTTGAGATAGGCGGTCCAGTACGAGACCAGGCCGTAGGCGGCGGAGTGCGCCTTGTTGAACGCGTAGCCGGCGAAGGGGACCAGCACGTCCCACAGGGCCTGGATGGCCTCGTCGCTGTAGCCCTTCTTGCGGGCGCCCTCCTGGAAGAGGACGAAGTTCTTCGCCAGCTCCTCGGGCTTCTTCTTGCCCATCACGCGGCGGAGGATGTCGGCCTCGCCGAGCGAGTAGCCCGCGATGATCTGGGCGGCCTTCTGCACCTGCTCCTGGTAGACGATCAGCCCGTGGGTGACGTCCAGGACCTCCCTGAGGGGCTCTTCGAGCTCCTTGTGGATGGGCGTGATCTCCTGCTGGCCGTTCTTTCGAAGGGCGTAGTTCGTGTGGGAGTTCATGCCCATCGGGCCCGGGCGGTACAGGGCCGACACGGCGGAGATGTCTTCGAAGTTGTCCGGCTTCATCAGCCGGAGCAGGGAGCGCATCGGGCCGCCGTCGAACTGGAAGACGCCGAGGGTGTCGCCGCGCTGGAGCAGTTCGAAGGTCGTGGGGTCGTCGAGGGGGAGGCTCAGGAGGTCGATGTCGACCCCCTTGTTGGACTTCACCATCTTGACGGCGTCGTCCATGATCGTCAGGTTGCGCAGGCCGAGGAAGTCCATCTTCAGCAGGCCGAGCGACTCACAGCTCGGGTAGTCCCACTGGGTGATGGTGACCTTGTCCGTGTGCCTGACCCAGACGGGGACGTGGTCGGTGATCGTCTCGCTGGACATGATCACGCCGGCGGCGTGCACACCCATCTGACGGACCAGGCCCTCGACGCCCTTGGCGGTGTCGATGACCTTCTTCACGTCCGGCTCGTTCTCGTACATCCCCCGGATCTCGCCCGCCTCCGAGTAGCGCGGGTGCTCGGGGTTGGTGATGCCGTCGAGGTTGATGCCCTTGCCGAGGACGTCGGCGGGCATGGCCTTGGTGAGGCGGTCGCCCATCGCGTACGGGTAGCCCAGCACGCGCGCGGAGTCCTTGATCGCGTTCTTGGCCTTGATGGTGCCGTAGGTGCCGATCATGGCGACCTTGTCGGCGCCGTACTTCTCCGTCACGTACCGGATCACCTCGACGCGCCGGCGCTCGTCGAAGTCGATGTCGACATCGGGCATGGAGACGCGCTCGGGGTTGAGGAACCGCTCGAAGATCAGGCCGTGCGGGATCGGGTCGAGGTCGGTGATGCCCATGGCGTAGGCGACGATCGAGCCGGCCGCGGAGCCTCGGCCGGGGCCGACCGCGATGCCCTGCTTCTTGGCCCACATGATGAAGTCGGCGACCACGAGGAAGTAGCCCGGGAAGCCCATCGAGATGATGGTGTCCATCTCGTACTCGGCCTGCTTCTGGCGGTCCTCGGGGACGGCGCCCGAGAAGCGGCGCTCCATGCCGCGGCGGACCTCCTCCTTGAACCAGGTGACCTCGGTGTACCCCTCCGGGATGTCGAACTTGGGCATCAGGTCGCGCTTCTCGAACATGCCCGTGGTGTCGACCATCTCGGCGACCAGCCGGGTGTTGGCGCAGCCCTCCTGCCAGGCGTCCGAGGAGTCGATGGCGTACATCTCGTCGGTGGACTTCAGGTAGTAGCCGGTGCCGTCGAACCTGAAGCGGTCGGGGTCGGAGAGGTTCTTGCCGGTCTGGATGCACAGCAGGGCGTCGTGGGCGACCGACTCGTGCGAGTACGTGTAGTGCGAGTCGTTGGTGACCAGCGGGGGGATGCCGAGCTTCTTGCCGATCTCCAGCAGGCCGTCGCGGACCCGGCGCTCGATCTCGATGCCGTGGTCCATCAGCTCCAGGAAGTAGCGCTCCTTGCCGAAGATGTCCTGGTAGTCGGCGGCGGCCTTGAGGGCCTCGTCGAAGTGACCGAGGCGCAGCCGGGTCTGGACCTCGCCGGAGGGGCAGCCGGTGGAGGCGACGATGCCCTCGGACCACTGGGAGATGGTCTCCTTGTCCATCCGGGGCCACTTCTGGAGCCAGCCCTCCGCGTACGCGTCGGAGGACAGCCGGAAGATGTTGTGCAGTCCGGTGCTGTTCACCGCCCACATCGTCTTGTGGGTGTAGCCACCGGAACCGGAGACGTCGTCCCGCTTCTGGTGCGGCTGGCCCCACTGGATCTTGCGCTTGTTGCGGCGGGACTCGGGCGCGACGTACGCCTCGATGCCGATGATCGGCGTGACCCCCGCCTTCTGCGCCGTGTGGAAGAAGTCGTACGCCCCGTGGAGGTTGCCGTGGTCGGACATGGCGATGTGCGACATGCCCATCTCGTTGCACGCGTTGAACATGTCCTTCAGCCGCGCGGCACCGTCCAGCAGCGAGTACTGGGTGTGGACGTGCAGGTGCGTGAACGGCGGCTTTGACACGGCAGCGGCCTCCAGAGAAAACGTACGTCGAATGGGGTCCGACAGGCTGCGCACAGTCTGGGGGACAGCGTCGAAGTCTATGCCTCGGCACTGACACTCCGAGGGCTGACCCGCGTACCTTCATGCGAGGGTCGCGGGCACTCCCGCGACCCGCCGCACGTTAGTCAAGGGGCGGACCTGCCGCCCTGAAACATCTGCACCAGGAGGCACCCAGCGATGTCGTTCCCGCAGCTCGACGACGAGCACCGCGGTGAGGAGATCCTCGCCGTCTTCGACACCGCCTTCGGCCAGCTGCTGGCCGCCGACCCGGCTGCGTTCCGCGTGAAGTTCCGGAAGATGGCGGCCTCCGCCTTCGCCTTCTACCGGGGCACGGCATGCCTCTTCTACAACGACCTCGACGCTGAGAAGCGGGGCGGCCCGTACCTGGACGAGCGCACCTCGCGGGTGTGGATCCACGGCGATCTGCACGCGGAGAACTTCGGCACGTACATGGACGCCAACGGCCGGCTGATCTTCAACGTCAACGACTTCGACGAGGCCTACGTCGGCCCCTTCACCTGGGACCTGAAGCGCTTCGCCGCCTCCATCGCGCTGATCGGGTACGCGAAGGCGCTCAGCGACGAGCAGATCTCCGAGCTGGTGACGATCTACGCCGTCGCCTACCGCGAGCGGATCCACGCCCTGGCCACGGGTGCGAAGAGCGACGAGGTGCCGCCGTTCACGCTGGACACCGCGCAGGGCCCGCTGCTGGACGCGCTGCGTGACGCCCGCTCGCTGACCCGGTTCGGCCTGCTGGAGTCGATGACGGAGATCCGCGACTTCGAGCGCCGCTTCGCGCCGGGCGGCGGCTCCGTCGAGCTGGACGCGGCCACGCGCTACAAGGTCCTCGCCGCCTTCGACGGCTACCTGGAGACGCTGCCGGACAGCTCCCTGGCCCGCCCGGACTCCTACCGGGTGAAGGACGTCGTCGGCCGGCGCGGCATCGGCATCGGCTCGGCGGGGCTGCCGTCGTACAACATCCTCCTGGAGGGCCACAGCGACGCCCTGGAGAACGATGTCGTGATCTACATCAAGCAGGCCCAGACCCCGGCCGTCTCCCGGCACATCACGGACCAGGCGATCCGCGACTACTTCCAGCACGAGGGGCACCGCACGGTCATCTCCCAGCGCGCCCTCCAGGCCCACGCCGACCCGTGGCTGGGCTGGACGGAGCTGGACGGCTCGGGCCAGCTGGTCGCCGAGGTCTCGCCGTACGCGGTGGATCTCGACTGGGGCGACATCGACGACCCGGAGGAGATCGCCCAGGTGGTGGCCGACCTCGGCCGGGCGACGGCCACGATGCACTCGGCGGCGGACGACCAGTCCGGGGAGTCCCTGGTGCCGTTCTCCACGGAGCGGGCCATCGACGCGGCGATCGCGGCCGACGAGGACGGCTTCCCGCCGCTGCTGGTCGACTTCGCGCACAGCTACGGTGCACGCGCGCGCGCCGACCACCAGACCTTCGTGGACCTGTTCCGCAACGGCCGGATCCCGGGCCTGTAGCCGGGGCTTTCGCCGTCCGCTCTCCCACAGGCATCCTTTAGGGGTCCCTTACCGGCCCCCATGACAGACTCTCCTTTCGCTATGGACATATCCGGGATCCAGCTCAGAGCCGTACGCGCGGCGCTGTTCACGGCAGTGGTCGTGACGCTCAGCACCGCGTCGCACGTGCTGCTGTCCCAGGTCCCGCTCCCGATGGGCACGGTGGCCGCGGTCGCCGCCGCCGTGTTCGTGATCGCGTACGCCCTGGCGGGCCGCGAGCGCTCCTTCGGGAGGATCGCGGCCCTGCTGATCCCGCTGGAACTGGCCGCCGACACGGTGTTCACCACGGGTCAGCACGCCTGCTACGGCCGGGCGGGCGGCCCGGTCGCCGGTCCGCTGCGTTCGGTCGGCCTGGACGTGCTGTGCGGGGGCGGCGAGGTCGGCACCCCGCTGGCCCGGATGGCCGGGGCCACCGGCACCGACCGGCTCGCGGCCGCGGTCGCGCATGCCGACCCGGCCACCGCCTGGCTGCTGCTCGGCGCGCACATCGGCGTGGGCCTGGCCGCCGCCGTCTGGCTGCGCCGCGGCGAGCGGGCCCTGGCCCAGCTGCTGCGGGCCGTGGGGGCCACGACCTTCCGGCCATTGCTGCTGGCCGTCGCCGCGGGCGCGGTGGAGCAGGCTCCGGCCGGGCGGTGTCTGCCGTCGCGCGCCACCGACCGCACGCCCACCGCCCGCGACCGGATCCTCACGTACTCCCTGGGACGGCGTGGACCGCCGTGCTCGCCCGCCTTCGGCTGAGGCATCCCGCACTTTCGAGCCTTCGAGCTCTTCGAGCACAGGCAGTCCCCCTACGCATTCCGCACACCCACGTGTGCGCGTCCCCTTACGGAGAACATCACCATGAGCAAGCGGAACACCCAGGCGGCGAAGACGGCGGCCCGCGAGCGGCTGCGCGTCGAGCGCGAGCGCGAGGCCAAGCGCGCGAAGGTCAAGCGGCAGATCGTCGTCGCCTGCTCCATCGTCGGTGTCCTGGCGATAGCCGGCGGCATCAGCTACGCGGTCGTCCAGGCCAACAAGCCCAGCTACTGGGAGGGCCAGAAGGACGCCAAGGTCGTCACCCCCGCCAACACCACGGGCACCAAGGGCACCACGGTCGTCATCGGCAAGGAATCGGCCAAGAAGACCCTGAAGGTCTACGAGGACCCGCGCTGCCCCGTGTGCGCCCAGTTCGAGCAGACCGTCGGCCCGACCGTGAAGAAGGACATCGACGACGGCAAGTACAAGATGCAGTTCATCGGCGCCACGTTCATCGACAACAAGGACAACGGCGAGGGCTCCAAGAACGCCCTGAGCGCCATGGGCGCCGCACTGAACGTGAGCGACAAGGCGTTCCTCGACTACAAGGCCGCCCTGTACTCGGCGAAGTTCCACCCGGAGGAGACGACCGACGAGTTCAAGGACGACAGCTACCTGATCAAGGTCGCGGACAGCGTCCCCGAGCTGAAGGGCAACAAGAAGTTCCAGGACGCGGTCGAGAAGGGCACCTACGACGCCTGGGCCATGGCCATGTCGAAGACCTTCGACGACAACAAGGAAGGCGTGAAGGGCACCCCGGGCTTCGCCATGGACGGCAAGCAGCTCACCGCCGACAGCCAGGGCACGCCGCTGATGACCGTGGCCGACTTCAACAGGGTGGTCGGCGAAGCCCTCAAGAAGTGACGGCGGGTCCGGTACGGGCCACCGCGTGAAGAGCGGGCGAACTTTCCGGAGTTCGCCCGCTCTGGTGCATACCGATCAGTAACCTGATCGTCCGTGACCAGTCGATACAGATCATCGAAGACGTCCGAGGGCTTCAACTCCCTCAACCCCCGCCGCCGTACGGTCGTCAAGGCCGCGGCGGCGACCGCTGTCCTGGCCGGGCCGCTCGCCGCCTCCCTGCCCGCGCGCGCCGCCGACCAGGCTCCCGCCTTCCTGCACGGTGTCGCCTCCGGTGACCCCCTGCCCGACGGCGTCCTGCTGTGGACCCGCGTGACCCCCGTCCCGGAGGCGATACCCGGCTCCGGACTGGGGCCGGACACCGAGGTGAGCTGGGTCGTCGCCGAGGACCGGTCGTTCACCACGATCGTCGCCAAGGGCTCCACCACGGCGAGGGCCGCCTCCGACCACACGGTGAAAGCCGACATCCGCGGCCTCAGGCCGGCCACCGACTACTGGTTCCGCTTCTCCTGTGGCGGCACCGACTCCCCCGCCGCGCGCACCCGCACCGCCCCGGCGGCCGACGCGGCCGTCACCAACCTCCGCTTCGGCGTGGTCTCCTGCGCCAACTGGGAGGCCGGATACTTCTCGTCGTACCGCCATCTCGCGACACGCGGCGACCTGGACGCCTGGCTGCACCTCGGCGACTACATCTACGAGTACGGCACCGGCGAGTACGGCACGCGGGGCAAGGTCGTACGCCCGCACGCCCCGGCCCATGAGATCGTCACGCTCGCCGACTACCGGATCCGGCACGCGCGGTACAAGACCGACCCGGACCTCCAGGCCCTGCACGCCACGGCCCCGGTGGTGGCGATCTGGGACGACCACGAGTTCGCCAACGACGCGTGGTCGGGCGGCGCCGAGAACCACACGGAGGGCGCGGAGGGCGCCTGGTCCGCCCGCCAGGCCGCCGCCAAGCAGGCCTACTTCGAGTGGATGCCGGTGCGCCCGGCGATCGCGGGCACCACCTACCGTCGGCTGCGCTTCGGCAAGCTGGTCGACCTCTCGCTGCTGGACCTGCGGTCCTTCCGCTCGCAGCAGGTCAAGGTGGGCAACGGCGAGGTCGACGACCCGGACCGCACGCTCACCGGCCGCGCCCAGCTCGACTGGCTCAAGGCGGGGCTGAAGGCGTCCGACACCACCTGGCGGCTGGTCGGCAACTCGGTGATGGTCTCGCCGTTCGCCATCGGCTCGCTCTCCGCCGATCTGCTGAAGCCCCTCGCCAAGCTGCTCGGTCTGCCGCAGGAGGGCCTCGCCCTCAACACCGACCAGTGGGACGGCTACACCGACGACCGCCGCGAGATCCTCGCCCACCTGCGCGCCAACGCGATCCGCAACACCGTCTTCCTCACCGGCGACATCCACATGGCCTGGGCCAACGACGTGCCGGTGGACGCCGGCACGTACCCGCTCTCCCCGTCCGCCGCCACGGAGTTCGTCGTCACCTCGGTCACCTCGGACAACCTCGACGACATCGTCAAGGTCCCGGAGGGCACGGTCTCGGCGGTCGCCTCACCCGTCATCCGCGCCGCCAACCGGCACGTCCACTGGGTCGACACCGACCGCCACGGCTACGGCGTCCTGGACATCACGGCCGAGCGCGCGCAGATGGACTACTACGTCCTGTCCGACCGCGCGAAACGCGACGCGACCGCCAAGTGGACCCGCTCCTACCGCACCCGCAGCGGCACGCAGAAGCTCGAGCGGGTCTACGACCCGGTGTGAGCGGCCGTCTATGAAAAGGGGCGTCGAACACGTCAACTGTACGAGCAACTCCTACGTCTTTCTCCGTAGGTTGACGATTCGTCAGCGCTACCGACGCGTACTGGTAAGGAGTCACATGGTCACCTCGTTTCAAGGTGTCTTGACGAAGTCCGCGGTGGTCGTGGCCTCTCTGGCCCTAGCCGGAGGTACCGCCACCGCCGCCCATGCACAGGAAACCGCTCCCGCGGCACCGGCCTACGTCACTCTGTCCGTGCTCGACCCGGACGGGGCCCCCGTCTACGCCAAGCCCGATTCCTCGTCGGAGCGGTACCGCGTGGACAAGGCGGGCACCAAGGAGCGCATCCAGTGCTCGACCACGACGACCCCCTCGGGGGCCCGGTGGTTCCGGATCTACGACTCGCACCCGGTGGGCTGGATCTGGTCCGGGCACTTCGCCTCCCTGGAGAACCCGCCCAAGGAGTGCTTCCCGCGCTAGGCGGATGACCGCCGGCTACAAGCTGTCGAGGAAGCCGAGCGCCACCCGCCAGGTGGCCTCGGCCGCCTCCTCGTCGCAGTCCGGCAGGTCGGGGTCGGTGTAGAGGTGGCCGGCCCCGGCGTACCGGTACACCTCGACGTCCGCGCCCGTCCGGCCCATCTGCAGGTACCAGGCGCTGAGCCAGTCGTCGGTCTCGAAGGGATCCGGCTCCGCCACGTGGAGCTGGACCGGCAGGTCGTCCGCCGTGGCATCCGGCGCGATGTCCGACGTGCCGTGCAGGAGCAGCAGCCCGCGCGCCTTGTCGTCGCCGAGGGCGAGGGTCTGGGCGATCGAGGCGCCGAGCGAGAATCCCGCGTACACCAGCCCGCGCTCGGAGTAGGGCGCGGCCGCCAGCACGGCCCGCTTCAGCAGCTCGTCCTTGCCGATCTTCTCCTGGTGCTCCATGCCCTCCTCGACGGTCTCGAAGGTGCGCCCCTCGAAGAGGTCGGGCGTCCACACCTCGTGTCCGGCCGTGCGCAGCCGGTCAGCGGCCTGGAGCACCGCGGGCCGCAGCCCCTGGGTCGAGTGAAAGAGCATGATGTTCATGAGGCCATGGTGCCAGCCAGGTGTGACAATCCGAGTTCGCGGCAGTACCCGCGACCGGACGGAAGTCACATGTTCATGCCCGCCGGGAGCCGGTTAGGTTCGGGGGCATGGAGAACCTGCTGCGACCGCTGATCGTGGTCGGTGGCTCGGTCGTGCTCACCCTGGTGATCGGCTGGGCGACCGACTTCCTGCTGCGCAAGGCCGACGAACGACATCACGAGACCCAGCTGTGGGGTTTGCTCCGCCGTGGGCGCATTCCCTACCAGCTCGTGCTCTTCGCGGCCCTCCTGAGAGGGTCGTACGACGAGGCGCAACTGCTGGAGGACCGCCGCGAGGGCCTGGGCCAGGCACTGACGCTGCTGCTCATCGGGTCGGCCGCCTGGCTGGTGATCCGAATCGCGGGGGCGATCGTCGAGACGTCGTACAGCCGGTACGCCAGTGCCCGGGCGCACCGCGACCCGGCCAGGGTCCGCCGGGTGCGCACCCAGGTGACGCTGATCATGCGGGTGGTGTCCGCGATCGTCGGCGTGGTGGCAGCGGCGAGCATGCTGCTGACGTTCCCGGCGTTCCGGGCGGCGGGCGCCTCGCTGCTGGCCTCGGCCGGCATCCTCGGCATCGTCGCCGGTGTCGCCGCCCAGTCCACGCTGAGCAATATGTTCGCGGGGTTCCAGATCGCCTTCGGTGACATGGTGCGCATCGGGGACACCGTGGTCGTGGACGGCGAGTGGGGCACGGTCGAGGAGATCACGCTGACGTTTCTGACCGTCCACACCTGGGACGAGCGCCGGATCACCATGCCGGTGTCGTACTTCACGTCCAAGCCGTTCGAGAACTGGTCGCGCGGTACCCCGCAGATGACCGGCATCGTCTTCTGGCACGTCGATCACACGGCCCCCGTGGACGAGATGCGCGAGAAGCTCCGCGACATCCTGCGCGAGTGCCCGGCCTGGGACGGCCGCGCCTACAACCTGTGCGTCACGGACACCACCCCGAGCACCCTTCAGGTGCGGGCCCTGGTGACGGCCAAGGACGCGGACGACATCTGGACGGTGCGGGTCACGGTGCGCGAGGAGATGGTCCGCTGGCTGGCCGAGGAGCACCCGTACGCCCTCCCCCGGGTCAACACGGCGGACGCGCTCCTGCCGCCCTCCTGGAACGGGAACGGACACCGCCCGTCCTCGGACGGTGTCCCGAACCAGCAGCGCCGCTACCACGGCTCGGCGAGGCCGGAGCGCTGACAACAACGACGCAAGGCCGACGTAAGAAAGGGGGCTGCCCGCGGTACGGGCAGCCCCCTTTCTTGCCTCGGTCAGTGACCGCGTTCGGCGCCGCCGTTGACCTGGATGATCTGGGACGTGATGTGCCCCGCACCCTGGGAGGCCAGCCAGTGCAGGGTCTCGACGACGTCACCGGGGGTCCCGGCGCGCCCGGTCGAGGTCTCCTCGACGAGCCGCGCCCGCCGCTCCTCGCTCATCGCGTCCCCGAAGAACTCGGTGTCCTCGATGTAGCCGGGCGCGACCACGTTCACGGTGATGCCGCGCGGTCCCAGCTGCCGTGCCAGATCATGGGCGTAGGGATGCAGACCCGCCTTGGCCGCCGCGTACGCACCGCTCCCTGATCCCCGGTAGGCGGCGATGGATCCGAGGAACAGCACCCGCCCGCCGGGCTCGGCGAGGCGCGGCTTGAGAGCCTCGGTGAGCAGCACGGCGGTCAGGGTGTTGAGCCGGAAGTTCACGGTCCAGCTGTGCGCGACGGCCTCCAGCGGATCGTCGCTCCCGGGGCCCGGTTCGAGCAGCCCATTGCCCCCGGCGCTGTGCACGAGGACGTCCACGGCACCGAACTCCCGCTCCACGAAAGCGGCCACACCCCGCACGTCCGCCGGCTCGGTGAGATCCGCCGCAAACGTCCGCGCCCCGGGCACCCCGGCCTTCTCCAGCACGTCGGCCCGCCGCCCGAGCAACAGAACCTGATCCCCGCCCGCGGCGAACGCCCGCGCCGCCGCGAGCCCGATCCCGGTCCCTCCACCACTGATCACAACATTCCGAGCCATACGACGACCCTACGACCCGTCAGCCGCCGACGGCGAAGACCCCGCCGGGAAACCACTCACCGCATCGACCGCACATCGAGATGGCGCAACACCCGGTCCACGACCTCCGGATCGGCCCCCGGCTCACTCCGCGCCGCCAGCACCTCGTGCCGCGCGGCGCTCAGCATCTCCTGCTGGATCCGCCGCACCCGCTTCAGCCGCCGCGCGCGCTCCCGGGAGGCCTCCCGCCGCTCGTCCTCCGCGACCTCGGGACTGATCCGGATCCCGATGTCGAAGGCCCGCCGCAGCATCTGTTCGGACAACTCCTCCGGGAGGTCCTCTTCCTCCTCGATCTCGCGCAGTCTCCGCTTCGCCGCCTTGGACGCCCGGATCGCCAGTTCCTTCGCGAGTTCCTTCTCGTGGTCCGTGTCTGCCTTCACACCCAACCGCCGCACCAGCCACGGCAACGTCAGCCCCTGCACCACCAGCGTCGCCACGATCACCCCGAACGCGATGAAGATGAGCTCGTCACGCTGGGGGAAGGGCTCCCCCGCGTCCGTCTCCAGCGGAATGGCCAGCACCAGCGCCACCGAGGCCACTCCGCGCATCCCCGACCACCACATGACCACGGTCTCGCGCCAGCTCACCGGGATGTCCTCGTCGTAGTCCCGCCGCGCGTGCAGCCGTTTGGTCAGCCACGTCGCCGGCAGCAGCCACAGCAGCCGTACGAACACGACGACGGCCACCACCACCGCCGCCCATCCGAGCAGTTCGCCCCAACGGCCGGACGCGGTGCGAATGGCGTTGTGCAGCTCGAGGCCGACCAGCCCGAACGCGACGCCCGTGACAAGGGTGTCGACGATGTTCCAGAACGTGTGCCCGGCCAGCCGTGTCATGACGTCGTCGGCGTCGGACCCGTACTCCGCGAGGAACACCGCGGTGGTGAGCACGGCGAGCACTCCGGAGCCGTGCAGTTCCTCGGCCATGACGTACGAGGCGTACGGCACCAGCAGGGTCAGCCCGATCTGCAGGGTCGCGTCCCCGAGCAGCTCCATCAGCTTGTTGGCGCCCCAGCCCAGCCCGATGCCCACGGCCGCCCCGACCACGGCCGACAGCACCAGATCGAGCCCGGCCTTCCAGGGCGAGAACGTGCCGCTGACGGCGGCGGCGATCGCCACGTGGTAGAGGACGATGGCCGTCACGTCGTTGAACAGCCCCTCGCCCTCCAGGATCGACACCAGTCGGCGAGGCAGCCCCAGCTGCCCGGCGACGGCGGTCGCCGCGACCGGGTCCGGCGGCGCGACCAGCGCCCCGAGCGCGAACGCCGCGGCCAGCGGCAGCCCCGGCACGATCGCGTCGGCCGTGGCGGCCACACAGGCCATGGTGACGAACACCAGCGCCACAGCCAGCAGGAAGATCGGTCTCTTGTTCGCCGCGAACTGCCGCCATGACGTGCGCCGCACGGCGGCGTACAGCAGGGGCGGCAGTAGCAGCGGCAGGATGAGGTCCGGCGGGATCTCGACATTCGGTACGAACTCGAGCAGCGCGAGGACTATGCCCAGGAGCGTCATCAGCACCGGCGCGGGCATCCCCAGCCGGTCCCCGACCGGGACGCTGATCACGGCCCCGAGCAGCAGCACGAACAACAGGGCCAACTGATCCACGGTCAGCGCTCCGGGAGGTCAGACGGTCATACGACTGACCTCAAGCCTGCCACGCAACTCCACGGACAAACCGTTTCGGCACCCGCGGCGAGCGGCTACAGCGAACGCCGCATCCCCTGGTGCGGGATGCCCGCCTCCAGGTACTCCGGCCCGTAGGCCGCGTAGCCGAGCCGCTCGTAGAAGCCGAGCGCGTGCGTCTGGGCGTGCAGGTCCACGGCCGCGAGCCCACGCGCGCGTGCGGCGTCCTCGATCGCCCGCACCAGGGCGACCCCGACACCGAGGCCACGTGCCCGGCCGGTCACGGCCAGCCGGCCGAGGGAGCCCACGGACGGGCCTGCTCCGGTCTGCGCCACGGCCGCATCGCCGTACAGCAGCCGCCCGGTCCCGAGCGGCACACCGTCCTCCCGGACGGCCAGGACGTGCACGGCCCCCGCGTCGTACGCGTCGTACTCGAGGTCCTCCGGCACGCCCTGCTCGCCGACGAAGACCTCCTTGCGCACCGCGAAGCACGACTCACGGTCGGCGGGGTCCTCCGCGACCCGCACCGCGTACCGCGGGGTGCTCATGCGTACGTCTCCTCCCGGACCTGGTCCAGGGCCTTCTGCAGGTCCTCCGGGTAGTCGCAGGAGAACTCCGCCCACTGCCCGTCCCCGGGGTGCTCGAAGCCGAGGCGCACCGCGTGCAGCCACTGGCGGGTCAGGCCGAGGCGCTTGGCGAGGGTCGGGTCGGCGCCGTAGGTCAGGTCGCCGACGCAGGGGTGCCGGTGGGCGGCCATGTGGACGCGGATCTGGTGGGTGCGGCCGGTCTCCAGCTTCACATCGAGGAGCGACGCCGCGCGGAAGGCCTCGATGAGGTCGTAGTGCGTGACGGACGGCTTGCCCTCGGCGGTGACCGCCCACTTGTAGTCGTGGTGCGGGTGGCGGCCGATGGGCGCGTCGATGGTGCCGCTGGTCGGGTCGGGGTGGCCCTGGACGAGCGTGTGGTACCGCTTGTCGACCGTGCGCTCCTTGAACTGGCGCTTCAGCGAGGTGTACGCACGCTCCGACTTGGCCACGACCATCAGCCCGGACGTACCGACGTCGAGGCGGTGCACGATGCCCTGGCGCTCCGCGGCACCGGAGGTGGAGATCCGGTACCCGGCGGCGGCCAGGCCCCCGATGACGGTCGGCCCGCTCCAGCCCGGCGACGGGTGCGCGGCGACGCCCACCGGCTTGACGATCACGACCACGTCATCGTCGTCGTGCACGATCTCCATGCCCTCGACCGGTTCGGCCACCACCTGCACCGGCGCGGGCGCCTGCGGCATCTCGACCTCCAGCCAGGCGCCGCCGTGCACACGCTCCGACTTGCCGACCACCGACCCGTCGACCGTGACCTTCCCCGCCGCGGCGAGTTCGGCCGCCTTGGTGCGGGAGAAGCCGAACATGCGGGAGATGGCGGCGTCGACGCGCTCGCCCTCCAGTCCGTCGGGCACGGGCAGGGTACGGATCTCGGGAATCGTGCTCACCCGTCGAGTATGCCGGACGGGTCCGACAGCCCCGTACGGCGCCTGTCAGTCCTTGTGGACGGTGCCGTCCGGGTCGAGCCCTTTGAACGACAGCAGCACGATCAGGATGCCGCCGCACACGATCGCCGAGTCGGCCAGGTTGAAGACGGCGAAGTGCTTGGGCGCGATGAAGTCCACGACCGCGCCCTCGAAGACACCCGGCGCCCGGAAGATCCGGTCGGTGAGGTTGCCCAGCGCACCGCCGAGCAGCATTCCGAGCGCGAGCGCCCAGGGGAGGCTGTAGAGCTTGCGGGCGAGCCGGGCGATGACGACGATCACCGCCGCCGCGATCATGGTGAAGATCACCGTGAAGGCCTCGCCGAAGCCGAAGGCCGCACCCGCGTTGCGGATCGCCTCGAACTTCAGCCAGTCCCCGATGATCTCGATCGGCGGGTGGTGCTCCAGCTTGGCCACCACGATCATCTTGGTGATCAGGTCGAGGGCGTACGCGAACGAGGCGACGGCGAACAGCACCGCGATACGGCGCTTGCCCCGGGGCCGCGCGTCCGTGGCCTCCGGCTCACCCGTGCCGGGCTCTCCGGCGCCCCGGGTGCCCTCGGAGTCGGCGCGCTCGCCCGACGCCGCGTCCTCGGGCCGCTCCTGCCCGTGCCCGGCAGCGTCCGGTGTGTCCGGCGTACCGATGATGCGCTCCGCCTCTGCCACGTGAGTCCCTCAACCTAGGTGCCTGACTGAGCACGAGGGTACGACACACCCCGTACCCCCCACGTGCTCAGGCGGCATTCGGTCGTCGGTCAGTACCTTCGCTCCTGCTTCTGCTTGCACTCCACGCACAGCGTGGCCCGTGGGAAGGCCTGCATCCGGGCCTTGCCGATGGGGTTGCCGCAGTTCTCGCACAGGCCGTAGGTGCCCGAGTGGAGGCGGTCCAGGGCACGCTCGGTCTGGATGAGCATCTCGCGCGCGTTGGCGGCCAGGGCCAGCTCGTGCTCGCGGGTGATGTTCTTGGTGCCGGTGTCCGCCTGGTCGTCGCCCGCTCCGTCCCCGGAGTCGCGCATCAGACCGGCGAGCGAGCGCTCCGACGACGTGATCTCCTCACGCAGCCGGGTCTCCTCGGACGTCAGCTCGGCTCGCGCCTCCTCGACCTCCGCCTCTGTCCAGGGGTCCTCCCCAGGGCGTACCGCGAGCTCACCGGGTTCCGCCGCGGCGACCCGTGCCTTCGGGACGGCGGTCTTGGCCGCCGTCGCCGCGCCAGGAGTCTTCTTCGCACCCACCGTGGTCGCTCCTGTCTGCGTCGCGGCCTCGGCCGCGCCCGCCTTCTCGGCCGTGCTGTTCCCGGCCTTGTCCTGTGTGACCGCGCCGGTCCGGGCGGTGCCCTTCCCGGCCGCGCTCTTCGTGGTGGTGCTCTTCGTGGTGGTGCTCTTGCCTCCGGCGCGCACGCCCTCGGCCCCGACGCCCTTCTCAGCGGCGACGGCCTTGGCGGCCTTCGCCCTCTTGACCGCGGCCTTCTTCTCCGCGCCCTCGCCGGCAGCCGCCTTCTTGCCCGCGACTTTCGCGCCCGCGGCCTTCACGCCCGCAGCTTTGTCGGCCGCAGCTTTCTCGGCCGCGGATTTCGCGCCCGCAGTCTTGCCGGCCCCGGCCTTCTTGGCCGTCGCCTTCCTGACCGTCGCCTTCTTGGTCCCCGCCTTCTTGGCCCCGGCCCTCCTGACCTCAGCCTTCTCGACCTCAGCCTTCTCGACCTCAGTCTCCTCGGCCCCAGTCTTCTCGACCTCGGTCTCCCCGGCCTCCGGTTTTCCGCTCGGGCCCTTGGCCGCCGCCGTCTTCGCCGCGACCTTCCTGGCCACGGCCTTTCCTGCCGCGGTCTTCTTGGCCGTCACCTTCTTGACCGCCGCCTTCGTCCTGGTGACAGCCGCCTTCGTCCCCCCGGTCGCCTTCTCGGTCGCCCCCTTCGCCGCCCGCCCCGCCGAGCCTCCCTGGGTGGTCTTCTTCCCGCCCGGGTCCTTGGGCGCACCGCCGGAGGCCTCCGCGGACCTGCCGGACGCCGGCTGCTGTACGGCGGTCTTCTTCGCCACCATGGCCGCGACCCCTTCACATATTGTGATCTTGCTCGCGAATCGTGCTGGGACGATAAATCGACTTGAGTCCCGCGGCAACGGGGCACACCGCCCGATTCGCCCGCCTCGCGCATGCCGCGCGGCGAACCTGCATCCGTTGTGCCCAGCTCCCCGCCCGGTAATCCGCCGAGCCTGACGTCCCAGGATCCGAACACCCATACCACTCCATTCGGGTCATCAAACCCAAACGGCACCTCTTGCGCCACCCCCTCCCCGGCGGCCCCGAAAAGCGGTCGGCCGCTGTCCGCCCGGCGCCGTACACTGGGCGGAGCGAAAAGCGTGGATGGGGACGAGTAGCGGCGTACGCAGCCCAGAGCGACCCGGGGACGGTGGAAGCCCGGGGGCGAGCGCGACGTGAAGATCACCCCGGAGCCGCCGGAGGAAAGCCGTAGCCGAACAGCAGCGGCCTGTAGAACCGGCATCGCGACCCCAATGAGGGGGCTCACCGGCGCACACCCCGCACCGGAGGGCCAAGGAGGGTGGTACCGCGGGAGCGCGCCGAAGACGGCGCAGGCACAATCACAGCTCTCGTCCCTCCGGACGGAAGGCAGCAAGTCCGCCGGAGGAAGCCCGCTGATGACATCGCCGACGTACCGCCAGGTGCCCGCCCAGGTCGACCTGCCCGCCCTCGAGCACACCGTGCTCGCCTTCTGGGACGAGCAGAAGATCTTCACCAAGAGCCTGGAGCAGTCCGAGGGCCGCCCCGAGTGGGTCTACTACGAGGGCCCGCCCACCGCCAACGGCATGCCCGGCGCCCACCACATCGAGGCCCGCGTCTTCAAGGACGTCTTCCCCCGCTTCCGCACCATGCGCGGCTACCACGTCGCCCGCAAGGCCGGCTGGGACTGCCACGGCCTCCCCGTGGAGCTGGCGGTGGAGAAGGAGCTCGGCTTCTCCGGCAAGCAGGACATCGAGGCGTACGGCATCGCCGAGTTCAACGCGAAGTGCCGCGAGTCGGTGACCCGGCACACCAACGCCTTCGAAGCGCTCACGACCCGCATGGGGTTCTGGACCGACCTCAACGACCCCTACCGCACCATGGACCCCGCGTACATCGAGTCGGTCTGGTGGTCGCTGAAGGAGATCTTCAACAAGGGCCTGCTGGTCCAGGACCACCGCGTCGCCCCCTGGTGCCCCCGCTGCGGCACGGGCCTGTCGGACCACGAGCTGGCCCAGGGCTACGAGACGGTCGTCGACCCGTCCGTGTTCGTCCGCTTCCCGCTCACCTCCGGCCCGCTGGCCGGCGAGGCCGCGCTCCTGGTGTGGACGACCACGCCCTGGACCCTGGTCTCCAACACGGCCGTCGCCGCGCACCCCGAGGTCACCTACGTCGTCGCCACCGACGGCGAGGAGAAGCTGGTCGTCGCCGAGCCGCTCCTCGCCAAGGCCCTCGGCGAGGGCTGGGAGACCACCGGCCAGACCTTCACGGGCGCCGAGATGGAACGCTGGACGTACCAGCGCCCGTTCGAGCTGGTCGAGTTCCCCGAGCCGGCCCACTACGTGGTCAACGCCGACTACGTCACGACCGAGGACGGCACGGGTCTGGTCCACCAGTCCCCCGCCTTCGGTGAGGACGACCTCAAGGTCTGCCGCTCCTACGGCCTGCCCGTCGTGAACCCGGTCCGCCCGGACGGCACCTTCGAGGAGGACCTGCCCCTGGTCGGCGGCGTCTTCTTCAAGAAGGCCGACGAGCAGCTCACCGCCGACCTCGACGAGCGCGGCCTGCTCTTCCGGCACGTCCCGTACGAGCACAGCTACCCGCACTGCTGGCGCTGCCACACCGCGCTGCTCTACTACGCGCAGCCCTCCTGGTACATCCGCACCACGGAGATCAAGGACCGTCTCCTCACGGAGAACGAGAACACCAACTGGTTCCCCGACACGGTCAAGCACGGCCGGTACGGCGACTGGCTGGACAACAACATCGACTGGGCGCTGTCCCGCAACCGCTACTGGGGCACGCCGCTGCCGATCTGGCGCTGCGAGGACGACCACCTCACCTGCGTCGGCTCCCTCACCGAGCTGACCGAGCTGACCGGCACCGACCAGTCGGGCCTGGACCCGCACCGTCCCTACATCGACGCGGTCACCTTCGCCTGCCCGCAGGACGGGTGCGGCAGCACGGCCACGCGCGTGCCCGAGGTCATCGACGCCTGGTACGACTCGGGTTCGATGCCGTTCGCGCAGTGGGGCTACCCGTACAAGAACAAGGAGACCTTCGAGGCCCGCTACCCGGCGCAGTTCATCTGCGAGGCCATCGACCAGACCCGCGGCTGGTTCTACACGCTGATGGCGGTCGGCACCCTGGTCTTCGACAAGTCCTCGTACGAGAACGTGGTCTGCCTCGGCCACATCCTCGCCGAGGACGGCCGCAAGATGTCCAAGCACCTGGGCAACACCCTGGAGCCCATCCCGCTCATGGACCGGCACGGCGCCGACGCGGTCCGCTGGTTCATGGCGGCCGGCGGCTCCCCCTGGGCGGCCCGCCGCGTCGGCCACGGCACCATCCAGGAGGTCGTCCGCAAGACGCTCCTCACCTACTGGAACACGGTCGCCTTCCAGGCCCTGTACGCCCGTACGTCGGGCTGGGCCCCGTCCGAGGCCGACCCGGCCCCGGCCGACCGCCCGGTCCTGGACCGCTGGCTGCTGTCCGAACTGCACGCGCTCACCGACCAGGTCACCCAGGCCCTCGACGCCTACGACACCCAGCGCGCCGGCAAGCTGCTGTCCGCGTTCGTCGACGACCTGTCGAATTGGTACGTCCGCCGCTCCCGTCGCCGCTTCTGGCAGGGCGACAAGGCGGCCCTGCGCACGCTGCACGAGGTCGTCGAGACGGTCACGCAGCTCATGGCCCCGCTGACCCCGTTCATCACCGAGCGGGTCTGGCAGGACCTGATCGTTCCGGTCACCCCGGGCGCCCCGGAGTCGGTCCATCTGTCCGCCTGGCCGCAGGCGGACCTCACGGCCATCGACCCGGAGCTGTCGAAGCAGATGGTGCTGGTGCGCCGGCTCGTGGAGCTGGGCCGTGCCACGCGCGCGGAGTCGGGCGTCAAGACGCGCCAGCCGCTGTCCCGCGCCCTGATCGCCGCCTCGGGCTTCGACGCGCTGGACTCCGGCCTGCGCACCCAGATCACGGAGGAGCTGAACGTCGAGTCGCTCGCGACACTGAGCGACGTCGGCGGCAGCCTGGTCGACACCACGGCCAAGGCCAACTTCCGCGCGCTGGGCAAGCGGTTCGGCAAGCGCGTCCAGGACGTGGCCAAGGCCATCGCGAACGCGGACGCGGCCGGCCTGTCCCTGGCGCTGCGCGAGGGCACGGCGTCGGTGGAGGTCGACGGCGAGACCGTCACGCTCGCCCCCGACGAGGTGATCATCACGGAGACGCCTCGCGAGGGCTGGTCGGTGGCGTCGGACTCGGGTGCCACGGTCGCTCTCGATCTGGAGATCACGGAGGAACTCCGGCGGGCGGGCCTGGCCCGTGACGCGATCCGGCTGATCCAGGAGGCCCGCAAGAACAGCGGCCTCGACGTCGCCGACCGCATCGCGCTGCGCTGGACGGCGACCGACCCGGCCGTCACCGAGGCGCTGGCCGAGCACGCCGGCCTGATCGCCGACGAGGTCCTGGCGACGGACTTCGCCGAGGGCGAGGCGGACGACACCTACGGCGAGCCCTTCACTGACGAAGGTCTGTCCCTGACGTTCCGCCTGCGCAAGGCGTAACGCTCAGACCGAACAGCCCGAAGGCCCGGTCCCGCCAAAGATCTTGGTGGGACCGGGCCTTCGGCGTTGCGTACGCACGAACACGCGTGGCAGAGACTCTCACGGCAAAGGGTGAGGCCCCGGGATCCATCCCGGGGCCTCACCCTGAACGCTGCCGATGTCTACGCCGTACTACTGGCCATCAGGCCGTCAGTTGTCATCCTCGTCGATCAGGAAGCCCCGCATGGGCGAGGGCGCCTGACCCATCGGCGACGGGCCCTGCGGACGCACGGGCGCCATCGGCTGGGTCATCGCCGGAGACATCTGCTGCTGACCGCCGTAGGACGGACCGGACGGCGACGGGCCACCGCCCATCGTCTGGTTGCCACCGCCGTAGGACGGGGCGCTCGCGCCGGCCGGAGCCATGGAAGGCGCCGGGGACGGCGGGAGGGACGCGGCAGCCGGAGTGCGCGGCGGAGCCAGCGAGTCGTCGGCCTGGGTCTCCAGCTGGCGCAGCTGCGACTCCAGGTACGACTTCAGGCGCGTGCGGTACTCGCGCTCGAAGCCGCGCAGGTCCTCGACCTTGCGCTCCAGCGTGGCGCGAGCGGACTCCAGGGAGCCCATCGCCACGCGGTGCTTCTCCTGCGCGTCCCGCTCCAGGGCATCGGCCTTGGCGCGGGCGTCACGCTCCAGACCCTCGGCACGCGAACGCGCTTCCCCGACGATCTTGTTGGCTTCGGAACGGGCCTCGGCGATCGCCTGGTCGGCGGTCTGCTGGGCCAGCGAGAGGACACGGGCGGCACTGTCGCCACCGGGGCCTCCTTGACCGGGGCCGCCCATCGGGCCGCCCATGGGGCCGCCCATCGGGCCACCCATCTGCTGCTGCATCGGGGGCTGGCCCATGGGGCCCGGACCGCCCGGACCCTGGCCCATCGGACCGGGACCCTGCGGACCACCCTGACCGCCGGGACCGGCGGGCAGCTGCGGGGCACCGCTCGGCAGCTGGGGCGGACCACCCATGGGGCCACCCATCTGCTGCTGCGGCGGGCCCGATATGCCGGCGGGTACGGGACCACCCGGACCGCGCATGCCCTGCTGCTGCTGTTGCTGCTGATCCTGCTGGGGCTCCGGAGGCTTGCGCATGTTCTGCTGGTTCTGGGCAGCAGCGCGCGTGGCCGCGGCCAGTTTGGCGCGCAGGTCCTCGTTCTCACGGAGCAGACGGGTCAGTTCGGCTTCGACCTCATCGAGGAAGGCATCGACCTCGTCCTCGTCATAGCCTTCTCGGAGGCGGACGGTCGTGAACTGCTTGTTCCGCACGTCCTCGGGGGTCAACGGCATCTCTTCACCTCAACGTAGTCGTCGGCATTCGGCAAGACGGTAGGTCACATCGCTCATCACAGCCGGCTCACGATCGAGATCAGGATGTAGACGATGATCATCAGTACGAAGAAGGACAGGTCTAGCGCCACGCCCCCGAGACGCAGCGGCGGAATGACCCGCCGCAGAAGCTTGAGCGGTGGATCAGTGACAGTGTAGGTGGCCTCCAGAACGACCACCATCGCCTTGCCGGGTTGCCATGAGCGGGCGAACTGGAAGACATAGTCCATGACCAACCGGAAGATGAGCACGATGAGAAAGCACATCAGCGCGATGTAGATGACATCCAAAACCACGCTCATGACCTGCGCTTCCCTCTCCCCTGTGCCCTGCTGGGTACTGCTGTTTCCGGTGGTGCGTCTCAGCTCTGGTTGAAGAACCCGCCCTCTGCGATGCGGGCCTTGTCCTCCGCCGTGACATCGACGTTAGCAGGCGACAACAGGAACACCTTCTGCGTCACCCGCTCGATACTGCCGTGAAGACCAAACACCAGACCAGCCGCAAAGTCGACAAGTCGCTTCGCATCTGTGTCATCCATCTCAGTCAGATTCATGATCACCGGAGTGCCTTCACGGAAGTGTTCCCCGATGGTACGGGCCTCGTTGTAGGTCCGTGGGTGGAGTGTGGTGATCCGGTAAGGCTCTCGTTCGGACACGACCTTGGGCATGATCACCGGTGCGTTCTTCTCCAGACTTGCGCGTTCTTGTGTGATGGATGCCACGGGCGCGATACGCGCCGGGCGCCCGGATTCCGCGGGGAGCGAAGCGGAACGGGGGGCCGGTTCGCGAGGCACGGACGGCTGTACGACTCGTACCTCTTCGTCCCTTTGGGGCTGATGTGAGACGTGCGGCTGATGGGACGGCTCGTGCCGTCGGTGGTCCCGCTCGGGCTCCGGGTCCAGTTCGGGTTCGAAGTCGTCGTCGGGGTCGAATCCGCGGCCGTCGTACCCATCGTCCTCCACGAGGCCGAGGTAGACCGCCATCTTGCGCATCGCGCCGGCCATGCTCTGAGTCCTCCGCTCTGTGGTGGATCTGCTGACGACTGCCAAGTGCCTGCGATCCACGAGGTCCTTGAGTCCGCCTATCGGCGGCAATGACCATATTTTCTGCTGTGGTCCGACTTCTTGGCGACGTTACCCGAGCCTGGGGCGGACTCCGAGTACCGCGCTGCCGACGCGCACATGTGTCGCTCCGGCCGCCACGGCCTGTTCGAGGTCCGCACTCATCCCTGCCGAGACCATGGTGGCAGTCGGATGACTCCGGCGCAGGTCGGTCGACAAAACCATCAACCGCTCGAACGCCGCCTGTTCGCGTCCCGCATACTCGCCGGTGAGCGGCGCGACGGTCATCAGTCCGCCGAGCCGCAACCCCGGCGCCTCGGCCACGAGGCCGGCCAACTCCTCGATCCCGCCGGGAGCCACGCCTCCCCGCTCCCCCCTCGCGCTCTCCCCGGCGTCGAGCGCGACCTGGATGAGGCACCCCAGTTCGCGCCCGGCCCGGACGGCTTCCTTCGACAGAGCTGTGACGAGCTTGGAACGATCGACGGACTGCACGAAGTCCGCGTAATCGACCACCGATCGCACCTTGTTGGTCTGGAGTTGACCGACGAAGTGCCATGAAAGGGGCAGATCCGCACAGGCGGCAGCCTTGGGGGCCGCGTCCTGATCGCGGTTCTCGGCGACATGCCGCACCCCGAGTTCCGACAACATGCGCACATCGCTCGCGGGATAGGTCTTGGTGACCACGATCAGGGTCACTTCCTCGCGCCCCCGCCCGGCGGCCGCGCATGCGTCGGCGATGCGTCGCTCAACTTTCGCCAGATTCGCGGCGAGTTCGTCCTTACGGTCCGTCATGCCCCATCAGTCCAGCCACACATAGCCCGCGAGCCGACCGGTGGTGCGGTCGCGGCGGTACGAGAAGTGATCGTCCGACTCCAGCGTGCACACCGGAGACTGCGCCCGGTCACGCACCCCGAGCCGTTCGAGCTGGGCGTGCACCCCGGCGCTCACGTCGACCGCCGGAGTGCCCCAACTGGTTTCGGCGTACGCCGCCGGCTCGACGGCGGACACCTCGGCGCGCATCGCCCCCGGCACCTCGTAACACCGGCCGCAGACGGTGGGCCCGGTGCGGGCGACGATCCGGGAGGGCTCGGCCCCCAGTTCGGTCATCGCGCGTAGCGCGGCCGGGACGACCCCGGCGATCATGCCGGGGCGGCCCGCGTGGGCCGCTGCGGCGATCCCGGCGACCGGGTCGGCGAGCAGCACCGGCACGCAGTCCGCGGTGAGCACGGCGAGGGCGAGCCCCCGCTTCACCGTGACGATCGCGTCGACCGACGGGATCTCCGACGAAGATCCCCACGGCCGGTCCACCACCGCCACGTCGGCCCCGTGCACCTGGTTCATCCAGACCACCCGGTCCGGCTCGACACCCAGGGACTTGGCGGCCAGGTCCCGGTTGGTGCGTACGGCGTCGGGGTCGTCGCCGACCGCTCCGCCGAGATTGAGCTCCTCATACGGAGCGGCGCTCACTCCGCCCCACCGGTCGGTGAAGCCGAAGTGCGCGCCGCCCACGCTCTCGCGCTGTCCTATCACGACTGAAGGATCACTTGAGGAAGTCCGGTACGTCCAGTTCCTCGGCCGCGCTGTCCGAGTAGGTCCGCGGCGCCGGCGGGACCGGCGGGGCGACCGGGATGTCGTTGACCGGCTCCGGAGCGGGCTCCGGGTCCTCCTTCGGGGTCACGCTGCCGAGCGAGCCGAAGGACGGGCGGCTCTCGGTCTGCCGCGCCGGTGCCGGCTCCTCGCGCTTGGCCGAGGACGAGCCGAGGACGTTGTCCCGCTTGGACGGCGGCTGGCCCCCGTCGAAGCCGGCCGCGATCACGGTGACCCGGACCTCGTCGCCGAGGGCGTCGTCGATCACCGCACCGAAGATGATGTTGGCCTCGGGGTGGGCGGCCTCGCTCACCAGCTGGGCGGCCTCGTTGATCTCGAACAGACCGAGGTCGCTGCCGCCGGAGATGGAGAGGAGCACACCGCGGGCGCCGTCGATGGACGCCTCCAGCAGCGGCGAGGAGATCGCCATCTCGGCCGCGGCCACCGCGCGGTCGTCGCCACGCGCCGAGCCGATGCCCATCAGCGCCGAGCCCGCCTCGGACATGACCGACTTGACGTCGGCGAAGTCGAGGTTGATGAGGCCGGGGGTGGTGATGAGGTCGGTGATGCCCTGGACACCGGAGAGCAGGACCTGGTCGGCCGACTTGAAGGCGTCCAGCACCGAGACCTGGCGGTCCGAGATGGACAGCAGCCGGTCGTTCGGGATGACGATGAGGGTGTCGACCTCCTCGCGGAGCTCGGCGATGCCGTCCTCGGCCTGGTTCGCGCGGCGTCGGCCCTCGAAGGTGAACGGGCGCGTGACCACACCGATGGTGAGAGCGCCGAGCGAGCGGGCGATGTTGGCCACGACGGGCGCCCCGCCGGTGCCGGTGCCGCCGCCTTCACCGGCTGTCACGAAGACCATGTCGGCCCCCTTGAGGACCTCCTCGATCTCCTCGCGGTGGTCCTCGGCGGCCTTGCGGCCCACGGCCGGGTTGGCTCCGGCGCCGAGTCCGCGGGTGAGTTCACGGCCGACGTCCAGCTTGACGTCGGCGTCGCTCATCAACAGAGCTTGCGCGTCGGTGTTGATGGCGATGAACTCGACGCCCTTGAGACCGACCTCGATCATCCGGTTGATGGCATTGACACCACCGCCGCCGACACCGATGACTTTGATGACTGCGAGGTAGTTCTGCGGTGCTGCCACGTCGAAGGCCTCTCGCCTCGAGTTACGTGTCGCCGAATCACCGTGACGCACTGCGCCCCGCGACCCGACGACTGATGCCGAATGGGACGGTCCGTATCGCCGACCCGAACCCTAACCCTGAAGTTTAGGGTTACCAGTGTGTCTGTTCCTTGGAGTCTTCTGAACAGGACACTAAGTCGACAAGTGGCGCACGTTCAACGAACACGCCGAACCTCCCGTTTTTCTTTTCACCCTATGTGATCAGCCGTAGCACTGCCCAACCAGGGTGCTGGCCTGCGCGGATGTGCGTCAACTCGCTGATGACGCGGGCGCGGTGGGAACACTCACGTCGAAGTAACGCGCGCCGGGCGAGGCTTTCATCAGGGCGGTGAGCGTACGGGCCTTGACCGCGCCCTTCTCGCTGCTGCCCCAGACGACCGTGCGCCCGTCCCTCAGCTCCAGCGAGATGTCGTCGTAGGAACGGACCTTGACGGTCTGTGTGCCGCGGGCGACGGCGGCCGGAACGGCCCGGGCGACGACGACCGCCTCGCGCACCAGCCGGGCCTCGCCGAAGCGGCGCAGGCTCGCGGCGGCGGAGCTGGACCGGGACAGTGTCAATTCCAGTGCGGGCACGCCTTTCGGGGCCTCGGACACCGTGGCGAAACGGACACCTTCATCGTCCACTTCGACGAACTTTCCGCCCTTTTGGACAATCAGAACCGGAGTCCGCTCGACCACTTTCAGCCCGATTCCCTCGGGCCAGGAACGGACCACGTCAACCGAGTCAATTCGGGGCAATTTCCGGCGCAGTCGTGTCTCGATCGCTTCGGTGTCGACGGAAATCAGCGGCTTCCCGAGGGGTACGTCGGCGGCGGCCCTGACCTGAGCCGGTGTCAGGACCCTGGTGCCCGACACGGAGACGCGCTCGGCACGCAGCCAGTCGGAGCCGTAGAACAGCCAGACCGTCGGGAAGCCGAGGAAGACCAGGACGAGGCCCAGGATGACAATCACACGAAGCCGGGCCCGCCTCGACCGCGGGCGGAGCGGCGGGCCGGACGACTTCTGCTGGCGTTCACCGCGCTCGGCGGTGGTCGATCCGGCCACGCTCCCCTGCCTTCCGTCATACAGTCCTAGCGGTGTGCACGACTGGCGGCGATCGCCTCGTACACCATGCCGACGAGCAGGTCGTCGGCGTCCCGGCGGCCGAACTCGGCGGCACTGCGGGACATCTGGTACAGCCGGTGCGGGTCGGCGAGCACGGGCAGGACGTTCTGCTGGACCCACTCGGGGGTCAGCTCCGCGTCGTCGACCAGCAGGCCGCCGCCGGCCTTGACCACCGGCTGGGCGTTGAGCCGCTGTTCGCCGTTGCCGATGGGCAGCGGGACATAGGCGGCCGGGAGCCCGACGGCGGAGAGTTCGGCGACGGTCATCGCGCCCGCGCGGCAGAGCATCATGTCCGCCGCGGCGTACGCGAGGTCCATCCGGTCCAGATAACTTACCGGGATGTAGGGGGGCATTCCCGGCATCTGCTGGACCTGCGGCAGTTCGTTCTTCGGACCGACCGCGTGCAGGATCTGGATTCCGGCCTGCTGGAGCCAGGGCGCGACCTGCTGGACGACCTCGTTCAGGCGGCGAGCACCCTGGGAGCCGCCGGTGACCAGCAGCGTGGGCAGGTTCGGGTCGAGGCCGAAGGCGGCCCGGGCCTCGGGGCGTACGGCGGCCCGGTCCAGGGTGGCGATGGAGCGGCGCAGCGGGATGCCGATGTAACGGGAGTTGCGCAGCTTGCTGTCCGGCGTGGAGACCGCGACCTGGCTGGCGTACCGCGAGCCGATCTTGTTGGCCAGGCCCGGGCGGGCATTGGCCTCGTGGATGACGATCGGCACGCCGAGGCGCTTGGCCGCGAGGTAGCCGGGCAGGGCGACATAGCCTCCGAAGCCGACCACGGCGTCCGCCCTGGTGCGCTCCAGGATCTGCTCGGTCGCCTTGATCGTCCCGCGCAGCCGGCCCGGGACGGTGATCAGCTCGGGGGTGGGCTTGCGCGGCAGCGGCACGGCGGGGATCAGCGCGAGTTCGTACCCACGCTCGGGCACGAGACGTGTCTCGAGGCCGCGCTCCGTTCCCAGGGCCGTGATGCCCACGCTCGGATCCTGCCTGCGCAGGGCGTCCGCGAGGGCGAGCGCGGGCTCGATGTGGCCCGCGGTTCCTCCGCCGGCGAGTACGACATGCACCGAAATTCACCGCTCTCCGGACGAGCGCGCCGCCGAGGCACGCCGTCGCATCGTGTTCCATCTCCGGGGACTCCGAATGGAACCGGTGCCCCCAGCCCCCCGCTTTCTACCAAAGCGGGGTTGCCGCATCGCAAGCGCCGCCCGCGCAGCGGGCTCGTCGCGTGCGAAGGCGATCAGCAGCCCGATGGCGAACATGGTCGGCAGCAGGGCGGATCCTCCGTAGGAGAACAGCGGGAGGGGGACGCCGGCGATCGGCAGCAGACCGAGCACCGCACCGATGTTGATCACGGCCTGGGCCGTGATCCAGGTGGTCACGCCTCCCGCGGCATACCTGACGAAGGGGTCCTCCGTGCGTCCGGCCACGCGGATACCCGCATAGCCTAGAGCCGCGAAGAGGGCGAGTACCGACAGCGTCCCCGCCAGGCCCAGTTCCTCACCGGTGACGGCGAAGATGAAGTCGGTGTGGGCTTCGGGGAGTTGGCCCCATTTCTCCACACTCGCGCCCAGCCCGGAGCCGAAGATTCCGCCCGAGGCCAGGGCGTAGATGCCGTGTACGGCCTGCCAGCAGTCGACGGGGCCCGACTGGGGTTCGGTGGCGCCGAGGCACTGCAACCGGGCCATGCGGTTGGCGCTGGTCTTGATGAGGATCAGGCCGAGCACGGCGGCGATCGACAGCACACCGGCGAACAGCCGCGTGGGCGCGCCGGCCAGCCAGAGCAGGCCGAACAGGATGGCGGTGAGGATGATCGCCGTGCCCATGTCGCCGCCGATCATGATCAGCCCGAGCAGCATGAAGGCGGCCGGCACCAGCGGGACGAGCATGTGCTTCCACTGGGTCAGCAGCTTCCTGTCCTGCTTGCGGGCGAGCAGGTCGGCGCCCCACAGCACGAGGGCGAGCTTGCCGAACTCGCTGGGCTGGATCTGGAAGGAGCCGCCGACGGCGATCCAGTTCTGGTTGCCGTTGACCGACACTCCTATCCCCGGGATCTGTACCAGGATCATCAGGAAGACGGCACCCGCGAGGATGGGGTAGGCCAGCGCCCGGTGCAGCTTCACCGGCATCCGTGAGGCGGCGAACAGCAGCCCCGCGCCGATCACCGCCGCGAGCAGCTGCTTGCGGAAGAAGTATGAGCCCGGCAGCGACATCTGCAGCGCGGTGATCTGGGAGGCCGAGTAGACCATCACCAGCCCCAGCACCGTGATCAGCAGGCTGCCGCCGAAGATCAGGTAGTAGGCGGTCAGCGGCCGGTCCCAGCCCCTGCGCGCCCGCAGGTACAGGCCCAGGACGCCGCTCTCGCGCGCCGGCCGGGGCGTGGCGGGCCGGCGGACGGGCCGCTGCGCGGGCGGCCCTCCGGTACGGCTACCGGGCATCGACGTCTCCCGTGAGGGCGCGTGGGAGGGGCGGGGGCGTCGGCCCCGGGTCGGCGGCGGGTGCCCGCCGGTTCGTCTCGGGCCACATCCGAGTCACGCGTCCCTCCAAGGGTCCCGAAGCACCCGCCGTGGCCGAGACCGACCGTCAGGTGCCCGCGCCGAGTGCGCGAACCGCCTCCGCGAACGCGTCACCACGCTTGTTGTAGTTGGTGAACATGTCCATCGAGGCGCAGGCCGGGGCCAGCAGCACCGTGTCGCCGGGCTGTGCGAGCCGCCGCGCCTCCTGGACAGCCTGGAGCATCGCCCCAGTGTCGGTCCGGTCGAGGTCGACGACGGGTACTTCCGGGGCGTGTCGCGCCAGGGCTTCGCGGATGAGCGCGCGGTCCGCGCCGATCAGCACGGCCCCGCGCAGCCGCTTCGCCGACTTGGCGACCAGCTCGTCGAAGGCCGCGCCCTTGGCGAGCCCGCCCGCGATCCACACGATCGGCTCGTACGCCGCCAACGAGGCTTCCGCCGCGTGGGTGTTGGTGGCCTTGGAGTCGTCGACGTACGCGACGCCGTCCACGTCGGCCACGAGCGCGATGCGGTGGGCGTCCGGGGTGAAGGCCCGCAGACCGTCCCGTACGGCCTTGGCGGGCACGCCGTAGGCCCGGGCGAGGGCCGCCGCCGCGAGGGCGTTGGCGATGTTGTGCGGGGCCGGCGGGTTCACGTCGGCGACCTCGGCCAGCTCCTGGGCGTTCTTCTGCCGGTTCTCGACGAAGGCGCGGTCGACCAGGATGCCCTCCACGACACCGAGTTGGGAGGGCGCGGGCGTGCCGAGGGTGAAGCCGACGGCCCGGCAGCCCTCCTCGACGTCGGCCTCGCGGACCAGGTCCTCCGTCGCCTTGTCGGCCACGTTGTAGACACAGGCGACCTGATTGCCCTCGTAGATACGGCCCTTGTCGGCGGCGTACGCCTCCATGGAGCCGTGCCAGTCGAGGTGGTCGGGGGCGAGGTTCAGCACGGCGGCCGAGTGGGCGCGCAGGGACGGCGCCCAGTGCAGCTGGTAGCTGGACAGCTCGACGGCGAGCACGTCGTAGCGCTCCTCGCCGAGCACCGCGTCCAGGAGCGAGACGCCGATGTTGCCGACGGCGGCCGTGCGCAGGCCCGCCGCCGCCAGGATCGAGGCGAGCATCTGGACGGTCGTGGTCTTGCCGTTGGTGCCCGTGACGGCGAGCCAGGGAGCGGCGTCGGGGCCGCGCAGGCGCCACGCCAGCTCGACGTCGCCCCAGACCGGGACGCCCGCCTGCTCCGCCGCCGCGAACAGCGGCTTGTCCGGCTTCCAGCCGGGCGCGGTGACGATCAGTTCGGAGCCCTGGGGCAGCGTGTCGCCGTCGCCGAGGCGCACGGTGATCCCGAGCGCCTCCAGCTCGGCCGCCTGCGCCCGGGCGCGCTCGTCGGCGCCGTCGTTGACGACCGTGACGATCGCGCCGAGGCCGTGCAGCACCTTGGCCGCCGGGACGCCGGAGACGCCGAGCCCGGCGACGGTGATGCGCTTGCCCTGGAAGGCGAAGGGCTCCGAGGAGGTCACTTGTCCGCTGCCCATCCTGCGTAGAAGAGGCCTAGTCCGACGATCACACAAATGCCCTGAATGATCCAGAAGCGGACCACGACAAGCACTTCGGACCAGCCCTTGAGTTCGAAGTGGTGCTGGAGTGGCGCCATCCGGAAGACGCGCTTCCCGGTGAGCCTGAAGGAGCCGACCTGGATCACCACGGACATGGTGATCAGGACGAAGAGGCCGCCGAGGATGGCGATCAGCAGCTCGGTGCGGGAGCAGATCGCGAGGCCGGCGAGCACACCGCCGAGCGCCAGCGAACCGGTGTCGCCCATGAAGATCTTGGCCGGCGAGGTGTTCCACCACAGGAAGCCGAGGCAGGCGCCCATCAGCGCGGAGGCGACCACCGCGAGGTCGAGCGGGTCTCTCACCTCGTAGCACGCGCCCGGGTTGGTCAGGGTCTGCGCGTTGGCGCAGGACTCCTGGAACTGCCAGACACCGATGAAGGTGTAGGCGCCGAAGACCAGCACCGAGGCGCCGGTGGCCAGACCGTCCAGACCGTCGGTCAGGTTCACGCCGTTCGACATCGCGAGAATCATGAACAGCGCCCAGACCACGAACAGCACGGGGCCGATCGTCCAGCCGAAGTCCGTGATGAACGACAGCTTCGTGGAGGCGGGGGTGTTGCCGCGGTTGTCCGCGAACTGCAGCGACAGCACCGCGAACCCGATGCCGACGATGAGCTGTCCGGCCATCTTCGCCTTGGCCCGCAGACCCAGCGAACGCCGCTTGACGATCTTGATGTAGTCGTCGAGGAAGCCGACCAGGCCCATGCCGACCATCAGGCCGAGCACCAGCAGACCCGAGAAGGTCGGTGCCGCGTCGGCCTCCGGGTCCAGATAGCCCGTGATCACCTTGGCCAGGAAGTACGCGGCGACCGTCGCCAGGATGAAGGCGATACCGCCCATGGTCGGCGTACCGCGCTTGCTGGCGTGCTCGCGCGGGCCGTCGTCGCGGATGTACTGGCCGTAGCCCTTGCGGGCGAGCAGCTTGATCAGCAGCGGGGTGCCGACCAGGGTCAGGAAGAGGCCAATGACTCCTGCGAACAGGATCTGCTTCATCATCGGGCGGAAACCTCACCCTCGGCACCGGACTCGATGAGCGCCTGCGCCACGCTCTCGAGGCCGACCGAACGGGACGCCTTCACGAGTACGACGTCCCCCGGGCGCAACTCGCTGCGCAACAGGTCGACCGCCGCCTGTGCGTCGGACACGTGCACCGACTCCTCACCCCACGAACCCTCGTTATATGCGCCCAGTTGCAGCCAGGCGGCTTCCCTGCCACCGACCGCGACGAGCTTGCTGACGTTGAGCCGGACGGCGAGCCGCCCGACCGCGTCGTGCTCGGCGAGAGCCTCGTCCCCGAGCTCGGCCATCTTGCCGAGCACCGCCCAGGTCCGCCGCCCCTTGCCCATCGCCGCGAGCGCGCGCAGAGCGGCTCGCATGGACTCGGGGTTCGCGTTGTAGGCGTCGTTGACGATCGTCACGCCGTCCGGGCGCTCGGTGACCTCCATCCGCCAGCGGGAGAGGGAGCCCGCCTCGGAGAGCGCCACGGCGATCTCGTCTGCGGACATGCCCAGTTCGTGGGCGACGGCGGCCGCGGCGAGCGCGTTCGACACGTGGTGCTCACCGTACAGGCGCATGGTCACGTCACTTGCACCGGAGGGTGTGTGAAGCCTGAACGAGGGCTGTCCGGTGTCCGTGAGTCGCACGTTCTCGGCGCGAACGTCCGCTTCGCCGGACTCTCCGAAAAAGATCACCTTCGCCTTCGTACGGGCGGCCATGGCCCGTACGTAGGGGTCGTCCGCGTTGAGGACCGCGGTGCCGCCGTCGGCCTCGGACGGCAGCGCCTCCACCAGCTCGCCCTTGGCCTGTGCGATCTGCTCACGGCCGCCGAACTCGCCGATGTGGGCGCTGCCGACGTTGAGGACGAGGCCGACCTTCGGGGGCGTCAGACCGGCGAGGTAGCTGATGTGCCCGATGCCGCGGGCGCCCATCTCCAGGACGAGGAACCTGGTCTCCTCGGTCGCGCTGAGCGCGGTCAGCGGCAGCCCGATCTCGTTGTTGAGCGAGCCCGGCGTGAACACCGTCGGCGCCTTGCTCCGGAGCACCTGCGCGATGAGGTCCTTGGTGCTGGTCTTGCCCGCCGAGCCGGTGAGGGCGACGAGGGTGGCACCGAGACGTCGTACGACGTGCCGCGCGAGGGCTCCGAGGGCCGTCTGTACGTCGTCCACGACGATGGCGGGCACGCCGACGGGCCGGGTGCCGAGCACGGCCACCGCTCCCGCCTCGACGACCGCCGCCGCGTAGTCGTGTCCGTCCACGCGCTCGCCGGCGAAGGCGGCGAACAGGCTGCCCGGCACCGCCTCGCGGGAGTCACGGACGACCGGGCCCGTGACCTGGACGGAGGGGTCCGGTATGTCGTGTGTCTGCCCGCCGACGACTTCTGCGATCTCGGCGAGGGAGAGGGCGATCACAAGTTCATCCCCTGGGTCTTCTGGATTTTCATCCCTGGGTCTTCTGGACGGCTTCGCGAAGTACCTGGCGGTCGTCGAAGGGACGGACCACCCCGGCGATGTCCTGGCCCTGCTCGTGGCCCTTGCCCGCGACCAGCACGGTGTCGCCGGGCTCGGCGCGGGCGACGGCGGCGGCGATCGCGGCGGCCCGGTCCTCGAAGACCTGCACCTCGCCGCGCTCGTGCGCGGGCACGGAGGCCGCGCCCTGGAGCATCGTGGCGAGGATCGCGAGGGGGTCCTCGCCGCGGGGGTTGTCGGAGGTCAGTACGGCGGTGTCGGCGAGCCGCGCCGCGGCGGCACCCATGGGCTCGCGCTTGGTCTTGTCCCGGTCGCCGCCACAGCCGAGGACGATGTGCAGCTTGCCCTCGGTGACCTTGCGGAGCGCTTTGAGGACCGATTCGACCGCGTCCGTCTTGTGGGCGTAGTCGACGACCGCGAGGTAGGGCTGCCCGGCGTCCACGCGCTCCAGACGGCCCGGCACGCCGGGTACGGCGGCGACGCCGTCGGCTGCGGCCTGCGGGTCGAGGCCGGCGACGGCGAGGGCGACGATCGCGGCGAGGGTGTTGGCCACGTTGAAGGGGCCCGGCAGCGGCGACTTGGCGCTGATCCGCTCGCCCTTGGGCCCGATGACGGTGAACGTCGAGTCCAGCTGGCCGACCTCGACGTCCTCGGCGCGCCAGTCGGCGTCGGGGTGGCCCTCGGCGGAGTAGGTGACGACCGGGACGGTGGCTTCGTTCGCCAGCCTGCGGCCGTACTCGTCGTCGACGTTGACCACGCCGAGTTTGCCGCGTTCCGGCGTGAACAGCTGCGCCTTGGCCTGGAAGTAGTCCTCCATGCCGGAGTGGAACTCCATGTGCTCCGGGCTGAGGTTGGTGAAGACGCCGATGTCGAAGACGCAGCCGTCGACCCGGCCGAGGACCAGGGCGTGGCTGGAGACCTCCATGGCGACCGCGTCGACGCCGCGTTCGCGCATGACGGCGAACAGGGCCTGGAGGTCGGTGGCCTCGGGGGTGGTGCGCTCGGACTTGATGCGCTCGTCGCCGATGCGCATCTCGACCGTGCCGATCAGTCCCACCCGTCGCCCACCACCGCCCTCAACCGACGGCGCTACGCGCCGGCCCCCCTCGTCCGTGGACCTGACGGTCTTCAGGCCGCCCTCGACGAGGTAGGCGGTGGTGGTCTTGCCTGAGGTACCCGTGATGCCGATCTGGAGCAGGTCCCGGCCGGGGTGGCCGTAGATCGTCGCGGCCAGCTCGCCCATCCGCCCGCGGGGGTCGTCGACGACGAGGACCGGCAGCCCGGACTCCGCGGCGCGCTCCGCGCCGGTGGGGTCGGTCAGCACGGCGGCCGCGCCGAGGCCGGCGGCCTGCGTGACGAAGTCGGCGCCGTGCAGCCGGGCGCCCGGGAGGGCGGCGTACAGGTCACCGGGGCGCACGGCGCGTGAGTCGTGGGTGATGCCCGTGACCTCGGCGGCGCTCTCCGGCGTGGGAGCACCCAGCTGATCGGAGAGTTCCGCGAGGGGTGTGGCGGAGACCTGCACCGGCCTGGGCGGCCCGGGGTATGTCACGGGATGGCCCTTCTGGGTGGTTTGGGACTGATCAGCGTGTGGCACGGCGGTGAGCGTACCGGGCGTACCCGCCTCCGGGCGAAGTGAGGGGGCGGCGGCGCTCTGGTTCCCGGGGTCGGGGGTGATCGTTGTCACGGGGGCGGTCCTGGTGGCTCGGTGGTGCTCGGTGCTGATCAGGGCTCGGGGTTCAGTTGAAGGAGACGGGCAGCTTCGCGGCCTTGGCGCCGGTCGGCGGGACCTGGAGGGACTTCAGTGCGAACTCCATGACCTTCTTGTAGACGGGGCCGCAGATCTGGCCGCCGAAGTAGCTGCCCTGGGTGGCGTTCTGGATGGCGCAGTAGACGGTGACGCGGGGCTTGTCGGCGGGCGCGAAGCCGGCGAAGGACGAGGTGTAGCCGTGGTACTTGCCGGTGGCCGGATCAACGCGGTTGGCCGTGCCGGTCTTGCCCGCGACGCGGTAGCCGGGGATGCGCGCCTTGGTGCCGGTGCCCTCCTCGTCGTCCACGACGGACTCCAGCATCTGGGCGAGGGTCTTCGCCGTCTTGGCGCTGACGACCCTGGTCTTCCTGGGCTCTGGGGCCGGGGCGAAGCGGCCTTCGGGGCCCTTGGTGCCGCGGACGAGCGAGGGTTCGACGCGGACGCCGCCGTTGGCGATGGTCGAGTACACGGACGCGGCCTGCATGGCGTTGATGGAGACTCCCTGGCCGAAAGGAATCGTGTACTGCTGCGAGGTCGACCACTTGTCGGGCGGGGCGAGGATGCCCTTGGTCTCGCCGGGGAAGCCCAGACCGGTGTAGCTGCCGAGGCCGAACTTGCGCAGGTAGTCGTAGAGGACCTTGTTGGACTGGGCCTGGGTCTTGCCGAGCTGGCCGGTGGCGAGGATGGTGCCGATGTTGCTCGACTTGGCGAGGACGCCGTTGAGCGTCAGGTACCAGGTCGGGTGGTCGATGTCGTCCTTGAAGAGCCGGTCGCCGCGGTGCAGCCGGTTGGGCACGATGACGTGGGTCATCGGGGTGGCGGTGTTCTCCTGGAGGACGGCCGCCATCGACATGACCTTGGCGGTGGAGCCGGGCTCGAAGGCGTCCTGGACGGCCGCGTTGCCGAGCGCGGCCGAGTCGGCGTCCGACAGGTCGTTGGGATCAAAGCCGGGCGAGTTCGCCATGGCCAGGATCTGGCCGGTGCGGGTGTCCTGGACGATGACGTAGCCGCGGTCGGCCGCGGACTCCTCCACCTGGTCGGTGATGGCCTTCTGGGCGGCCCACTGGATGTCGCGGTCGATGGTGAGCTCGACGTCGCTGCCGGGCACGGCGGGTGTCTCGGTGGAACCCACGGTGGGGACGAGACGGCCGCCGGACTGGGCGTAGCGGATCTTGCCGTCCTTGCCGGCCAGCTCCTTGTCCAGCTGGAGTTCGATGCCGCCACCGGGCTTGCCCTCGCCGTTGACCCAGCCCAGTATCCCGGCGGCGAGGTCGCCGTTCGGGTACACGCGCTTGCTGGTGCCGACGGAGAAGACGCCCGCGAGGACGTTGTGCGCGGACTTGTCCGTCTCCTCCTTCTTGGCGAGCGCGGACTTCAGGTCCTTGATCTGCTTCCAGACCTGCGGGGTCTGGCGGGAGGCCAGCTTCGTGTAGCGCAGGGACTTGTTCTTCGGCCGCAGCTTCTCGACCAGGGACTCCTGGTCCTGGCCGAGGATCGGCGCGAGGAGCGCTGCGGCCTGCTCGGGCCCGTCACCGATCTTCAGGTGGTCCGGGGCGAACATCGTGGGGTCGGCCGTGATGTCGTAGGCGTCCTCGCTGGTCGCCAGGGCCACACCGGACCGGTCGGTGATCTCGCCCCGGTCCGCCGCCAGCACCTGCCCGACGTAGCGGTTCTGCTCGGCCTTGGCCGCGTAGGTACTCGCGTCGACGGCCTGCACCTGGAACAGCCGCACCACGAAGGCGATCATCACCAGCGTCAGCGCGAGCCCGACCAGGCGCAGCCGGGGCCGGGGGCTGCCCAGCCGCAGGGGCCGGGGCGCCCCCGGCCGGGCCTGGGACGGCCGCCGGGCCGGACGGGCACCGGGGCCGGGGCGCCGCCGGGCATCGGGCCGGGCGGGCCTGGCGGGGCCGGGCACGCGGCGGCGCGGGGGTTCCCTGTCGGACACTTCCGTCACCTGCCGGGGGTCGGGGCGGGGCCGTTGGGCATGGCCTCGGGGGCGAGGACGAGGGGGATGTGCGCGGCGCTCTGCCAGGCGCCCGGGGCGGCGCTGGGGACGCCCTTGACGGTGCCGTCGCGCTCGAGGAAGGCGGGGTCGCCGCCGGGCACCATGCCGAGCTCGCGGGCACGGCGCTGGAGGGCCTCGGGGGCGGAGTAGGCGTCGATGTCCCGCTGGAGGGCCTGTTCCTCGTCGGTGAGGCTCTTGGTCTCGCGCTGGAGGTCGTCGAGTTGGAACGCGCCTTCGCTGAGGGCCGAGTTCAGCACCAGTAGGCCGATGAGACCGCCGCCGAGGAGGAGGACCACGAGGAGCACGAACGGCATGCGGGCCGCCCGCGCGGTGCCGGTCGGGAAGAGCCGCGCGAGACGGGCCGCCCTCCCCTTCAGTGCGGGTTTACTGCTCACTCACGCTCCCTCGGGTCCGGAACACCCGGCCGCCCTGCACGTGGCTCACTCGACGTCCTCTCTGATGCGCTGCGCCCCGCGCAACCGCGCCGGTGCCGCCCGCCGGTTCTCGGCGATCTCCTCTTCCGTGGGGAGTTCGGCACCGCGCGTGAGCAGCTTGAGCCGCGGCTGGTAACGCTCGGGCACGACGGGCAGTCCGGGCGGCGCGGTGGTGGCGGCTCCCGCCGCGAACACCTGCTTGACCAGCCGGTCCTCCAGCGAGTGGTACGACAGCACGGCGATCCGCCCGCCCACGTCGAGCGTCTTCACGGCGGCCGGGATCGCCCGCTCCAGGACGGAGAGCTCGCCGTTGACCTCGATACGCAGGGCCTGGAAGGTGCGCTTGGCCGGGTTGCCGCCGGTGCGCTTGGCGGCCTGCGGCAGGGCGTCCCGGATCAGCTCGACCAGCCGCGCGCTGTTGCTGAACGGCTCCTTCTCGCGCTCGCGCACGACCGCGGCGACGATCCGCTTGGCCTGCTTCTCCTCGCCGTACGCCCGCAGGATGCGGACGAGTTCGCCCGGCGGGTAGGTGTTGAGGACCTCGGCGGCACTGGCGCCGGTCGTCTGGTCCATCCGCATGTCGAGCGGAGCGTCCTGGGCGTAGGCGAAGCCGCGGTCGGCCTCGTCGAGCTGCATGGAGGAGACGCCGAGGTCGAAGAGAACGCCTTGCACGCGCGCGATGCCGAGCTTGTCCAGCACCTCGGGCAGTTCGTCGTAGACGGCGTGTACGAGGGTGGCGCGCTCCCCGTAGGACGCGAGGCGCTCGCCGGACAGGCGCAGGGCCTCCTTGTCGCGGTCCAGGGCGACGAGCCGGGCCTCGGGGAACCGCTCGAGCAGCGCCTCGCTGTGGCCGCCGAGGCCGAGGGTGCAGTCGACGACCACCGCGTCCGGGCCCTCCAGGGCGGGTGCCAGCAGGTCCAGGCACCGCTGGAGCATCACCGGGACGTGTCGCGTCTGGCTCAAGGGGGCCTCTCAGATCCGGCGCGGGCCCACGCACCGCCGGGTCCCCGCCCGCTGCCGAAGGGGAGGCCTGCCGGCGCCGGAAGCGTCAGCCGACCGGGAGCGGGAGGAGGCCGAGCCGTACGTACGCGCCGCGCACGTGGGGAGATCGCCGGGCGTCGCCGGGTCTCCGGGGAAATCAGTCCAGCGGGGAGAGCCTCGCCTCCCGCTTCGCGTCACTTTAGTCCACCGTGTCTCCCGGTCAATCAACCGGCCTGCGCGTCGCGACCGGCAGGCACACCACCCTTGTGGGTTACCTCACTACAAGGCCCGATGGCCTTCTTTGTCCTCTCTCACAGCGAGCTCGGAACAGTCGTGACCAGTACCGTCATGGATATGACGACTTCTGCATCAGTTCCCACGGGTTCGGAGAGCGCCACAGGCGGCAGCGGCACGGTCACCGACCGGATCGTCGACGCCAACACCCGGTACGCCGCCGGCTTCGGCCACGCCGGGATGGCCGCCGCGCCCGCCCTGCACGTGGCGGTCGTGGCCTGCATGGACGCCCGCCTCGACCCGCTCTCCACGCTCGGTCTCGAGCTCGGCGACTGCCACACCATCCGCAACGCCGGCGGCGTCGTCACCGACGACGTGATCCGCTCCCTCGCCATCAGCCAGCGCAAGCTGGGCACGCGCAGCGTCGTCCTCGTCCACCACACCGGCTGCGGCATGGAGACCCTCACTGAGGACTTCCGGGGCGAACTTGAGGCCGAGGTCGGCCAGCGCCCGGCCTGGGCGGTGGAGTCCTTCCAGGACGTCGACCAGGACGTACGGCAGTCGATGCGGCGCGTGCGCACCTCGCCGTTCCTGCCGCACACCGACGACGTCCGCGGATTCGTCTACGACGTCGGGACCGGACTGCTGCGGGAGATCGACCCCGCCTCCTGACCTGGTCACCCGCCCCGGTCCCACCCCGGAGCCGGCCCGCCGCAGCTGTCGAAATCCTGTCAGTCACACGTTCGAAAGCGTCGCAAGGCCGACATATCGCGGCCAGTTATCCACAGTCGAGTGACACGAAACGGTAACGGCAGCAAGAATGCGGGAGTGACGTCACGCTGAGCGTTTCACGCGTGGGGTCCGTGATTCGGGGTGGGCCGGCGCGCGTCATGCGGCGTCGGTCCGGGAAAATGGGGTATCCCGTGCTCCCTGGGAGCAAGGGAAAGGCCGAGGAGGGCCGGGTGACGACCTATGACGATCGAGCGAGCCTCACTGATCTGACCGCCGTGGTGGAGCGGGTGCGGGAGTCGGTGGAAGGCGTGATCGAGGGCAAGCCCGAGGTCGTACGGCTCTCGCTGACCGTACTGCTCGCCGAGGGACATCTGCTGATCGAGGACGTCCCGGGAGTCGGCAAGACAATGCTCGCCAAGGCACTGGCGCGGTCCATCGACTGCTCGGTGCGGCGCATCCAGTTCACGCCCGACCTGCTGCCGTCGGACATCACCGGTGTGTCCATCTGGGACCAGCAGCGCCGTGACTTCGAGTTCAAGCCGGGCGCGATCTTCGCGCAGGTCGTGATCGGCGACGAGATCAACCGCGCCTCGCCCAAGACGCAGTCCGCGCTCCTGGAGTCGATGGAGGAACGCCAGGTCACCATCGACGGCAGCAGCTACGAGCTGCCGAGCCCGTTCATGGTGGTGGCGACGCAGAACCCGGTCGAGATGGAGGGCACCTACCCCCTCCCGGAGGCCCAGCGCGACCGCTTCATGGCCCGGGTGTCGGTCGGATACCCCAGCGCCGAGGCCGAGTTGCAGATGCTGGACGTGCACGGCGGCGTCTCGCCGCTCGAGGACCTCCAGCCCGTGGCCCACGCGCACGAGATCCTCAAGCTGATCGAGGCGGTGCGCGGCGTGCACGTCGCCGAGCCGGTCCGGCGCTACGTGGTCGACCTGGTCGCCGCCACGCGCACGCACCCCGACCTCAGACTGGGCGCCTCGCCGCGCGCGACGCTGCACCTGCTGCGCGCGGCGAAGGCGTCCGCGGCCCTCAGCGGCCGGGAGTACGCGCTGCCGGACGACGTGCAGGCCCTGGCCGTCGCCGTCCTGGCCCACCGCCTGCTGCCCACGGCCCAGGCCCAGCTCAACCGCCGCACCTCCGAGCAGGTCGTCGAGGAGATCCTGCAGCGCACACCGGTGCCGGCGGCGCCGCAGCAGCAGCAGCAGCAGCAGAGCGGCTTCGGCGGCCTGGGCCGCGGTGCGCCGGCGTATCCCCAGCAGCCGCCGCGGAGGCTGTGATGACCACCGCGGGGGCGGGGCACGCGGAGGCCGGCCAGGACGAGAAGGGCGGCATCCGCACCGCCCTGGCCGGTCTGACCACCCGCGGACGCTCCTTCCTGGCCGCCGGAGTGGCGGCCGCCGTCTGCAGCTATGTGCTCGGCCAGAGCGACCTGCTGCGGGTGGGCCTGCTGCTGGCGGTGCTGCCGCTGGTGTGCGCGACGGTCCTGTACCGCACGCGCTACCGGGTCGCGGGCAGCCGCCGACTCTCCCCCGCGCGCGTGCCCGCCGGCAGCGAGGCCCGGGTCCACCTGCGGATGGACAACGTCTCGCGGCTGCCCACGGGCCTGCTGATGCTCCAGGACCGGGTGCCGTACGTGCTCGGCCCGCGGCCGCGCTTCGTGCTGGACCGGGTGGAGGCGGGCGGCCGCCGTGAGGTGTCCTACCGGGTGCGCTCCGACCTGCGCGGCCGCTACCCGCTGGGCCCGCTCCAGCTGCGCCTGACCGACCCGTTCGGCATGTGCGAACTGACCCGGTCCTTCTCGACGTACGACAACCTGACGGTGATCCCGCGCGTGGAGCCGCTGGCGCCGGTGCGCCTCAGCGGTGAGGCGAAGGGGTACGGCGACGGACGGCAGCGTTCGCTCGCCCTGGCCGGCGAGGACGACGTGATCCCGCGCGGGTACCGCTACGGCGACGATCTGCGCCGGGTGCACTGGCGCTCCACGGCCCGCTACGGCGAGTTGATGGTGCGCCGCGAGGAGCAGCCGCAGCGCGCCCGCTGCACGGTGCTGCTCGACACCCGGGGCATCGCCTTCCAGGGCGCGGGACCGGACGCGGCCTTCGAGTGGGCCGTGGCGGGCGCCGCGTCCGTGCTGGTGCACATGCTCGAACGAGGCTTCTCCGTACGGCTGTTGACCGACACCGGCAACGCGGTGCCCGGCGGGGGAGGGGACGGCTTCGCGGGCGCGAGCCAGGGGTCGGCGGACGCGGCCGGGCTGATGATGGACACCCTCGCGGTGATCGACCACTCCGACGGCGCGGGCCTGTCCGGGGCCTACGACGTGCTGCGCGGCGGGAACGAGGGGCTGCTGGTGGCCTTCCTCGGCGACCTGGACGAGGAGCAGGCGGCCGTGGTGGCCAGGATGCGGCAGCGCAGTGGCGGCGCGGTCGCCTTCGTGCTGGACAGCGAGACCTGGATGCGGGAACCGAGTGACGTGCGCGGTCCGTTGGACGGGAGCGGGGAGCGGCTGCGCATGCTGCGCGAGGCGGGCTGGACGACTCTGGGCGTCCCGCGGGGGGCGTCCCTGGACGACCTGTGGCGACAGGCGGACCGGGAGCGCAGGGGCGTGGCCGCGGCCGGCGGCGGGGAGGGACCGTGATGAGCGGGCGGATACGACTGACGCTCGGCGCGTGGGCGGCCACGCTGATGGCCGCGTGCGCCCTGCTGCCCCTGGTCAAGCCGGCCACGTGGATCGTGCAGGCGGCCTTCCTGCTGGGCGTGCAGGCGGGCGTGGGTGCCGCGGCCCGCAGGGTGCCGCTGGCCCGGCCGCTGACGGTCGCGGCGCAGGCCGTGGTCACGGTGTTCCTGCTGACGTTCGTGTTCGTCCGTGAACAGGCCCTCGCCGGTCTGGTCCCGGGCCCTGAAGCCCTCGACCGCTTCGCGATCCTGCTCCGGCAGGGCGGGGACGACATCGCGCGGTACGCGATCCCGGCCCCCCTGGAGTCCGACGGCATACGGCTGATGCTCATCGGCGGGGTCCTGATCATCGGGCTGCTGGTGGACACCCTCGCGGTGACCTTCCGCAGCGCCGCCCCGGCCGGGCTGCCGCTGCTCGCGCTGTACTCCGTGGCGGCGGGGCTGTCCGACGGGGGCATGGACTGGCTGTGGTTCCTGGTCGCGGCGGCCGGCTATCTGATGCTGCTCCTGGCCGAGGGGCGGGACCGCCTCTCCCAGTGGGGCCGGGTCTTCGGCGGGGCCTCGCGCACGGCCGGAGGGGAGCAGAGCGGCGCCCTCGCCCCGGTCCGCACCGGCCGGCGCATCGGCGTGGTCGCGCTGGGCATCGCCCTGGTGGTGCCGCTCGGCCTGCCCGCGATGAACGGCGGTCTGCTGGACTCGGTGGGTGCCGGCACCGGCTCCGGCACGGGCGGCGGCGGCACGATCTCCGCGGTGAACCCGCTGGTGTCGCTGCGGGACAGCCTGAACGCGGACGAGGACCAGCAGGTCCTGTCCGTGAAGACCAAGATGCCGGACGTCTCGGACCTGTATCTGCGGATCGTGTCCCTGGACGACTTCGACGGCACCACCTGGAAGCCGTCCCGGCGGTCCATCACCGCACTGCCCGACGGCACGTTCCCGACCCCGGTCGGACTCGGTCCGGACGTGAAGCGCACGGAGGTCGACACCACGATCTCCGCGGCCGACTGGTACGCCCAGGACTGGCTGCCGATGCCGTATCCGCCGAGCGGGGTGAACATCCGGGGCAACTGGCGCTACGAGCCCCTGGGCATGACGCTGGTCGGCGACCACGGCCAGAACACCCGAGGCCTGACGTACCAGGTCAAGAGCCTGGACGTGCAGCCGACGGCGGAGCAGCTGGCCTCGGCGCCGCGGCCTCCGGCGTCCATCGACCGCGATTTCACCAAGCTGCCCGACTCGCTGCCGTCGGTGGTGGCGAGCACGGCCCGCAAGGTCACCGAGGGCGCGGCCAACCCGTACGACCAGGCGGTCAAGCTGCAGGACTGGTTCGCCGTGACCGGCGGCTTCGAGTACGACACCCAGGTGCAGGTCGGCAGCGGCTCGCAGGCGATCGCCCGCTTCCTGAAGGACAAGCAGGGCTTCTGCGTGCACTTCTCCTTCGCGATGGCGGCGATGGCCCGCTCCCTGGACATACCGGCCCGGGTCGCGGTGGGCTTCGCGCCCGGTTCCCCGCAGGCGGACGGTTCGGTGTCGGTGGGGCTGCGGGACGCGCACGCCTGGCCCGAGCTGTACTTCGAGGGCGTGGGCTGGACCCGCTTCGAGCCGACTCCCAACCGCGGCTCGATGCCGTCGTACACGCTGCCGGACGACCCGGGCAGCTCGGTGCCGGACGCCGCGCGCCCGACCGAGACGTCGTCCGCCGCGCCCTCCCCGACGCCCTCGACGCGCGAGAGCTGCACTCCGGAGCAGAAGAAGCTGGACGGCGGGTGTGCGAGCGAGTCTCCGCAGGCGGCGCTGCCCACGGACGACGACGGCCCGAAGTGGTACGCGCTCCTGGCCTGGGCCCTGGCCGGCCTCGCCGTCCTGGCGCTCCCGCTGGCCCCGATGCTGTGGCGCCTGCGGACGCGCACGGTCCGGCTGGGGGCACACGGCCGGGGCGAGGCGGACGCGACACCGCATACGCTCGCCGTCTGGCAGGAGCTGACCGACACCGCGTGGGACTTCGGCATCACGCCGGACGAGTCACAGACCCCGCGCAGGGCGGCCGCCCGCATCGTCGAGCTGGGCGGGCTCGATGCGACGGCCGCGGCTTCGGTGCACCGGGTGGCGAACGCGGTGGAACAGGTCCTGTACGCGCCCCGGCCCCGCCCGACGGCGGGCATCGCGGACGACGTCCGCCGTGCGACAGCGGGGCTGAGCGCCGTGGTCGGCAGGGGCGCCCGGCTCCGCGCGGTCCTCGCCCCACGTTCCACCGCGCGCGTGCTGTGGACGGCGTCGGCCTGGTGGTCGGGGGTGCGGGAACGCGTCCTGGCGATGCGGCCGACCTGGCGGAAGGCATCCGGGCAGCAGGGCTGAACCCGCTGGTCCCGTGGCATTACGGCATACGTCAGGGGGTGACCACCAAGTCGGTGGTCACCCCCTGACTCATGTCTTCGCGTGGTCCCGGAGAGCTGTGCTCCGGGACTAGTGGCCGCCCTGTTCGTCGCGGCGCTTCTGCCAGCGCTGCTCGATGCGGTCCATCATGGAGCGCTTCTGCCGGCCGCCCTGACGGCGGGCTTGCGGTCCGGCGGCGCCTGCCGCCTGTTCGCCCGGCTTGGGGGCCTTGCGCCAGCCGGTCACGGCGAGCACCGCACAGCCCAGCATGACGAGGAAGCCCACGACGCTGAGCCAGACCTGCTTGGCGACCATACCGGCCATGAGGAGCGCAATACCTACGAGGAAGCCCGCGACCGCCTGGTAGACCCGTCGCCGGGTGTACGTACGCAGCCCGCTTCCCTCGAGCGCCGTCGCGAACTTGGGATCTTCGGCGTACAGCGCTCGCTCCATCTGCTCGAGCATGCGCTGCTCGTGCTCCGAGAGCGGCACGGAGTCCTCCTCATCGTGCAGTCGCCGGGGGCGACCCGGGGGGTCTCTTCAGGATAGGCAGGGAATCGCCCCCGTGAAACCCGCCCCTCTGCGCCAACTGACCAACCGGAACCCGCCATGGACGTCCCGGCTCGCTGAGGCTTCCATTCCCCGGCGGCCGACCCGTCATGCCGGAACGGTCTCCCTCGATCATACGGCGCCTAGCCCCCATTCGGGGGGCCTGTGGCGTACTCCATGCACAGTCAAGGCGCTGATCAGGGGTGGTACCTCACGAAGCGGCTCAGGCCTCGACTGCCCCACCGGTCTCGTCGGCCCCGCCGGCCTCGGCGGCCCCACCGGTCTCACCCAGCACATGCAGTTGCGTGGCCACCGAGTGGAAGGCCGACAGCTCGGCCGCGGCCTCCTCCAGCTTCAGCAGCGCTTCCAGGGCTCCGGGCTCGGTGTCCACGAGGACGCCGGGCACGAGGTCGGCGAAGACCCGCACACCGTGCACGGCGCCGACGCGCATGCCCGCGCCCTCGACGAGCCCCGTGAGCTGCTCGGCGGTGAAACGGCGCGGCACCGGGTCACCCGTGCCCCATCGGCCGTTCGGGTCGTCGAGCGCCTGCTTGGCCTCCTTGAAGTGCCCGGCGAGGGCGCGGGCGAGCACGGCACCCCCGAGACCGGCGGCGAGCAGGCTCAGGACGCCCTCCGGGCGCAGGGCGGCCACCGCGTTGCGGACGCCCTCGGCCGGGTCGTCCACGTACTCCAGGACGCCGTGACACAGCACCACGTCGTAGCCGCCGCGCTCGGCCACGTCGAAGAGGCCGTGGGCGTCGCCCTGGACGCCCTTCACCCGGTCGGCGACTCCGGCCTCGGCGGCGCGGCGCTCCAGGGCGAACAGCGCGTTGGGGCTGGGGTCGACGACGGTGACCCGGTGGCCGAGACGGGCGGCGGGCACCGCGAAGTTGCCGCTGCCGCCTCCGGTGTCGAGGACGTCCAGCGACTCCCTGCCCGTGGCCTTGACCCGGCGTTCCAGGGCTTCCTGGAGGACCTCCCAGACCACGGCCGTACGGAGTGAGGCGCGAGACCGGGAAGAGCCGGAACGCAGCGACGCCGGTTGAGCGTGGTGGTGGGAGGCGGGTGGGCGCATCGGGTCCGACACGGCAGTTGACTCCTCGGCGCGGCACCGCCTCTTGCGCGGCGGAGCGAACGGGGCGCCTCCCCCGGCCCCGGCTACGGGGAGGGAAGACTTCAGGCGTCTCCCACCCTATTGCCTCGGACACGGCGGGCCGCATGAGCGGTCCCGCCATGGCTCGAGCCGGTGCCGGCCGGGCGGATCCGGAGCGCCGGCACCCGGTCAGCCCGCGTCAGGCATGTCCCTCCCCATGTCCCTGCCCCTTCCCACGCCGGGGTCCTCCGGCCGGTCCTGGTCCGGGCGCGGCTGCGGAAGGACCGGCTGGAGGACGAGCATGCGCTCGACGAGGCGGAGGAACATCGCCACGTCCCGTATCAGGTCGTCGGCGTCCCGGACGCTCGCCGCGCCCTGGATGCCCGCCTCGGCGCGGGCCCGGCGCCGGGCTCCGGCGGCGAACAGCGCGCTCCACTCGGTCAGTTCGGGTGCGATCTCGGGGAGGACTTCCCAGGCGCTCCGGATCTTGGTCCGGGCCCGGGTCGAGGTCTCCGGCCTCCCCCGGGCGGCGAGTACGGCGGCGGCGGTGCGGAGGGCGGCGAGATGGGCCGTCGCGTAGCGCTCGTTCGGTGTGTCCAGGCCGGTGGCCTCGTCGAGACCGGAGCGGGCCTGGGCGAGCAGGTCGAGGGCGGCGGGCGGGGCCGTGGCCCGGCGCAGCACGGGATGTACGTCGCTCGCCGGGCCGGTCAGTGAGGGGGCAGGGCCGGTGGCGCGGCGCCGGCGGGCGGCTGCTGCGTGGTAGCTGGCCATGACGAACCTCCTGTCGTCGTGTGACGGCGGCTCCTCCCACGGAGTGCCGTATGTGACCCATCGTGAGGTATGGCACTGACAATCCGTTCTGACCTGCGGTTTTGCTTCGATCGTAGGTTCGGAGTAGTTTTTGCACTGACCAGTCAGTTCAAATTCAACGCTCACATTCAGGGGAGCTCCGTGGGGGAACAACCGGGAGGGGTGCGGGTCGCCGCCGAGGGCCTTGGGATCAAGGGGCCGCGCGGGTGGGCGTTCCGCGGGATGTCCGTCGACGCCGAGCCGGGTTCACTCATCGCGGTGGAGGGCCCGTCCGGGTCCGGCCGCACGTGCCTGCTGCTCGCGCTGACGGGCCGGATGAAGATCACGGAGGGCACCGCGACCGTCGGCGACGCCGGCCTCCCCAAGCAGCTGTCGGCGGTGCGCCGCGTCAGCGCCCTGGCCCATGTGCCCGGGGTCACCGATCTCGACCCGGCCCTGACCGTCGGCGAGCACGTGCGTGAACGCGCCCTGCTCCAGCGGCGGTTCGGCGACTCGCTGCGAGGTCTGCTGCGGCCCCGCGGCGAGCGCGCGGCCGAGGCGAGGCTGCGTGTCGACGCCGCGCTGACCGCGGCCGGACTCGACCTGGAGGCACTGCCCAAGGGTCCCCGTACCGCCGTACGCGATCTGGAGCGCCTGGAGGCGCTGCGCCTGTCGGTCGCCCTCGCCCTCGTGGCCCGGCCTCGGCTGCTCGGGGTCGACGACACCGACCTCAAGCTCTCGGACGGCGAGCGGGACGAGGTCTGGGCCCTGCTCAGGTCTCTCGCCGACGCCGGGACGACGGTCCTGGCGGTGTGCAGCGAGGCCCCCGAGGGCGCCGTCAAGGTGTCCACCCGGCAGAGCCCCCGTCAGGAAACCCCGCAGGGCACCCATCAGAGCGAGGACAAGGAGAAGGCCGATGCGCTCGCCGAGACTGGCCGCGCTTGAGCTCCGCCGCTTCGGCCGGGGGAAGCTGCCGCGCGCCGCACTGGTCGCGCTGCTGGTGCTGCCGTTGCTGTACGGCGCGCTGTACCTGTGGTCGTTCTGGGACCCGTACGGCCGCCTGGACCGTATCCCCGTGGCGCTCGTGAACGACGACAAGGGGGCGACCGCCGACGGGAAGAAGGTCACGGCGGGCGACGACATCACAAAGAAGCTGCGCGACAGCAAGACCTTCGACTGGCGCGAGGTGAGCGCCGCCGAGGCCCGCAGCGGCGTCGAGGACGGCACCTACTACCTGTCGCTCACCATGCCCGGCGACTTCAGCGAGCGGGTCGCCTCCAGCTCCGGCAAGTCCCCGGAGACCGGCGCCCTCCAGGTCCGCACCAACGACGCGAACAACTACATCGTCGGACAGATCTCCCGGTCGGTGTTCAGCGAGGTGCGCCAGGCCGCGTCCACGAAGACGTCGCGGTCCTTCCTGGACAAGATCTTCGTCTCGTTCTCCGACATCCACGGCGAGACCGTGAAGGCCGCCAAGGGCGCCGACAAGCTCAAGGGCGGCATCGGCAAGGCCGAGAAGGGCTCCAAGGACCTCGCCGACGGCCTGAAGGACGCCAAGGACGGCAGCGGGAAGCTGTCCACCGGCCTGAAGAAGCTCGACAAGGGCGCGGGCGACCTGGCGGACGGCTCGAAGCGGGTCGCGGAAGGCACGCGGAAGCTCGCCGACAGGGTCAACAGGACCGCCGGCAAGGTGGGCCCCTTCCTGAAGGGCAACGAGAAGACCATCGGGGACACGGCCCAGCTCGTCGCCGACTCCTCCGGCGCGATCCGCAAGCACCTGGACACCCTGGCGGAACGGGCCCCGGCCGCCGCCAGGGGCGCCCGTACGGCGTCGGACACGCTGAACGGCGTCTACGCCAGGCGCTGCGACGACCCCGTGCTGCCCGACGCCGCCTGCGCGGACCTGAAGAAGGCCAAGGACGCGGCCGCCGACGTGGCCACCGTCGCCGACGACCTCGACACACTGATCGCGGACCAGAACGGCGACCTGACCGAGCTCGACAAGAACCTCGCCACCCTCCAGAAGCAGTCCCAGGCCCTCGCCGACCGCGCGCCGCACCTCTCCGAGGACCTCGACGACGCCGTCAAGAAGATCAACAAGCTCAACGACGGGGCGGCCGAGGTCGCCGCTGGGGCGAAGAAGCTGCACAAGGGGATCGGCACGGCCAGGACCGGTGCCACCGACCTCGACAAGGGCGTCGGCGATCTGAAGACAGGCGCGGACGACCTCAACGGCGGCATCTACAAGCTCGTCGGCGGCTCCGGGAAGCTCGCCGGCGGACTGCACGACGGGGCCGAGCAGATCCCCGACTACGACAAGCCGGACCGCGACCGGCGCACCGAGGTCATGGCCGACCCCGTGCGGCTCGCCTCCCAGGACCTGCACAAGGCGCCCAACTACGGCACGGGCTTCGCCCCGTACTTCATCCCGCTGTCGCTGTGGGTGGGCGCGATGGTGGCGTACATGCTGATCGCGCCGATGAACCGGCGCGCGCTCGCCGCGGGCGCCTCGGCGTGGCGGATCGCGCTGTCCGGCTGGCTGCCGGTGGCGGCGATCGGAGTGCTCCAGACGGTGGCCCTGATGTCGGTGCTGCACTGGGCGGTCGGCCTGGAGCCGGCGCGGGCGGCCGGGACGGTGGGCTTCCTGTTCCTGGTGACGGCGTGCTTCGCGGCGATCGTGCAGTGGCTGAACGCGCGCTTCGGGGCGGCGGGCCGGATCCTCGTCCTGGCCCTGCTGATGCTCCAGCTGACGTCGGCGGGCGGCACATACCCCGTGCAGACCAGCCCCGGCTTCTTCAACGCGCTCCACCCCTTCCTGCCGATGAGCTACGTCGTGGAGGCTCTCAGGAGGCTCATCACGGGCGGCGGTCTGGAACCGGTGTGGCACGCGTGCGTGGTGCTGACGGCGTTCACCGCGGGTGCCCTCGCGCTGACCGCCGTGGCGGCCCGGCGCCGCCAGGTGTGGACGCTGGACCGGCTGCACCCGGAGCTGAGCCTGTGAGCCCTTCCGTCACGTCTCCCGGAGAGGTTCCTGTGACAATCAGGGCCATGGAAAGCAGCAGTGCAACGTCGGGCGGCAGCACGCGCCGCGAGGCCACCCGGCAGAAGCTCTACGAGGCGGCCGTCACGCTCATCGCCGAGCAGGGCTTCTCCGCCACGACCGTGGACGAGATCGCCGAGCGTGCCGGTGTCGCGAAGGGCACGGTCTACTACAACTTCGCGAGCAAGTCCGTCCTCTTCGAGGAACTGCTGCGGCACGGAGTGGGCCTCCTCACCGCCTCCCTCCGGGACGCGGCCGAGCGGACCGCCCGGGAGGGCGGCACCAAGGTCGACGCGCTTGACGCGATGATCCGCGCGGGCCTGGTCTTCATCGACCGCTATCCGGCCTTCACCCAGCTCTACGTGGCCGAGCTGTGGCGCACCAACCGGACCTGGCAGTCCACGCTGATGGTGGTCAGGCAGCAGGCCGTCGCGGTCGTGGAGGACGTACTGCGCGGCGGCGTCGCGGGCGGGGAGTTCAGCGAGGAGATCGACGTCCCGCTGACCGCGTCCGCACTGGTCGGCATGGTCCTGGTCGCCGCGCTCGACTGGAAGTCCTTCCAGCCGGAGCGCTCCCTGGACGACGTCCACGCGGCACTGTCCCGGCTGCTCCAGGGGAGGGTGAGCGGCTGCCGCTGAGGACGCGTCCGGCGCGTACGTGAAAGCGCCGGTCCGCTGTGGCCGCGTCCCCCGCGGGCCACCTCGAACCGGCGCCTTCCCTGCTCCCCCGTTTTCCTGCTCCCCCGTGCGTTCCCCCGCAGGACCCCCCGTTCGGTCGTCCCCCGGTTCTCCCCCGTGTCTCGCTCCCGCCGACATGGCCGGCGGAAGGAGCGGATCGCGGGCCGGCCCCGTTCCGGCGCCCCGTGTCGCCGGTGCCGGAGCCGTGCCCCTTTCCGTGTCTCCACTCTCTCGTTCCCGTCTGCCGTCCCCCATCCGCCCGCGTACTCAACTCCCCGGCTAGGTACTGGTACTCAGCCCTGCGCACGCGGCACCAGAACGCTCTGTCAGTGGGGGCCTATAGAGTCCTTCGCATGGCACGGATTGCGGTGATCGGCGCCGGGATGGGCGCGCTGACGGCTGCCGCCCGGCTGGCCGTCGCGGGCCACCGGGTGGTGGTGTACGAGCGGACGGACACGTACGGCGGAGCGCTGCGCCGCTTCGAGCGTGACGGGTTCTCCTTCGACACGGGCCCCGGCCTGCTCCCGCTGCCGGCCGTCTATCGCGATCTGTTCGTCAAGACCGGCAAGGAGCCGCTGGAGGCGTGTGTCGAGCTGGTCCAGGTCGACCCCTCGTCCCGGCATGTGTTCGCGGACGGCACCGTGGTGTCGCTGCCGAACGCCTCGCGCGCGGGCGTCGTCACCGCCCTGGACGAGGGACTCGGCCCGGGCACCGGGACCCGGTGGGGCGACTTCCTGGTCCGGGCCCGCGAGGCCTGGGACCGGACCCGCCGCCCGCTCCTCGAGGAGCCGCTGTGGCCGAACTGGCAGGTGCTGGCCGAGCGCGAGCCCTACCCTGCGGTGCCCCACAAGCGGCTGCTCCGCACCCGCCGGGCCGGCACGCTCGCCGAGATCGGCGCCTGGGAACTGCGCGACCCCCGGCTCGCCGCCCTCCTGGAGAGCCACGCCCTCACCCAGGGCCTGGACCCGCGGGTCACCCCGGCGAGCGCGGCCGTACTGCCGTACATGGAGCACGCCTTCGGCGTCTGGTACGTGCGCGGGGGCCTGCGCGAGCTGGCGCGGGCGGTGTACGAGCGGTGTGTGGCCAGAAGGGTCGAGTTCCGTTTCGGCGCCGACGTGACCGGGGTCCTGGAGAAGAACGGGCAGGTATCGGGGGTGGAACTCGCCGACGGGACGGTCGCGGAGGCGGACTTCGTGGTCGCCGGTGTCGCGCCCGGCACGCTGGACCGGCTGACGACGGGCACGGTGGTGCGCGGTGCCGGCGAGGTGGCGCCGCAGCCCGCGTCGGCCAGCCGGCTCACGGTGCTGCTGGGCCTGCGCGGCGCCCGCCCCGTGGGCACGGCACATCGCACGGTGGTGCACGCGGCGGACCGGGAGGCCGAGCTGGACGCCCTGTTCGGCACGGCGGGGGCGGAGGCGCAGCCCACGGTCACGGTCCTGCGGCCCGACGATCCGGCACTCGTCCCGGACCGGGATCACGAGGCGGTCACCCTCACGACGGTGCTGCCCGCCCGGCCCGACGGGCACCGCGCGTCCTACGACGGCCTCGCCGACACCATGATCAGCGTCGCTGAACGCGCCGTACCCGACCTGCGCGAGCGGCTCCTCTGGCACGAGGTGCGCACCCCTGCTGACATCGCCCAGGCGACCGGCGCGGAGGGCGGGGCCGTGCCGGTGCAGGCGCTGGCGGCGGCCGACGGGCGACTGCTGCATCCGTCCAACGGCACGCGCGTGCCCGGCCTGTTCACCGTCGGCGGCTGGGCGCACCCCGGCGGCGGACTGCCGCATGCGGGCATGTCGGGCGCGCTGGTCGCGGGACTGATCGTGGAGGGGCCGGGGTTCCGGGGCTCCCAGTGAGCCCACGGCCCCCGGCGGGGTTCAGGCTTCAGAAACGGTACTGCTCGTCGAAACCGTTGCCCTGCGGCTGCTGCCCGTTGCCCTGGTAGGGGTACGGCTGCTCCGGCGGCAGCTCCTGCCCGTACTCGTCGGTGCGCTGCTGCGGGACCCACACACCGCCGGGCGGGGACTCGCCGCCGTAGGTGCCGGCGTACTGGTCCTGGCCGTAGCCCTGCTGCTGGCCGTAGTACTGCTGGTCGCCGTAGCCGGTGTCGTACGAGGTCCCGCCGTAGGTCCCATTGCCGATGTACGGGTCGGAGTAGGCCGAGTACTGCTGCTGGCCCGTGGCGTCGTAGCCCTGCTGCTGGCCGTAGCCCGAGTAGTCGTAGGCGTAGGACTGGTCGGTGCCCTGGGCCGTGGCGGCGTACTGGTCGTGGGGCGGGCCCTGCTGGTAGCCGGGGTCGCCGTAGACGCCGTAGGAACCGGTGTCGTCCGGGATGGGCTGCGGCTCGTACACGGCGGTGGTCTCGGCGGCCGTCGGCTGGACCGGGCGCGCGGGGGTGAAGACGTCGTCGCGGTCGTAGTCGTCGCCCTGGCCGTAGGAGGCGGCGTCGTGGCGGTGGTCGCCGCCCTCGTCGCCGTAGCCGCCCGGCGCCTCCAGGCCGGAGACCTCGAGGGTCGGCTCCTGGCGGCCCCGCTCACCCCGGCCGCGCTTGCTGCCGCCCAGCATCGGGGCGTTCATCGCCCAGCCGGCCGCGAAGCCGCTGCGGAACGACAGGGTGACGTAGGTCTGCCCGACCGCGAAGGCGGCCGCACCCAGTCCGATCACGACGACCGACGGGATCAGGACACCGACGACGACGCCGAGGAAGCCGGCGAAGGCCAGCAGTCGCCAGCGCAGCCGCGCCTTGTACTGCAACAGCACCTCGCCCAGCAGCCACAGCGCGACGATGCCGAACGCGATGTAGAGGACCGCCCAGCCCATGTACGCCCCTCTCCCAGTGGCCGCTACGCAGTGTGTCGTATACCGGTGCGAACGGTCTAGGCCTGCGATGAGTGGTGCAGGCCCAGGTTCTCGTAGATCTCCAGGGTCGCCGTGGAGTTGTTGAGCGTGATGAAGTGCAAGCCGGGCACTCCCTCGGCGAGCAGCCGCGCGCAGAACTCCGTGGCGAATTCGATCCCAATGGAGCGTACAGCGGCCGGATCGTCTTTTGCTGTGAGGATCCGCTCTTTCAGGGCGTCCGGGAAGGCGGCGTTGGTGAGGGACGGGATGCGCGCCAGCGACTTCACACTGGTGATCGGCATGATCTCGGGGATGACCGGGGTGTCACAGCCGGCGGCGGCGACCCGGTCACGCAGCCTCAGATAGTCCTCCGGCTGGAAGAACATCTGTGTGATCGCGTAGTCCGCGCCCGCACGGCACTTGTCGACGAAGTGGCGGACGTCGGTGTCCCAGTCGCTGGAGCGCGGGTGCATCGCCGGGAAGGCGGCGACGCCCACGCAGAAGTCGCCGGACGCCTTGATCAGCTCGACCAGTTCGGCGGCGTAGGCGAGGCCGCGGGGGTGCGGCACCCAGTCGCCCATCGGGTCGCCGGGCGGGTCGCCGCGCAGGGCGAGCATGTTGCGGATCCCGGCGTCGGCGTACTGGCCGATGATGTTGCGCAGGTCGGCGACCGAGTGGTCGACGGCCGTGAGGTGCGCGATCGGGGTGAGGGTGGTGTCGGAGGCGATCGCCTCGGTCGCCTTGACCGTGCCGGCGCGGGTGGAACCGCCCGCGCCGTAGGTCACGGAGACGAAGTCGGGCGCCACCGCCTCGACCCGGCGCAGGGCGTTCCACAGGTTTCGCTCGCCCTTCGGGGTCTTGGGCGCGTAGAACTCGAACGAGTACGTCGTCTTGCCTGTCGCGAGCATGTCTCGGACGGTGCGTGCGTGGTCCGACCTGATGGATGCGGTGCCGAGGGCCATACCGGCAGGTTAGCCAGGGGCGGTCGGTCACCCAACCGGGCATCGATATTTGCCCGATTTGTGTACTTGCTGTCCACCCCTTGGACATCCGTCCGACCGTCGGACTACTTCTCCCGCAGCCTCTTCGCGAACTCGGTGGCCGCCGCGCCCGGGTCGTCGGCCTCGGTGATCGCCCGTACGACGACAACGCGCCGGGCGCCCGCCTCCAGGATCTGGTCGAGGTTGCCGAGGTCGATGCCGCCGATGGCGAACCAGGGGCGGTCGGTGCCGAGGGCGGCGGTGTGCCGGACGAGGTCCAGGCCGGGGGCGTGGCGGCCGGGCTTGGTGGGGGTGGGCCAGCACGGGCCGGTGCAGAAGTAGTCCACGCCGTCCTGGGCGGCGGCCGCGGCGGCCTCGGAGTCCGCGTGCGTGGAGCGGCCGATCAGGACGTCGTCGCCGAGGATCGCGCGGGCCGCCGGGACCGGGAGATCGCCCTGGCCGAGGTGCAGCACGTCGGAGCCGGCGGCGTGGGCGACGTCCGCGCGGTCGTTGACCGCGAGCAGCTTCCCGTGCCGGGCACAGGCGTCGGCGAAGACGGCCAGGTGCTCCAGTTCCTCGCCGGCCTCCAGGCCCTTGTCCCGCAACTGCACGATGTCGACCCCGCCGGCCAGCACGGCGTCGAGGAACTCCACGAGGTCGCCCTGCCGCTCGCGGGCGTCGGTGCAGAGGTAGACCCGGGCGTCGGCGAGCTGGGCCCGTGCGGTGGTGGCGGCGGTGTCGGGCATGCGTGTCCCCCTGGGTGTCGGTGGCGGTGGCGTACGGGGTGCGGCCAGGGCGCCGAAGCGCCCCTTGGCGGTGCCGGGAGGGCGGCGAGGCCACTCTGCCGGCGACAGCCGGGCGGCGGCCCGCGCCCTGAGCGGGCGCGAGCCGGCCCGGGGCCGTGGCCTCATGGAAGCCGCGGCCCGTGCTCCGGGCCGTCGTTCGGGTCCGGCCCCGCTCGCACGGCACCGGACGGTGTCTCGTCGAGTCGGGTCAGACCGCGAGCGCCTGGGCGCGTCGCTTCACCTCCGTGCCGCGATTCTCACTCAGTGCCTGCGCCGGGGTGCCGGGCAGGCTCGGGTCGGGGGTGAAGAGCCACTCCAGCATCTCCTCGTCCGTGAAACCGTCGTCCCGCAGGAGTGTCAGGGTCCCGGACAGGCCCTTGACGACCTTGTCCCCGTCGATGAAGGCGGCGGGGACGTGCAGCGCGCGGTTCTCACCTCGGCGTACGGCGAGGAGCTGGCCGTCCTTGACCAGCTGCCGCACACGCGTCACCTCGACACCGAACTGTTCGGCGATGTCGGGGAGGGTGAGCCAGGCGGGGACGAGAGCATCGATCTTTGCGTCAATCTCGGTCACGGAAACCAGCCTGCCATCCGCCACTGACAGTCGGAAGTCAGCCCGGCCCACCTGGGCGGACGACAGGCTCCCCCGACAGCCCCCGACAGCTACGCCGTAGCCGCCTTCAGCGGCCTGGCCGGGTCCTCCAGCAGCACCGGATTCATGGCGGCGCCCGACTCGATCAGGCGACGCCCCTGCGCCAGGTCCCGGGGCCGGCCCACCGCCAGCAGGGCGACCAGCCGGTCCCCGCGGAGCCAGCAGACCGTCCAGGCCGGCCCGGCCGGGTCGCCCCGCCACAGGGTCGTGTCGGCGCCGGCGTGGTGCCCGGCGTACTGCACGAACCGCCCGAACTGCTCGGACCAGAAGTACGGCACGGGGTCGTACACCGCCGGGGTCTCCCCCGAGGCCCGGCCGACGATGTTCAGGGCCACCGTGCGCGGCCCCTGGAGGGCGTTGTCCCAGTGGTGCACCAGCAGGCGCTCGCCGTACCGCCCCGAGGGGAAGGATGCGCAGTCGCCGACCGCGTACACGTCCGGCACCGACGTAAGCAGGTGCTGGTCGCACACGATCTCGCCCTGGGCACCTAGCTCCACTGCGGAGCCGGCCAGCCACGCCGTGGCGGGGCGGGCGCCGATGCCGACCACGACCGCGCCCGCCGGCAGCCGCGTGCCGTCGTCGAGCAGCACCGCCCCGGGCTCGACGCGCTCCACGCGCGCGTGCGTGCGCAGCACCGCACCCGCGTCGGCGTACCAGCCGGCCATCGGGGCCGCGACCTCGGCGGGCAGCGCCCCGGCGAGCGGCCGTTCGGCGGCCTCCACGACGGTCACCGCGCAGCCCGCCTCGCGCGCTGCGGTGGCGAACTCCGCGCCGATCCAGCCCGCGCCGACGACCACGATGTCGTGCTTGCGGGCCAGCACGGGCCGCAGCCGCTCGGCGTCGTCCAGGGTGCGCAGCAGATGCACACCCGGCACGCCCTCCGAGCCGGGCAGCCGGACCGGTTCGGCGCCGGTCGCGACGACGAGGGCGTCGTACGGCACGGGCCCGTCCTCGGTGTCCAGCTCGTGATCGCCGGGGCGCAGGCCCAGCACCTCGCAGCCGAGTCGCAGCTCGATGCCGAGGGCCTCGAAGTCGAGGTCGAAGGCGGAGCCCTCGGCCTTGCCGAGCAGGACGGCCTTGGACAACGGGGGCCGGTCGTACGGCTGGTGGGGCTCGGCGCCGATGAGGATCACGGTGCCGGTGAAACCCTGCTCCCGCAGGGCGACCGCGGTCTGCACACCGGCCATGCCCGCACCCGCCACGACCACGCGCCGCGGCGCTGACGGACCTGGTTCCTGCGTCTGCTCGCTCACCTGATCACCATAGACACCTGACGTTTTGTCAGTCAGTGCTCATGCGCAGTGACCTGCTCCACAACGCTCGTCCCACTGCCCTGCTGCGACTCCCACTCCCACGTCTCCTCCAGCCGCACCCGCCCGTCGGGAAGCTCCACGACCGTCGACACACAGTGCCCCGAGGAGGTGGTTCCGTCCTGCTTGAGCTGTACGTACCGGAAGTCCAGCCGGTCACCCTCCCGGGTACCCACGAGGTGGCCGCGTACGACGTCGCCGCCCGTGTACTCGGCCCAGATCTCGCCGTCCCTCTCGTGGTACGTGAACCGGGTGCGGGTCCCCACCTGGCCAGGGGCCTGGTCGGCGACCGGGGCGAGGAGAAGACCGTCGAGGGATCGGGCCATGGACGGAGGCTCCCTTACTGCGACATACGGCATCGGGCTAGGGTGGCCAACGTAGAGCACTCGCGGGAGCCCGGACGCACCGGGCTGAGAGGGAGGCTGGCGGCCTCCGACCGTACGAACCTGATCCGGGTCATGCCGGCGAAGGGAGGGGCTGGACGCCCATGTCGCGTACGCCAACGTCAGACGTCCTCGTCATCGGGGGCGGCATCATCGGCCTGGTCACCGCGTGGCGGGCCGCACAACGCGGGCTCGCCACGGCCGTGGTGGACCCCGAGCCGGGCGGCGGGGCCGCACAGGTGGCGGCCGGCATGCTCGCCGCCGTCACGGAACTGCACTACGGCGAGCAGACCCTGCTCGGCCTGAACCTCGCCTCCGCCCGGCGCTACCCGGACTTCGCGGCCGAGCTCACCGACCTCACGGGCCACGACCTCGGCTACCGCCGCTGCGGCACGCTCGCCGTCGCCCTGGACGCCGACGACCGGGCCCATCTGCGCGAACTGCACGCCCTGCAGCAGCAGTCCGGCCTGGAGTCGCAGTGGCTGTCGGGGCGGGAGTGCCGCCGCCTGGAGCCGATGCTCGCGCCGGGCGTGCGCGGCGGGCTGCGGGTCGACGGCGACCACCAGATCGACCCGCGGCGACTGTCCGGGGCGCTGGTGACGGCGTGCGAGCGGGCGGGTGTGGTCTTCCACCGGGCGTGGGCGGAGCGCCTCACCGTCGTACGGGACCGGGCCGCGGGCGTCGTCACGGCCGACGGGACCGCGCTGGACGCCGGGCAGGTGGTGCTGGCCGGGGGCAGCCTCAGCGGACGGCTCACGGGCGTCCCCGAGGACGTGCTGCCTCCCGTGCGACCGGTGAAGGGGCAGGTCGTACGGCTGACCATGCCGGGGCGGCACGGCCCCTTCCTGAGCCGGACCGTACGCGCGGTCGTGCGCGGCAGCCATGTCTATCTGGTGCCGCGCGAGAGCGGCGAGCTGGTCATCGGGGCGACCAGCGAGGAGACGGGCTGGGACACCACCGTGACCGCGGGCGGCGTGTACGAGCTGCTGCGCGACGCGCACGAGCTGGTCCCGGGCATCACCGAGCTGCCGTTCACGGAGACCCGGGCCGGACTGCGGCCCGGCTCCCCCGACAACGCGCCGCTGCTCGGCCCGACCGGTCTGGAGGGACTGCTGCTGGCCACCGGGCACTACCGCAACGGTGTCCTGCTCACCCCGGTGACCGGCGACGCCCTGGCACACGCCCTGACGGCGGGCGAACTCCCCGAGGAGGCCCGCCCCTTCACCCCGAAGCGCTTCAGTACCGCCACCGCACTCACGGAGCAGCCCGTATGAACATCTCCGTCAACGGCGAGCCCCGGGACGTCCGGCCCGGCACGGCTCTCGACACCGTCGTGAGTTCGCTCACCGCCTCGCCCTCCGGAGTGGCCGCCGCCCTCAACGAGACCGTCGTCCCGCGCGCGCAGTGGCCGGCCACGTCCCTCGCCGAGGGAGACCGTGTGGAAGTCCTCACCGCCGTCCAAGGAGGCTGACCATGGCCGACGATCCGTTTGTCCTCGGTGGTACGTCCTTCACGTCCCGCCTGATCATGGGTACGGGCGGGGCGCCCAGCCTCGACGTGCTGGAGCGTTCGCTGGTCGCCTCGGGGACGGAGCTGACGACGGTCGCGATGCGCCGGGTGAATCCCTCGGTGCACGGCTCGGTGCTCTCCGTCCTGGACCGGCTCGGCATCCGGGTGCTGCCCAACACGGCGGGCTGTTTCACCGCCGGAGAGGCCGTCCTCACGGCCCGTCTGGCACGCGAGGCCCTCGGCACCGACCTGGTCAAGCTGGAGGTCATCGCCGACGAGCGCACGCTGCTGCCGGATCCGATCGAGACGCTGGAGGCGGCCGAGACGCTGGTCGACGACGGGTTCACGGTGCTGCCGTACACCAACGACGACCCGGTGCTGGCGCGGAGGCTGGAGGACGTGGGCTGCGCGGCGATCATGCCGCTGGGGTCGCCGATCGGGTCCGGGCTCGGTATCCGCAACCCGCACAACTTCCAGTTGATCGTCGAGCGGGCGGGGGTGCCGGTGATTCTGGACGCCGGTGCCGGTACGGCGTCGGACGCGGCGCTGGCGATGGAGCTGGGGTGTGCGGGTGTGATGCTCGCCTCGGCGGTGACGCGGGCGCAGGAGCCGGTGCTGATGGCTGCCGCCATGAGGAACGGGGTGGAAGCGGGGCGGTTGGCGTATCGGGCCGGGCGTATTCCTCGGCGGCATTTCGCGGAGGCGTCTTCGCCGGGTGAGGGGATGGCTGTGCTCGATCCGGAGCGGCCTGCTTTTCAGTGAGCCGGGCGTGTGTGCTGGGGGCGGGTGGGTGCGCAGCCCGGCGTAGCGGGGTGCCGCTGCGCCCACCCGTGCCGCCCCTAGCGGCACGCATGCCCGCAGCTGAGGCGGTGCGCATGCCCGCAGCCAGGGGGGATACACGTCACAGGTCGGCTGCAGTCCCGCACCGGGGAACGGACGGGGCGGCGGGGTGTCGGTCGTGGCTCGTACACTCGCCTGCGTGGACACGACCCTTCAGGACCCCTTGGTCGGGCAGGTGCTCGACGGCCGGTATCGCATCGACGCGCGGATCGCCGTCGGCGGGATGGCGACGGTCTACCGGGCTGTGGACACCCGGCTGGACCGCGTTCTCGCGCTCAAGGTGATGCACCCCTCGCTCGCCGTCGACGGCTCGTTCGTCGAGCGGTTCATCCGTGAGGCGAAGTCCGTCGCCCGACTGGCCCATCCGAACGTGGTGCAGGTCTTCGACCAGGGCACCGACGGCTCCTACGTGTATCTCGCCATGGAGTACGTCGCGGGCTGCACCCTGCGGGACGTGCTGCGCGAGCGCGGGGCCCTGCAGCCGCGCGCCGCCCTGGACATCCTGGAGCCGGTACTGGCCGCGCTGGGCGCCGCCCACCGCGCCGGGTTCGTGCACCGGGACATGAAGCCCGAGAACGTCCTCATAGGGGACGACGGCCGGGTGAAGGTCGCCGACTTTGGACTCGTCCGCGCCGTGGACACGGTGACGAACACCACAGGGACCGTGCTCGGCACGGTCGCGTACCTCGCGCCCGAGCAGATAGAGAACGGCACCGCGGACCCCCGCGTCGACGTGTACGCGTGCGGGGTGATGCTGTACGAGATGCTGACCGGCGACAAGCCGCACGACGCGGACTCGCCGGCCGTGATCCTGTACAAGCACCTGCACGAGGACGTCCCGCCGCCGTCGGCCGCTGTGCCCGGTCTGGCCTACGAGCTGGACGAGATGGTGGCCTCGGCGACCGCCCGCACCCCGGACATCCGCCCGCACGACGCGGTGGCGCTGCTCGCGCAGGTCCGCGACGGGCGCGCCGGGCTGAGCGCGGAGCAGCTGGACGCGGTGCCGCCGCAGGCGCTCTCCTCGGAGCACGACGGAGCCGACGACCGTACGAGTGTGATCCCGCGCGCGCTGACCAACCTGCGCCCGCTGCCGGTCAACGAGGACGACGAGACGTCCGGGGCGGCGCTCAACCGCACCAGCCGTTTCGAGTCCCCGCCGCCCCCGCCGTCCCGGCGCCGCCCGGGGTCCCGGCGCGGTCCGCTGGCGATCGTCGTCGCCGTGCTGCTGGTGCTGGGCCTCGGCGGCGGCATCTGGTACATCAACTCGGGCCAGTTCACCGAGGTCCCCCCGCTGCTGGCGAAGACCCAGACCGAGGCCGAGAGCCGGCTGGAGAAGGCCGGGCTGGATCTCGGCAAGGTCGAGCACGCCTACAGCGACACCGTGGAGCGGGGCCAGATCATCAGCTCCGACCCGAAGCCCGGGTCGCGCATCCGTGGCAACGACTCGGTGAGCATCACCGTGTCCGACGGCCCCGAGACCGTGCGGGTGCCCGCCCTGGAGGGCCAGAAGCTGGCCACGGCGCGGGCCCAGCTGAAGGAGGACGGTCTTGAGCCGGGCATGGTCACCAGGGAGTTCAGCGAGGACGTGCCGAAGGGCTCGGTGATCTCCGCGCGGCCCGCCGACGGCACGAAGGTCCGCGCGGGCACCGCCGTCGCGCTGGTCGTCAGCAAGGGCAGCCCCATCGACATCCCCGACGTCACCGGAGCGGACGAAGCCGATGCCCGGGCGCAGCTCCAGGACGCCGGGCTCAAGGTGAAGGTCGCCACCGAGCGGGTCAACTCCTCCGAGTTCGACAAGGGCCAGGTGGTCAAGCAGACCCCGAACGCCGGCGGCCGGGCGGCCGAGGGCGACACGGTGACGCTGACGCTCTCCAAGGGCCCCGAGATGATCGAGGTCCCGGACGTGGTCGGCCAGAACGTCGACGACGCCACGCAAGCGCTGGAGGGCGCCGGGTTCCAGGTAGACGAGGACCGCGGTCTGCTCGGGCTGTTCGGTGACGAGGTCAAGGGGCAGTCCGTCGAGGGCGGCCAGTCCGCGCCCAAGGGTTCGACGATCACCATCAAGATCAGGTGACGGGCGCGGGCAGGGAGCCCGTGGACGGGGCCGGGCCGGCCGCATGACACCCTGAACGGGTGAACAATCAGCTGTCCGGCCCCTCCCGCAACCCGGTGGGCGGCCATGTCCCCGTGGCCGGTGGGCTGCACTCCGTCGGTCTGTCGTACGCCCGTGATCTGAAGGCGGAGACCGTCCAGGTCTTCGTCGCCAACCCGCGCGGCTGGGCCACACCGGCCGGGAATCCGAAGCAGGACGAGGCGTTCCGCGCGGCGTGCGAGGCCGAGTCGATCCCGGCGTACGTCCACGCCCCCTACCTGATCAACTTCGGCTCGCACACCGAGGCGACCGTGGAGAAGTCGGTGGAGTCGCTGCGGCACTCGCTGCGCCGCGGGCGGGAGATCGGGGCGCTGGGCGTGGTCGTGCACACCGGCAGCGCGACGGGCGGCCGGGAGCGGTCCGTGGCGCTGGAGCAGGTGCGGGAGCGGCTGCTGCCGCTGCTGGAGGAGCTGACCCATGACGACGACCCGTATCTGCTGCTGGAGTCGACCGCCGGCCAGGGCGCCTCGCTGTGCTCACGGACCTGGGACTTCGGCCCGTACTTCGAGGCTCTGGACGCCCACCCGATGCTGGGCGTGTGCCTGGACACCTGCCACATCTTCGCCGCCGGGCACGATCTGACCGGCCCGAGCGGCATGCACCAGACGCTGGACCTGCTGGTGGACACGGTCGGCGAGGGTCGGCTGAAGCTGATCCACGCCAACGACTCCAAGGACGTGGTGGGCGCGCACAAGGACCGGCACGAGAACATCGGCGTCGGTCACATCGGCGAGGACCCGTTCCGGGCCCTGATGACGCACCCCGCGACCGAGGGCGTGCCGCTGATCATCGAGACGCCGGGCGGCAAGGAGGGGCACGCGGCGGACGTGGAGCGGCTGAAGAAGCTGCGCGACGGCTGACGGCTTCAGCTCAGAGGTCGGGGCCGTCCCCGGGCTCCTCCTGGTACGAGTAGCGCTGCTCCTGCCACGGGTCGCCGACGTTGTGGTAGCCGCGCTCCTCCCAGAAGCCGCGCCGGTCGGCGGTCATGTACTCCACGCCGCGCACCCACTTGGGGCCCTTCCAGGCGTACAGATGGGGCACGATCAGGCGCAGCGGGAAGCCGTGCTCGGCGGTGAGGAGTTCGCCGTCCTTGTGGGTGGCGAACAGGGCCTGCTCGGAGGCGAAGTCGGACAGCCGGAGGTTGGAGCTGAATCCGTACTCGGCCCACACCATCACATGGGTGACGTCGTCCGCGGGCGGAGCGATGTCGAGGATGGTGCGCGCGGGGACCCCGCCCCACTCGGCGCCCAGCATGCTGAACTTGGTGACGCAGTGCAGATCGGCCACGACGGTGGTGTACGGCAGTGCCGTGAACTCCTCGTGGGTCCAGCAGTGCTTGCCGCCGCCCGCGGTGGCGCCGAAGACCCTGAACTCCCAGCGCTCGGGCCGGAACTTGGGGACGGGCCCGTAGTGCGTGACCGGCCAGCCGCGCTGCAATCGCTGTCCCGGCGGAAGCCCGGGCTGCGTCGCTCCTGCTGAATCGCGCCCTTCTCCCGATTCGCGTCCCACCGGCTGACCCATGTGTCCATCCTGACAGACCTCGGGTGATGCCCCTGACCCGGGCCATTCCAAAACGGGCATTCCAAACTAAGCATGCCCTTACTTACTAAGTGAAGACTTACTGGACGATCTTCTTCCGCGGTGGAATCATGCGGCGCAACCTGCCAGTTCTTACGCGTTGGAAGGAGCCTCTGCGATGCAGGGCGACCCCGAGGTCCTCGAATTCCTGAACGAGCAGTTGACCGGCGAGCTGACGGCGATCAACCAGTACTGGCTGCACTACCGGATCCAGGACAACAAAGGCTGGACCAAGCTCGCCAAGTACACGCGTGAAGAGTCCATCGATGAGATGAAGCACGCGGACAAGATCACCGAGCGCATCCTCATGCTGGACGGCCTGCCCAACTACCAGCGGCTCTTCCATGTCCGGGTCGGCCAGACGGTCACCGAGATGTTCCAGGCCGACCGGCAGGTGGAGGTCGAGGCGATCGACCGTCTCAAGCGGGGCATCGAGGTGATGCGCACCAAGGGCGACATCACGTCCGCGAACCTCTTCGAGTCGATCCTCGAGGACGAGGAGCACCACATCGACTACCTGGACACACAGCTCGAGCTCATCGAGAAGCTCGGCGAGGCGCTGTACATCGCGCAGCAGATCGAGCAGCCCAGCTAGGTCCTGCCTAGGCGGCGTCTTCCAGATCCGACAGGTCCGAGAGCACCGGTTCTCCCCGGTCGGCCATGTCCCGGCGAGGGCACGCCCCCCTGCCGAGGATCGCCTGGATACGGCGTACGCACGACCCGCAGTCCGTGCCCGCCTTGCAGGCGGAGGCTATCTGGCGAGGGGTGCAGGCACCGCTGTCCGCGTGCTGCTTGACCTGCTGCTCGGTGATCCCGAAGCAACTGCAGATGTACACGCGGCTCACCTCCCGGCGGGTTTCGTTCTCTGGCGCCGTCCCGTTGATCGGTGAGGCTAACCTAACCTTACCCGCCGGGCCGGAGCCACAAAAGTGGAGAGGGGCGCGGATCCTGTGATCCGCGCCCCAGTCCATGCCCGGGTAACAGGCGAGCCCGTTACTGGTCCCTGTACATCTCGGCCACGAGGAACGCCAGGTCGAGCGACTGGCTGCGGTTGAGCCGCGGGTCGCAGGCCGTCTCGTAGCGCTGGTGCAGATCGTCGACGAAGATCTCGTCGCCGCCGCCCACGCACTCGGTGACGTCGTCGCCGGTGAGCTCCACGTGGATGCCGCCCGGGTGGGTGCCGAGCGCCTTGTGGACCTCGAAGAAGCCCTTGACCTCGTCGAGCACGTCGTCGAAGCGGCGGGTCTTGTGCCCGGAGGCCGCCTCGAAGGTGTTGCCGTGCATCGGGTCGGTCACCCAGGCCACGGTGGCGCCCGAGGCCGTGACCTTCTCGACCAGCTCGGGGAGCTTGTCGCGGACCTTGTCGGCGCCCATGCGGACGATGAAGGTCAGCCGGCCCGGCTCACGCTCCGGGTCGAGGCGCTCGATGTACTGCAGCGCGTCCTCGGCCGTGGTCGTCGGGCCCAGCTTGATGCCGATCGGGTTGCGGATCTTCGAGGCGAACTCGACATGCGCGTGGTCCAGCTGCCGGGTGCGCTCACCGATCCACACCATGTGCCCGGAGACGTCGTACAGCTGCCCGGTGCGCGAGTCGACGCGGGTCAGGGCGGACTCGTAGTCGAGCAGCAGCGCCTCGTGCGAGGCGTAGAACTCGACCGTCTTGAACTCCTCCGGGTCGGCCCCGCAGGCGTGCATGAAGTTCAGCGCCTGATCGATCTCGCGGGCGAGCTGCTCGTAGCGCTGTCCCGACGGGGACGACTTCACGAAGTCCTGGTTCCAGGCGTGCACCTGGCGCAGATCGGCGTAGCCGCCGGTGGTGAAGGCGCGCACCAGGTTCAGCGTGGAGGCCGACGCGTGGTACATCCGCTTCAGGCGCTCGGGGTCCGGGATACGGGCGGCCTCGTTGAAGTCGAAGCCGTTGACCGAGTCGCCGCGGTAGGTCGGCAGGGTCACGCCGTCGCGGGTCTCGGTGCCCTTGGAGCGCGGCTTGGAGTACTGGCCGGCGATCCGGCCGACCTTCACCACGGGCACGGACGCGGCGTACGTGAGCACGGCGCCCATCTGGAGCAGCGTCTTCAGCTTGTTGCGGATGTGGTCCGCGGACACCGCGTCGAAGGCCTCGGCGCAGTCGCCGCCCTGGAGGAGGAACGCCTCTCCCTTGGCAACGGCCGCCATCCGGGCACGCAGCTGGTCGCACTCGCCCGCGAAGACGAGCGGCGGATACGACTCGAGGTCCGCAACGACTGCGCGCAGAGCCTCGGTGTCGGGGTACTCGGGCTGCTGCGCCGCGGGCAGGTCTCGCCAGGTGTTGCCAGCACTGGTGCTGGTCTTAGCGTTCACGGTCACGACCTCAACATTACGGGGTCGTGTCGGGCGTCCTGACCCATGCCCAGCAATTGAGACACCGGGTACACCCCTCGGACATGGGATAAGGTGCGTCGCATGTTCGCGCACTCGATCCAGACCTGGTGGTGGACCGCTCATCCGGCGGCCCGCTGACTGCGCGTACGACAGACTTCGCGAAGGCCGCCCGAGGGGCGGCCTTCGGTGTTTCCGGGGTCCGTTCCTCTCTCACCGAGATGGAGCACGGACCCATGAACCTGCACGGCTTGCTGGACGACTCCCGCCCGTTCGCCCTGCTGCGCCGCCGCACCCCGGGCCAGGACCATGATCAGGTCGAGGTCCTGATCGGCCCGGTCGCCGCGTACGACCGTCTCGCCGACCTCCCCGGCGAGGGCCTCGCGCTCGTCCCCTTCCGGCAGATCCGCGAGCGCGGCTTCGACGTCCGCGACGACGGCACGCCCCTTGCGGTGCTGACGCCCGAGGAGTCGTACGAGATCCCGCTGGCCGACGCCCTGGAGCAGCTTCCGGGGCATGACGTGCGGGTCGAGGGCGGTGGCTTCGACGTCGGCGACGAGGAGTACGCGGAGATCGTCGGGCGTGTGCTGCGGGAGGAGATCGGGCGGGGCGAGGGCGCGAACTTCGTGATCCGGCGGACGTACGAGGGTGAGATCCCCGGGTTCGGCCGGGCCGACGCGCTGGCGCTGTTCCGGCGGCTCCTGGAGGGCGAGCGGGGCGCGTACTGGACGTTCGTCGTGCACACCGGGGACCGGACGCTGGTCGGGGCGAGCCCGGAGGTGCACGTCCGGATGTCCGGCGGCACGGTCGTCATGAACCCGATCAGCGGCACCTACCGCTACCCCGCCGAGGGGCCGACCCCCGAGCATCTGCTCGGCTTCCTCGCCGACGGCAAGGAGATCGAGGAGCTGTCGATGGTCGTCGACGAGGAGCTCAAGATGATGTGCACCGTCGGCGACATGGGCGGCGTCGTGGTCGGGCCGCGGCTGAAGGAGATGGCGCACCTCGCGCACACCGAGTACGAGCTGCGCGGGAAGTCCTCGCTGGATGTGCGGGAGGTGCTGAAGGAGACCATGTTCGCGGCGACCGTCACCGGCTCGCCGGTGCAGAACGCCTGCCGTGTGATCGAGCGGCACGAGGTCGGGGGGCGTGGCTACTACGCCGGGGCGCTGGCCCTCCTCGGGCGGGATTCCGGCGGGGCGCAGACCCTCGACTCCCCCATCCTCATCCGTACCGCCGACATCGGTGCGGACGGCGGGCTGCGGGTGCCGGTCGGCGCCACGCTCGTGCGCGGTTCGGACCCCGCCGGCGAGGTCGCGGAGACCCACGCGAAGGCGGCGGGCGTGCTGGCGGCCCTGGGCGTACGGCCGGGCAGGCCGCGTGCGGAGTCCGTGCGGCCGCAGCTCGCCGAGGATCCACGCGTGCGTGCAGCGCTCGACGGGCGCCGGGCGTCGCTGGCGCCGTTCTGGCTGCGGATGCAGGAGCGCTCCGAGGGGCTCGCCGGACACGCCCTGGTCGTCGACGGGGAGGACACCTTCACGGCGATGCTCGCGCATGTGCTGCGCTCGTGCGGTCTGGAGGTGACCGTGCGGCGGTACGACGAGCCGGGGCTGCGGGAGGCGGTGCTCGGGCACACGGGGCCGGTGGTGCTGGGGCCCGGCCCGGGCGATCCCTCCGACCTGGCCGATCCGAAGATGCGGTTCCTGCGTGCCCTGACGGCCGAGGTCGTCCGGGCCGAGAGGCACGGCGTGCTCGGCGTCTGCCTGGGGCACGAGCTGATCGCGGCGGAGCTGGGGCTCGAGATCCTACGGAAGGACGTGCCGTACCAGGGCGCGCAGACGGAGATCGAGCTGTTCGGGCGGCGCGAGACCGTCGGGTTCTACAACAGCTTCGTGGCGCGCTGCGACGAGGAGGCCCGCCAGGAGCTGGCCGCGCACGGCGTCGAGGTGAGCCGGGCCGCGAACGGCGAGGTGCACGCCATGCGCGGGCCCGGGTTCGCCGGGGTGCAGTTCCATCCGGAGTCGATCCTGACCCTGAACGGTGCCGGGGTCGTGCGGGAGTTGGTGGGGCAGTTGCGCAACACGACGGTGTAGCCGTCCGGGGGCCGGGCGCCCCCGGACGTCCGTGTCCCGGTCAGCCGAAGAAGACGCCGACCTCCTCGTACAGCGTGGGGTCCACCGTCTTCAGGCGGGCCGTCGCGTCGGCGATCGGGACCCGGACGATGTCCGTGCCGCGCAGGGCGACCATCGTGCCGAAGTCGCCGTCGCGGACGCAGTCGATGGCGTGCAGACCGAAGCGGGTGGCGAGCCAGCGGTCGAAGGCGCTGGGGGTGCCGCCGCGCTGGACATGGCCCAGGACCGTGGTCCGGGCCTCATTGCCGGTGCGCTTCTCGATCTGCTTGGCGAGCCACTCGCCGACGCCGGAGAGCCGGACGTGCCCGAAGGAGTCCAGCGACTGGTCCTTGAGGACCATGTCGCCGTCCTTCGGCATCGCCCCTTCGGCGATGACCACGATCGGCGCGTACGACGCCTTGAAGCGGGACGTCACCCAGGCGCAGACCTGCTCGACGTCGAAGCGCTGCTCGGGGATGAGGATGACGTTCGCGCCGCCCGCCAGGCCGGAGTGGAGGGCGATCCAGCCGGCGTGCCGGCCCATCACCTCGACTACCAGGACCCGCATATGGGACTCGGCGGTGGTGTGCAGCCGGTCGATCGCCTCGGTCGCGATGCCGACCGCGGTGTCGAAGCCGAAGGTGTAGTCGGTGGCGGACAGGTCGTTGTCGATGGTCTTCGGGACGCCGACGCAGGGCACGCCGTGGTCGTCGGACAGCCGGGCGGCCACGCCCAGGGTGTCCTCGCCGCCGATGGCGATGAGCGCCTCGACCTCCAGCTCGGCGAGGTTCTCCTTGATACGGCGGATGCCGTTCTCCACCTTCAGCGGGTTGGTCCGCGAGGAGCCGAGGATGGTGCCGCCGCGGGGCAGGATGCCGCGCACGGCGGGGATGTCGAGTCGGACGGTGTCGCCTTCCAGGGGCCCTCGCCAGCCGTCCCGGAAGCCGGTGAAGTCATAGCCGTACTCCTGCACGCCCTTGCGGACGATGGCCCGGATGACGGCGTTGAGGCCGGGGCAGTCGCCGCCTCCGGTCAGTACTCCGACGCGCATGGAACAGTCCCTTCGCCGCAGGTGCCTGACGAAGGGTCAGTGTGACGTGCGCCTCACTCGTCGTCGAGGCCGCGCTCTATCGCGTACCTGACCAGCTCGACCCGGTTGTGCAACTGGAGCTTGCCGAGCGTGTTCTGGACGTGGTTCTGCACCGTGCGGTGGGAGATGACCAGGCGTTCGGCGATCTGCTTGTAGCTCAGGCCCTTGGCGACCAGGCGCAGCACCTCGGTCTCGCGGTCGGTGAGCCGGGGCGCCTTCGGTTCGTCGGTGTCCTGGGCGGGGGCGGGTTCGGAGGCCAGGCGGCGGTACTCGCCGAGGACCAGCCCGGCGAGGCCGGGGGTGAAGACCGGGTCGCCGACGGCCGTGCGGCGCACCGCGTCCTGGAGTTCCCCGGTGGAGGCCGACTTCAGCAGGTAGCCGGTCGCACCGGACTTCACGGCCTCCAGGACGTCGGCGTGCTCACCGCTCGCGGACAGCACGAGGACGCGCAGCGCGGGGTTGGCGGCGACGACCTCCTTGCAGACCTGGACGCCGGGCTTGGCGGGCAGGTTCAGGTCCAGCACGAGGACGTCGGGCGCGGCGGCCTTGGCGCGGCGCACGGCCTGGTCGCCGTCGCCCGCGGTGGCGACCACCTCGAAGCCCGACTCGGCCAGGTCGCGTGCGACGGCGTCGCGCCACATGGGGTGGTCGTCGACCACCATGACCCTGATCGGGTCCTCTGCCGGGTCCCGCAGGTCCTCCGTGGTCTCCGTCATCGTCGCTCCGCCTTCCCCCGCGCTTCCGTCACGTCCTTCGGTACCTTCAGCTCGACCTCCGTGCCCTGGCCCGGCACCGAGATCAGCTCCGCGCTGCCGCCGAGGTCGCGCAGCCGGCCGCGGATCGACAGGGCGACACCGAGCCGCCCCTCGCCCTCGGCCTGGGCTAGCCGCCCCTCCGGGATGCCGGGGCCGTCGTCCCGGACGGTGACGATCACCTCGTCCGGCTCGTCCTCGACCAGGATCCACGCACGCGCCTGCTCCCCGGCGTGCCTGCGGACATTGTCCAGGGCGGCCCCGACGGCCGCGGCCACCTCGCGGGCGGCGACCGGGGTCAGCGGCACGGGCGCGCCGGGCTCGGCGAGGCTGACCTCGGCCCCGGCGTACGGCGCGAGCAGGGCGCGCAGGTCGACGGGGCCGCTGTCCTCCGGTTCCTCGTCGACGGACCGGACGAGCGCTCCCTCCGCGGCGTCCTCCGAGACCCGGGAGACGGGCACGAGCCCGCCGGAGACCAGGGTGCGCAGGGCGACCTCCTGCTCGCCCGCCATCCGGCCCAGCTCGGCCGCCTCGCCGCCGATCACCGCACCACGTCGCTGCACCATCGCCAGCACCTGGAGCACGCTGTCGTGGATGTCCCGGGCGAGCCGCTCCCGCTCCCGGGTGGCGGCCTCGATCTCCAGGGCGCGGGCGAGGGTGCGCTCGGAGGCGCGGGCCACCTCGACGACGTAGCCGATGGCGATGGAGGCGATGCAGACGAGGATGACGTTGTGGACGGTGTCGCGGGCCGGGGTGCCGCGTTCGACCAGGTTGGCCACGGCCACGAGGCCGGAGGCGAGGGCCGCCCAGCGCCAGCCGCCCTTGACGGCGAAGGCGAGGACGGATCCCGCGGTCCAGATCGACGGCAGGGTCGGGCCGCCGGCCTGGACCCGCTCGTGCGCGTCGGCGACGGGCGTGAGCAGGATGCCGGCGATCGCGATGGTGAGGTCGGCGGTGAGGAAACGCTTGGTGCAGCCGGCGGCGTTCGCGACCCGGGGCAGGGTGGCCAGGGTCCACACGCCCAGTACGGCGTAGTAGGCGACGGCGACCCAGGGGCGGGCGAACTCGTCGTAGGCGGTGGCGAACAGGCCCACCGCGTACAGCATCGTGAGCACCCGGTAGCCGGACAGCGCGCGCCACAGCGGCTGCTCGACCGACATCCTCATGACTCGCTCGCGCTTGGCCATCTCCCCGCCCCCCGGCTTCGAGCCCGACTAGGGCTCGGTGCGCCGCTGCTCCGTCTCGGCCTGCTTCTTCTCGGCCTGTTCCCGCTCGGCCTTCTCCTTCGCGGCCTGTTCCTTCTCCGCCCGCGCGAGCGCCGCCTTCGCCGCCTTCTCGGCTTCCTTGTCCGCCTTCGCCGCGTCCGCGATCTGGCGCTTCATGGCCGTGGCGTACATGTCGACGTACTCCTGGCCGGAGAGCTTCATGATCTCGTACATGACCTCGTCGGTCACCGCGCGCAGCACGAAGCGGTCGTGCTCCATGCCCTGGTAGCGGCTGAAGTCCAGGGGCTTGCCGATCCTGATGCCCGGGCGCATCAGCTTCGGCATGACCTTGCCGGGCGGCTGGATCTTCTCCGTGTCGATCATCGCGACGGGCAGGACGGGCGCGCCGGTCGCGAGGGCCACGCGCGCGAGGCCGCCCGGCTTGCCGCGGTAGAGCCGCCCGTCGGGCGAGCGCGTGCCCTCCGGGTAGATGCCGAACAGCTCGCCGCGCTCCAGCACCTCTATGCCGCTCCTGATGGCGGCCTCACCCGCGCCGCGCGCACCGGAGCGGTCCACGGGGAGCTGCCCCACGCCCTTGAAGAAGGCGGCCGTCAGCCGGCCCTTCACACCGGGCGTGGTGAAGTACTCCGCCTTCGCGATGAACGTGACCTTGCGGTCCAGTACCGCGGGCAGGAAGAACGAGTCCGAGAAGGACAGGTGGTTGCTCGCCAGGATCGCGGCGCCCTGCGCGGGAACGTTCTCCAGGCCTTCCACCCAGGGCCTGAAGGCGACCTTCAGCGGTCCCCCAACAGCGACCTTCATCGCGCCGTACAACAACCGAGTGCCTCCTGTATGTGTCGGTCAGACCTTAACCCGGAGTGCTGTCAAAGGCGCCGACGGCCCTGGTCGGTGTCAGTGCGGTCGCGTACGGTGAAGGTCCCGCGAACGACGTGCGACCCCCTCCATGACGTTCCGTGACATTCCGTGATCGTGTCAGTCCCTTCTCACGACCAGGAGGCCGAAGGTGCCGGTCCTTTCCGGAGCCGAGCCGTTTCGCCACGAGGGCGGGGAGGTCGCCGTCCTCCTCTGCCACGGTTTCACCGGATCACCGCAGTCGCTGCGCCCCTGGGCGGAGCACCTCGCCGAGCGCGGTCTGACCGTCTCCCTGCCGCTGCTGCCCGGGCACGGCACCCGCTGGGAGGACCTGCGGATCACCGGCTGGCAGGACTGGTACGCGGAGGTGGACCGCGAGCTGCGCCTCCTGTGCGAGCGCCGTGAGCGGGTGTTCGTGGCCGGTCTGTCCATGGGCGGCGCCCTGGCCCTGCGGCTGGCCGCGAAGCACGGCGACGCCGTCAGCGGCGTGGTGGTCGTCAACCCCGCGAACAAGGTGCACGGACTGGCGGCGCACGCGCTCCCGGTGGTCCGCCACCTCGTCCCCGCGACGAAGGGCATCGCCAGCGACATCGCCAGGCCGGACAGCCGGGAGCTCGGCTACGACCGGGTCCCGCTGCACGCGGCGCACTCCCTGCGCCAGTTCTTCCGGATCGTCGACGGCGAGCTGCCGCAGGTCACGCAGCCGGTGCTGCTGCTGCGCAGCCCGCAGGACCATGTGGTGCCGCCCGCCGACTCCGCCCGCGTCCTCAGCCGCATCTCCTCGACGGATGTGAAAGAGGTCATCCTGGAACAGAGCTACCACGTCGCCACGTTGGACCATGACGCGGACCGGATCTTCGAGGAGAGCGTCGAGTTCATCGGCCGGCTCGCGTCCGGCCTCGGCAAGGAGCCCGGTCTCGGCAAGGAAGGGACGACCGCAGGTGGCTGAGCACGACTCGGACCGCGAGGACCGCGAGGGCCGTGAGCCGGACGAGGAGGGCGTCCCGTTCGACGAGGAGGCCGCATGGGCCGCGATCGTCGCCGCGTACGGCGATGAGCCGCCGGACCCGCCGGGCGCCAAGCCGTTCAAGTCGATCGAGGACCTGGCGCTGCTGGAGACTCCGACCAACGACGACCGGGTGGACACGGCCGGGACGGTCAAGGACGCCGCGAAGCCCTCCGAGCCCGAGGGACCGGAGGTCAAGGAGCCCGGGGACAAGCCGGCCGCCCCGGCCACCCCGCTGGGCGGCTCCGTCTCCTTCGCGCCCGGCGTCGGCCCGCGTGACTACTCCGCGCCCGAGCCCGCCGAGGAGGACTTCGACGAGGACGACGAAGGCCACTTCGTGCCGCCGGAGCCGCCCCCGCTGCCGGAGGCCGACGTGACGGCGAAGTTCGCCTGGCTGGGCGTGCTCGGCGGTCCGGTGCTGCTTCTGCTGGCCGTGGTGCTCGGCTGGGAGATGACGTGGTGGCTGGCCACGGCGGGGATCGGCGGGTTCCTCGGCGGGTTCGCGACGCTGGTGACACGGATGCGGACGGATGACGAGGACGACGAGGATCCGGGGCGCGGGGCGGTCGTCTAACCGGCCGGCACCTTGAGGGCGGCCAGGACCGGTAGATGGTCCGTGGCCGCCCTCAGGTCTGTCCCGGTCACCCCGGGGTGACCGGCCGGCACTCCGCAGCCCAGCACCTCGATGCCCTTGGTCGCGAAGATCGCGTCGATGCGCTGGTAGGGGTCGGCGGGGGTCCAGGTGTGCTCGCCGCCCCAGGGCGCGGCGGCCCGGCAGTCGGTGAGACCGTCGGTCAGCCTGCGGAAGGTGCGGCCGTCCGGGCGCTCGTTCAGGTCACCGCCGGCGATCGCGTGCTCCACGCCCATCCCGGCGAGCCGGTCGAGGAGCATGCCGCCCTGCTCGTAGCGCTCGTCCCTCTGCAGCGACAGATGACAGCTCAGGACGCCGAGCCGGGTGCCGGCGAACCGGACGACGGCGGTGGCGAAGCCGCGGCGGTGCAGGCCGGGGGTGAGGGGCAGGAGGACGTCCTCCGTGCGCTCGACCGTCGCCCGGAGCGAGCAGAGGATCGCCGGGCCCGCGGCCGTGGCGCCGCCGGTGAGGATGACGAGGTCGGCCGCGCGGGCCAGGCGGGCGAGTTTCTTGCGCCAGCGGAAGAAGCGGGGGGCTTCCTGGACGAGGACCAGGTCGGGTTCGCAAGCGCGGATCACACGGGCCAGGGCGTCGGTGTCGTCGCGCATCGAGCGGATGTTGTAGCTGAGGACCCTGATGACCGCGGAACCGTCGGGTTCGGTCCGGGAGTTGGGGAGCGGCGCCATGTTGGTCAATTTACGCCCGATGGCTCGGGGCGCGAGGGTTGTGCGCGAGTGCCGGTTGTTCGTGGCTTGTCGCGCAGTTCCCCGCGCCCCTTGGGGCACAACCCTGAAGGCGTTTACATGATCGGGTCGGGTTCCCTGGCCAGGTCTGCCGCTCCCACCAGGCCCGCCTTGTTGCCCAGTTCCGCGGCCCTTACCTCCGCCACCGGGCGCCAGTTGCCGCCGACCAGCCAGCGCTTGTAGGACTTGCGGATCGGACCGAGGACCAGTTCGCCCTCGTCGGAGAGGCCGCCGCCCACGATGAACGCGGAGGGGTCGAAGAGGGAGGCCAGGTCGGCGAGGCCCGCGCCGACCCAGCGGGCCAGCTCGCGGTAGGAGTCGACGGCCACACGGTCACCCTGGCGGGCGGCCATGGAGATGTGCTTGCCCTCGATGCCCTCGGGCGTGCCGTTGCCGAGGCCGAGCAGGATCTCGGCGTTCTCGGGGGTGGCGTTGGCACGCTGCTTGGCGTACCGGACGAGCGCGCGTCCCGAGGCGTACTGCTCCCAGCAGCCCTGCGAGCCGCAGCCGCACAGCAGGCCGTCCGGCACCATGCGGATGTGGCCGAACTCGGCGGCCACGCCGAAGTGACCGCGGCGCAGCTTGTTGCCGATGATGATGCCGCCGCCGAGGCCGGTGCCCAGGGTGATGCAGATGACGTTGCGGTGGCCCTTGCCCCCGCCGAACTTGTACTCGCCCCACGCCGCGGCGTTCGCGTCGTTCTCGACGACCACCGGAAGGCCCACGCGGGCCTCGACCTTCTCCTTGAGCGGTTCGTTGCGCCAGTGGATGTTGGGCGCGAAGTAGACCTCGGAGCGCTGCCGGTTCACATAGCCGGCGGCGCCGATGCCCACGCCGACGATGTCGTGCCCGACGCGGGCGCCTTCCACCGCCGAGGCGATGGCGTCCACGATGCCCTCGGCCGTGCCCGGGGTCGGCACCTTGTGGGTCGAGAGGATGTTGCCTTCCTCATCGACCACGCCGGCCGCGATCTTCGTGCCGCCGATGTCGACGCCGATGGTGAGTCCCATGAATCCCTCAGTTTCGGTCGAGCCCCGCTACGGCCAACGGTACCCGAGAGGCCGGAGGCTCGGCCGGGGGCTCAGTCCAGGTCGATGCGTTCCCCGGGGCCGTCGTCGTCGCCCCGGTCGCGGCGTTCGTCCAGGTCACGGGGGTCGGTGTCGTCGTCGCGGCCGGTCCAGCGCCGCTCCTGGGCCTGCACGGCGGAGCGGTAGGCGGCGAGCAGTTCGTTCCCGGCCGCCGCGAGGTGGTCGAAGACGTCCGGATTGCGCTCGATGACGGGTTCCACGGCGTCCTTGGCCTGCTGGACGACCTGCCGGACGACCTGCTGGGCGGCGGGCCCGGCGACCGCGCCGAACAGCGGGGACTCGAGGCCGGACAGCTTGTCCGCGACGGCGTCGACGAGCTTCTTCAGTTCCTCGGCAGCGGAGCCCGGGGGCGGGCCGTACTGAGCACGGCGGCGGGCCTTCTCCGCCTCGAGGTCCTCGGCGCACGCGGTCGCCCAGGCGTCGGCGTCGGTCGCCCGTACCTCGTCCACGGCCTCTTCGCGGGCGGCGTCGGACGGGGGGAGCTCTTCGCTCATGACGGACTCCTGACTACGGTTCGTCCCTACGACGTTACCCGAACGGGCGTACCGCGCTCACCGGGCCTGCGGCCACAGTTTCGGGTCGGGTGCGAAGCGGATGCGCAGCTCGCCCTCGCGCAGGGCGGCGCCGTCGACGGTGCAGCGGCGCAGCGCGGAGGGCAGCGGGACGACACGGCGGAACCGCCCCGCGGTGACGACCAGTTCGTCGCCGCGCCGGACGAGGTCCAGTTCCTCGCGTATGGCCCCGGGCAGGGGGATGTGCCAGACGAGCACACCGTCGTCGCCGAGCCGGTCGGTCACGGGCCATTCGACCGGGGAGGCGGCGTGCTCGGCGCCGGGCACATCGAGGGCGGCGAGGTCGTCGGCACCGCGCGGGTCGCGTCCGAGGTGGGCGACGGCGCGCACGTCGTGCGCCTCCCGCCACTCCTCCAGCGTCTTGCGCTGCTGGGCGACCGGCCCGGCGAGCCAGGTGTCCGGTGACGCCTCGGGCAGGACGCGGTTGGCGACCACGACGTCGGTGCGCAGGCCGCGCAGGGCGAGACCGAGGCCGGCGGTACGGACGGCGTCGGCACCGGCGGGGCCCGGCTCGGCGACCAGCCGTACGACGGTGTCGCGGTCGGCGACGACCGCCTCCACGGCGGCCAGCTCCAGTTCCCAGCGCCCTGCCGTCTCGTACAGCCACTCGGCGGGCATGGGCACGCCGGCCAGCCGTCCCAGCACGGGGCGCAGAGCGCGGGCGGCCTGCCGTTCGGGCGGCAGCAGCCGGCGCAGATAGCGGCGCAGTTCCTCGGGCAGGGCGAGGAGGGCGAGGGCCTGCGGTGTCGGGGGGAGGTCGACTACGAGGAGGTCGTACGACTCCGACAGCGCGGCGTCGCGCAGGGCTCGCAGGAGGGCGAGTTCCTCCGCGCCGGGGAGGGGGGTGAGCTCCTCGGGGTCCAGCCGCGAGGCTCCGAGGAGGTCCAGGGCGGAGGAGGCACGGTCCTGAAGGGCGGTGAGGTCCTTCCGGAATTCCTGGGCGGGGTCGGGCCGCCAGGCCGTCAGGCCGGGAGCGACTTCGACCGGCTCAGGTCCCGTACCGCTCCCCAGCGCGGCACCGAGGGTGTCGGTGCGGTCGGCACTGAGGACGAGGGTGCGGGTGCCCTCGCGGGCGGCGGTGACCGCGGTGGCGGCCGCGAGCGTGGTACGCCCGCTACCGCCGGGGCCCATGATCAGGATGGTGCGCATGAGAATGAACGGTAACCGAGACGCCCCTTTGAGGGGCGCGGGGAACTGCGCGAGCAGCCCCAACGCACCGGCACCCGGCCGACGACCGCGATCAGGCGGATTCGACCCTCTTCTTCAACCCCGCCAGCGCCCGGTCGATGATGACCTTCTCGGCCTTCCGCTTGATCATCCCCAGCATCGGGATCTTGACGTCCACGGTCAGCACGTACGTGACCTCCGTACCCCCCGCCCCGGCGGGCTTGAGGAGGTACGAGCCGTCAAGAGACCGCAGCATCTGGGACTTCACCAGCGTCCAGGACACCTCGTTCTCGCCGGTCCAGGTGTACCCGAGCACCTGGTCGTCCTTGATCGCACCCGCGTCCATGACGAGGCGGACCTGCTCGGCGCGGCCCTGCTCGTCGGTCTTGAGGACCTCCGCCTCCTTCACCTCGCCGGTCCAGTCCGGATAGCGGGCGAAGTCGGAGATGACCGCCATGACGTCGGCCGGGGCTGCCTCGATGGTGATGCTCGAGCTGGTGTGTTCCGCCATCGCCGTGGCTCCTCCAGATACGGGCCGGTAAGACGTCGTCGTGCGCACGTGTGTGCAGCGTGAAGGCTACCGCGCACGGGCCCCGCCGATCTCACCCGACCTGGGGCGTCCTCACCAGTCCAGCGCCCAGGGCGTCCCGGTCGCCGCGAAGTGCCCCACGTTCACGCACTCGGTGGCCCCGATCCGCATCCGTCGCGTGAGCGGCTGGTGCACGTGCCCGAACAGGGCGTACCGGGGCCGGGTGCGGTGGATGGCGTCCAGCAGGGCGCGGCTGCCGCGCTCGAAGCGGCGGGCGACGGTATCGTAGACCAGCTCGGGAACCTCGGGCGGGATGTGTGTGCAGAGCACGTCGACCTCGCCCACGGCCTCGATCTTCGCCGCGTACTCCTCGTCGCTGATCTCGTACGGCGTCCGCATCGGCGTGCGCAGGCCGCCGCCCACGAAGCCGAAGACCCGGCCGCCGATCTCGACGCGCTCGCCGTCGAGGACGGTCGTGCCGGGCCCGGCGTACTCCTGCCACAGCGGCGGCATGTCGACGTTGCCGTAGGTCGCGTACGTAGGAGTGGGGAACGCGGCGAACATCTCGGCGTACTGCTTGCGCACCGCCTTCTCGATCACCGAGGCCCGGTCCGCGCCGACCCCGGCCCACAGCCGGGCCCCGAGCTCCCGCGCCTCCTCGAAGCGGCGGGCGGTGCGCAGCGCCACGAGACGGTCGGCGTTCTCGACGCCGAACAGGTCGGGGAAGATGCCGCGCGAGTGGTCGGCGTAGTCGAGGAAGAGGACGAGGTCGCCCAGGCAGATCAGGGCGTCGGCGCCCTCGCCGGCCCTGGCCAGGTCACGGGCGTTGCCGTGCACGTCGCTCACTACGTGCACACGTGTCCTGCGGTTTCCGGCTGGTGTGGGTGCCATGGCGATCAAGAGTAGGCCGAGCGCTGTCCTTGTGAACAGTGGCGGTCCTACCTGCGGTTACTGGCCAGTCAGTTAGTACGTGGACTACTGTGCGCGAAGGAATACCCAAGTGTGTGACGCAGCGAACATCTCGATGGGACCCCCTGTCGCAGAAGCCATACCGGCGGGTAACGTCCGGGCCGTCCAGTCGTGCTCTGCATTTCAACAAGTGAATGCCTGAGTACCTGCCCGAGCCTTGGACCGCACCGTCGCAGCACACAACGTCGTGGCGCCGGCGCCCTATGAGGAGCAGCAGTCTTGCGCGAGTTCAGCCTTCCGGCTTTGTACGAGGTCCCTGCGGACGGAAATCTCACCGACATCGTCCGCAGAAACGCCGCGCAGCATCCGGACGTCGCCGTCATCGCCCGCAAGATCGGCGGTACCTGGCAGGACGTCACGGCCACCGTCTTCCTCGCCGAGGTGCACACGGCCGCGAAGGGGCTGATCGCCGCCGGTGTCCAGCCGGGCGACCGGGTCGGCCTGATGTCCCGCACGCGCTACGAGTGGACGCTGCTGGACTTCGCGATCTGGAGTGCGGGCGCGGTGACCGTGCCGGTGTACGAGACCAGTTCGCCGGAGCAGGTGCAGTGGATCCTCGGTGACTCGGGCGCCACCGCGTGCATCGTGGAGTCGGACGCGCACACGGCCGCCGTCGAGTCGGTGCGCGACCGGCTGCCGGCGCTGAAACACGTGTGGCAGATCGAGGGCGGCGGTCTCGACGAACTGGGCCGGCTCGGGCAGGACGTCACCGACCGGACGGTCGAGGAGCGCGGCTCGATCGCCAAGGCCGACGACCCGGCGACCATCGTCTACACCTCGGGCACCACCGGCCGCCCCAAGGGCTGTGTGCTCACCCACCGCAGCTTCTTCGCCGAGTGCGGCAACATCGTGGAGCGTCTGCGTCCGCTCTTCCGCACGGGCGAGTGCTCGGTGCTCCTCTTCCTGCCGCTCGCGCACGTCTTCGGGCGGCTGGTGCAGATCGCGCCGATGATGGCGCCGATCAAGCTCGGCTGCGTCCCGGACATCAAGAACCTCACCGACGAGCTGGCCTCGTTCCGCCCGACGCTGATCCTCGGGGTGCCGCGCGTCTTCGAGAAGGTCTACAACTCGGCGCGCGCCAAGGCGCAGGCCGACGGCAAGGGCAAGATCTTCGACAAGGCCGCCGACACCGCGATCGCGTACAGCAAGGCGCTGGACACACCCTCGGGCCCGTCCTTCGGCCTGAAGATCAAGCACAAGACGTTCGACAAGCTCGTCTACAGCAAGCTCCGCGCGGTCCTCGGCGGCCGGGGCGAGTACGCCATCTCCGGCGGGGCCCCGCTGGGCGAGCGCCTGGGCCACTTCTTCCGCGGTATCGGCTTCACGGTCCTGGAGGGCTACGGCCTGACCGAGTCCTGCGCGGCCACCGCGTTCAACCCCTGGGACCGGCAGAAGATCGGCACGGTCGGGCAGCCGCTGCCCGGCTCGGTGGTCCGGATCGCCGACGACGGCGAGGTGCTGCTGCACGGCGAGCACCTGTTCAAGGAGTACTGGAACAACCCCGGCGCGACCGGGGAGGCGCTGGCCGACGGCTGGTTCCACACCGGTGACATCGGCACCCTCGACGAGGACGGCTACCTCAAGATCACCGGCCGCAAGAAGGAGATCATCGTCACGGCGGGCGGCAAGAACGTCGCCCCGGCCGTGATCGAGGACCGTATCCGCGCGCACGCCCTGGTCGCGGAGTGCATGGTGGTGGGCGACGGGCGGCCGTTCGTGGGCGCGCTGGTCACCATCGACGAGGAGTTCCTGGGCCGCTGGTGCGCGGACCACGGCAAGCCGGCGGGTGCCACCGCGGCGTCGCTGTGCGAGGACCCGGACCTGCTGGCCGCGATCCAGGCGGCGATCGACGACGGCAACGCCGCGGTGTCGAAGGCGGAATCGGTGCGGAAGTTCCGCATTCTGTCCTCCCAGTTCACGGAGGAGTCGGGCCACCTGACCCCCTCACTGAAGCTGAAGCGGAACGTGGTGGCGAAGGACTACGCGCACGAGGTCGAGGCGATCTACGCGAAGTGACGGTCCGCCAGCGGGTCTAGGGCGCCAGGACGGTGCCCAGGCCGCCGTCGTCCGGGGTGCCCGCGACGGCGGGACCGATGAAGACGCCGCTGCCGTCGGCGCCGACGTGCACGACGGTGCCGTCACCGGAGTTCTCGCCCGGGGCGCCGATCGCCAGGCCGGTGGACGAGGTCCCGGTGAAATCGCCCGCCGCGATGTCCGCGCCGAAGCGGTCCCCGGCCTCGGCGGCGCCGGGGAGCCCGTCGGCACCCTGATTGAGGGCCTGTGCGGATGCCACCGTGAGGTCGGCGGTCAGCCGCAGGACCAGGCCGGCGCCGGCATCGGCTCGGGCGGTTCCGTCCACGGTGATGTCCTCGCCGGGCACGCCTGCCAGGACATCGAGGACGCCGTCACCGTCGATGTCGCGCAGCGCCACCGAAGTGCCCATGGCGTCACCCGCTTCGGCGGTGCCGGGGATGCCGTCGGTGTCCTGGTGGACGGTGACAGCGTCCCCGGGGTGGTTGAGGCCCCACGCGTGGCCGCGCTTGATGGTGACCTGTCCCCCTGCCCGGCCCCGGGCGTCGGCGGCGAGCGGCTGCCCCACCACTAGGTCGTCGTAGCCGTCCTTGCCGATGTCGCCGGCGTCGAGGGAGCGGCCCGGAGGTACCAGGGCGCCGAAGCCGCCCGCGAGGCCGTCCGGGCCGCCGGTGAACTCGAAGACCTTGCCGATGCCGTACGTGTCGACGACGGTCACCGCCAGATCGTCATAACCGTCGGCGTCGAAGTCGCCTACCGCGCCGTCGATGGCGACAGCGGGATCGAAGCTCACACCGTCGGTGTGGACGGCGCCGGTGGCGCTGTCGCGCCAGACGAGCCAGGAGCCGCTGCCTGTGGTGCCGGGACCCAGGCCGATCGCGTCGTCGAGGCCGTCGCCGTCGACGTCCCCCACCTCCACGTCGGTGCCGAGGCGGGCCGAGGACGACGGCCCCCGGTGGGCCCCCGTCGTGAAGGACGTGCCTGCGGTCAGACCCGAAGCGCCGGTCAGGAGGGTGACCGAGCCGCGGTCGGCGTTGCCGCTCGTGTCGTTCTCGCCCGGCGAGCCGACCACCAGATCCAGGCGGCCGTCGCCGTCCAGGTCGCCGGCGGCTGTGGTTGCGCCGAAACGGTCGCCGGGCTCGGCTGATCCGGGCACCGAGCCGGTGTCCTGGGTGAGCGTACGTCGGCCGGTCGCGGAGGGGCCGGTGGCGGACCCGGGCAGGACGGTCACCGAGCCCGCCGCCGAGGCGGTGTCGGGGGTACCGGCGACCAGGTCGGAGGAGCCCGAGGCGTCGAAGTCGTACGGCGTCCCGGGCCCCGCCGCCCGCGCGGGATGCGACGTAAGGCCGGACACGGCCAGCACGGCGCAGGCGACGAGGGCGAACGCTCTCGCTTCCGTCCTCATGCCTTGCTCTTCAGCCAGGTGACGATGCGGTCGTACACCCCTGGCTCGCTCAGCAGGGAGCCGCCGTGCGCGGAGCCGGCGACGACCTGGGTCTGGATCCGGCCGTTGGGCACTCCCTTGGCCTCGGCCGTGGCTTCCAGGTCGGTGGAGTGGACGGGCGGTACGAAGTCTTCCTCTGAGTGGATCAGGTACATCGGAGCGTCGGCCGGGTCGACCCAGTTCTTGGAGACCATGCTGCGCCAGGTGTCCCAGCAGGAGGGGTGGAGCGCGGTGGAGGTGTCACCGGAGTCGGGATAACAGCGGGCGAGGACGGTCGAGTTGTCGCGGAGTTTGCGCTTCTTGGCGTCGGTGGAGGTGTTGCCGTCGTTCCACGCCCGGTAGGGAGAGGCGACGGGCGAGAGGGCGACCACGCCCTTGAGCTTCAGACCGTTGGCGCCGTGGGTGGCCGCGTCGGTGGCGAGCTGGCCGCCTGCCGAGGAGCCGAGGAGCAGCATCCGGTCGGGGTCGACGTCGAACTCGGCGGCGTGGGAGCGGATCCAGGCGACGGCGTCGGCGACGTCGTCGCGCTGGGCGGGCCACGCGGCCTCGAAGTTGAGCCGGTACTTGATGGCGAACACCTGGAAGCCCTCGGCGGCGAAGCGTTCCGCCGAGGAGGACCAGTCGGTCTGGTGGTACCAGTAGCCGCCGTGGATCAGCACCAGCGCCGGTCTGGGGCCGGAGCTGCTCGCGTTCCAGTGGGCGTCGAGGCTCTGGCGGGCGTGGGTGCCGTACTTGTGGGTGGTCTTGGCGGCGCCGGCCTGCACGGACTGTGTCGTGCGGGCACCGTGGGCGGCCGGGGCGGTAGCGGTGGTGGACAGGGCGGCGGCGCCCGCCACGGTGAGGGCGGCGAAGGCGGGCAGCAGTAAGCGGCGCATGGGTGTGTGCTTTCAGGCAGGAAGAAGTCGGGTGACGGGCCGGTTCCGCGACACGAGCGTGTCGCGGAACCGGCCGAGGTGGGTCCGAGTGCGTCGGTGCGTCCCTGGCGTCAGCGGATCACGGAGCCGAACGTCTCACCGGCCGCGGGCAGGCCACCGGTGCCCGGCTGGAACGTCGTGACCGGCTGGGTGGCGCCGCTGAGGACGTTCGCCCACGGCACCGCGTGCGCGGACCCGTAGGAGACGGGGCCGTTGGGCAGGCCGAGGTAGAGCTCGGTGCCGGTCGCGTGGAGGGAGGTGCCCACCTTCTGCGCGTTGCCCAGGGCACCCGGGATGCCGAACTTGCCCGGGTACACCGTGTTGATGAAGGCGCCGTTGGTCAGGCTGAAGGTGTAGACGGTGCCGCCGTCGGTGGCGCCGGTGCTGTCCTCGCCGGGCACGCCCACCGCGAGCAGCGTGTTCTGCGCGCTGCTGACCGCGCCCGGGGCGGTGTTCACGGCCGACAGGGAGTGGGCAAAGCCGTCGTTGGCCTCGATGGCGCCCGGGACACCGGTGGTTCCCTGGTAGATGCCGGAGATCTGGGTGAACCCGGAGGCCGTGAGGCGGAAGGTGTCGACGCGGCCCGCGTTGGCGGCCTGGGAGCCGTCCTCACCCGGCGAGCCGACGGCCAGGATCGACTCGGTACCGTTCGCGGCGGCGTTGGCCCGGTACTGCACAAGGGCCAGGGACGCGCCGAACCGGTCGTCGGCTTCCGCGCCGCCCTCGACGGTGTCGAGGTCCTGGTCGATGCCGGTCACGCCGGTCGGCAGCTTGGCCGCGTTGAGGGTGTGGCTGAACAGCGCGACACCGCCCGCAGCGGCGAGCGAGCCAATGGCCTCGCCCGGGGCACCCACCGCGAGGTGCTGCGGCGAACCCGCGATGGTGGAGCCGAACTTGTCGCCCGCCTCCATGGCGCCCGGCACACCCGCCTTGTCCTGGTGGATCAGGACGTTGGTGACGCCGGTGCCGCGCACGTAGACGACACCGCCCGCGTCGGTGATGCCACCGGCGGCGTCCTCGCCGGGGGCGCCGATGGCCAGGTACGGGTCGCCGGTGATCGCGGTGCCGGCTGCGAGGGCGGCGCCGAACTGGTCGCCTGACTCGGACGCCATCGCCGCGAGAGCGCCGGAACCAGAACCCTGCTCCAGACTGACGGCCGCCTTGCCGGTGGTCAGCCCGGACGACGCGCCGTAGAGGATGCTGACCATGCCGGCGTCGGTGGCTGTGCCCAGGTCCTCGGCCGGAGCGCCCACCACGAGGTCGGTGCAGCCGTCGAGGTTGTGGTCGTACGTGGCGAGCGCCGTGCCGAACCGGTCCTTCGCCTCCGAGCCGCCGGGGACCGCTTCGAGGTCCTGGGTCAGCTCGGCGGTGCCCTTGCCCCCGCCGTACACCACCCGGACCAGGCCCGCGCCCGCGTCGCCGCCGACGGCCGCATCGGGGTCGGCGATGGCGGTGTCGCGGACGCCGTCGCAGTTGAAGTCGGTGATGCGTGCCTCGGCCGTCTTGGTCTGTATCCAGGCGGCCAGGTCGTCCACTCGGGCGGCGATGCCACCGGTGCGGATCTCGGTCTCGGCGATGCCGAAGCAACCGCCCTGGTAGGAGCGGCTGCTGAGGGCGACCAGTTGATGCCTGCCGCCCGCCGAACGGACCAAGGGCCCGCCGGTATCGCCCATGCACGCGGAAACGCCGTCCCCGCCGGTGATCGTGGCGGTGGTGGCGGTGGCGGCGTTCACCGAGAACGTGCCGGTGTGCAGGTTGAGGGGCGCCCACTCGGTCTTGCTTCGGCCGTACCCCGCGAGCTTCAGCTCCTCGCCCGCGGCGGGCGCGGTGTCGGCCAGGGCGAGAGGAGAGACGTTAGTGACCGGTCGGTCGAGTCGTGCCAGGACCACGTCCCGGTCGGTGCGGGGCACCAGCTCGACGATCTCGCGTACAGCGCCGGTGGTGCTGGTGAGATCGGAGCGACCGAGGGTGGCGGTGGTCTTCCGCTGTGGTTTGCCCGCGGGCACAGCGAGGCCGGCGGCGGGGTTGTCGGCGAAGCAACTGGCTGCGGTCAGCAGCCACTCGGCGGCGACCAGGACTCCGGAACAACCTCGGTGGTGGTCACCGACAATGATCTGTGCCGTGTAGGCGTAGGTGGTCTCGGAGGCGGGGACTGGAGGCCCGGTCACGGCGGCAGCCGGGACGGCGGTACACATCAGCAGGGAGGCGCCCAGCGCGGCCAGGCGCACGGGTCTGGAGTGGTGTATCACGTGGTTCCTTGAAGACAGATCCGGCAGGGACGGTCGGCTGAGCGCTACTTGGATGTCCTGATCTCCACGAGCACGTGCCGGCGGCCTTGCTCGTCGTTTCCCTCACCGACCGAGGTCCAGGTGTTCTTCACGATGTCGAACGACTTCTTCTCGGTCCCGACGGTCATGTCGACCTCGGTCGTGTAGTCGTTGCCCCTGATCGCGTAGACAGCGGGGATCTCCATCGTCAGCCAGCCGGAGTTGCCCACGACCTTGAAGCAGATCCGGCCCTTCTCACGCGCCGAGACTTCCAGGAGCCCCGGGCCGCTCGCGCAGTCAGCGAATGTGATGTGGCCGTCTCCCCGTTTGAGGATGACGCCCTGCTCCTGGAGGATCTTGTCGGCCTGCGGGTGGTTGAAGTCCTCCACGGCGTAACCGGGGGCTTCGTCCACCACTGGCGTGACGGAGCCTGAGGTCCCGGCGGATGGTTGCCCGCCCGCTGCCCCGAACCAGGCCAGCGCACCGGCGGCCACGGCTGCCAAGGCAGTGCCGACGGATCTCTTGCGGTGTGACATCGCGAATATCGCGACGCGTTTTCTCATCACCATTCTCCTAATGCGGTTGCACTGTCAGGCCGTGCTTGTGAAACACGGCCATGATGCTGTCGACGAAGTCATCACCCAGCGCCTCACGAGAGGTCGTGTAATCCCGCCATACCAGGCGAGACGGGTGAGTCCCGTCGTTCCGTGCCCCTTGAAGGCATTCGTCGAGGGCCTCGAATGTGGCTCCGAAGTAGCCGCCGGGGCCGTTGAACGTCTCTCCCAGGGCACAGTAGAAAGCGTCCGGCGTGGCGCTTGCGACACCGTCCAAAAAGACTGTCTCCCCCGTTTGGTACCGGGTTGCTCGTTTCCCTGCGGTGAACCAGGCATTCTGCACGACGTGGAGCCAACTCTCGTGCCATTCCGTCGACTGACGGGCCCACTCCCCCAATTCGACGCCGACTGCCCACTTCTTCCAGATCTCTCCAGCCCTGGGGTATTCCCACGTATAGCCGAGAAATTCCATGTCAGGATGCTCACCGGGGCCCACTTCCGGCATCTCCCGGAAAGCCGCCTCTACCCTCCCGAGGTAGTACTTCCCGATCGGTTCTTGCTTCCGGCCGACGACTTGGAGCTCAACTCCCTCGACCTTTCTCCGGAGGTGGGCGATGCTGCGCACCTTGACGAAGGTGAATCTGTCCGCCGATTCCAGATCCTGCTCCACGAAGAAACCACGGATGTCCTCGGCGGCCAGCAGGACCTTCCCGGACTCCTTATCGACAAGTTGATACAGAATATTCATGTAAAGCCATCTGTCAGAGGGATTGCTCGACCGGAGAGCCGAAGCCCTTCGGCCGAGCACGCCGCATTTCCTACTTTTTCTTCTTCCATCCCCAGTCAGGGAAATGTGGGGCGGTGAAGCGCTGGATTTTCTTGTAGTGAGTCGACGTCCAGCCGTAGATCTTGATTCCGTTCTTCTCGAGGACAAGAAGTCGCTCGTTGTTCGGAGCACCCGGAACCCGGTACTTTGCGGCGCCCGCCCACCATGCGTACTCATGCCCCTTGTAGGTACCGTGCGACTGAAGCTTGCCCTGCCTGAGCAGGTCATAGGCCGCCGCGATCTCGTTGGTCATCCCCTTGGGCAGCTTGTCCGACAGGCGCCCGTTGGGGCACCGGTCGTTGTGTACCAGGACCGGGGTGGAGCCAGCCATCACGTAGTACGTGGGGATGTCGGCGATGGTCAGGTTGTGTACCCGCTGGTCCTCCACCGCCCAGGACTTCACCGCGGTGACAGGCACCTCCGCGCCCGTCGGCGTCCTCAGCCGCGTGCCCGTGTCGAGCTGCGCGGCCTCACGCCAGGCTCCGGTCGCACCCCCGGCCCAGAAGCGGTGCTTGTCCGTCGCGGTCACCGTTGCCGACAGTCCGGGACCGTGTGCCGGGACGGCGACCTGCACGAGCTTCTTGGCACCGCGACTGGTGATAGTCGCCTCGACCGGCTCGATCCGAGTATGTCCGGACTCGGGGGCGGTGGCCAGCACTCTGTCACCGACCCGGACCTTCTCGATCGCCTTGGTCCGGCCGTTGCCCAGCAGCACCCGAGTGCCCGGGAGGAAGCTGCTCTTCTGGCACGGCAGCTTTTTGAATGCCTTGAACTTGAGTGCGTTCAGGGCAAGGTCGTCCAGGCACTTGACCGACTTGCCGCCGAGGCACTTCTCGATCTCCTCGGCGCCCACGAACCAGGCGATCAGGCGGTCGAGATACGTGCTGGTGATGCAGCCGTACCCTCCGCCCTGGTCGGCGCCGCAGACCAGGAGCGTTTCACCCGGCTTGAGGTCACCGTCGGACAGGAGACTGTGCCGGACGGTCACCAACCGCTTTTCCAAGGTTCTGCGGAGCTCGTCATCGGACAGTGGTTTGCTGGCCTCCTGAGCTTCCTGCTTGATCTGGGCCTTCAATTCCGCCACGAGCTTGTCGGCGGCGGTCTTCATGGCTTCTGTCTCCGCCTTGGCTGCCGCCACGGCATCCTTGCCCGCGGCCTCCTCGGCGAGAGACGCCTGGTAGGAGGCGAGCCCGGCCTGGTAGGCATATTCCCCGGCGACAGAGGCGGAGTGCTGCGCGCGTTCCGCGGAACGGGCTGCCGACTTGGCGTCCTGCTGCGCAGCCGCCGCCGCGTTCCTGGCGGTCCTGGCGGAGTCAGCGGCCTGGTCGGCGGACTTCTGGGCCTGATCGGCGGACTTGTCGGCCTGCTTGGCGTAATTGTCAGCCTGCGTGGCGGATTTCTTGGCCTTGTCGGCCCACTCCACGGCCTTGGCGGCGTCCTTGCGCGCCTCCGCGGCCACCTTCTGGGCTTCGGCGGCGTCCTTGTGGGCGAGGTGCGCCGACTTGTACGCGGCCTTCAGCAGGACGTTGACCTCGGCGATGTGGGCGGCTGCGTTGGCGTCGCGCTGGCGCGCCTTGTGCAAGCCGATCTCCAGGAAGCTGCGCAGCCCGGACGGCGGACCCGACAGTACGGCCTGCGCCGCGGCCTGGACCTCGGGCCCGCCGGTGTCGAGGGCCTTGGTGACCGCCACGCGGTCGTCGTCCTCGCGGGCCCTGTGCTGCCCGGCCTCCAGGAACTGCGCCAGGTCCGCCGCGTTACCGTCCAGGGCCTTGCTCGCGGCGGCCTTGACACCGGGGCCACCCTGAGCGGCGATCTTGGCGACGGCGACCCGGTCGTCGTCATGCTTGCCCGGGTAGGCGCGGGTGCGCAGGAACTCCCGCACCTTGTCGGCAGGTTGGTCCAGGGCGTCCAGGGCGGCCTGTTGCTGGGCAGGGATCGTGGTGGTCGCGGCGATGTGCGCCACGCCGGCGCGGTCGTCCTCTTCCATGGCCACGCCCAGCCTGGAGCGGACGAACTCGGCCACATCCGCGTCGGTGCCCGACAGGGCGTTCTCGGCCGCGTCACGCACCCAGGTACCGCTGCTGCTCAGCAGATTGACCGCGGCTTGCCGCCCCTTGGTCACCGTGACCGCCGGGTCGGACGCCGAGGCCGCCTCGGTGACCAGCTTCTGCGTGTCGGCGGTGAGCTCCTGGCGGTGGCCGATCTCGTATGCGGCGGCGACCTTGCGGGCCTCATAGGCCCGTCTGGCCTCCTCGGCGGCCAGGACCTCTTCGTCCCGCTGCTGGGCCAGTCGCTCGGTGTCGGCCTTGCGGGCCAACTCCACTACGGTTGAGGCTTGTTCGGCGGCCTTCAGCGCGCCATCGGCTGCCACTGTGGCCGCGTTCGCGGCATCGGTGGACTCCTTGGCCGCGTCAACCGCCTCGCTCGCGTTGTCGGCGGCCTTGTTGGCCGCCGTCGCCGCGGCCGTCGCATGGGCGGCGGCGTCATTGGCCGCGTCCCGCGACTGCCGCGCGGCCTTGGCGGCCTGGTTGGCGTTGCTCTGGGCGGCGTTGGCGGCTCGCGTGGCCTGGTCAGCGAGCCGCTTGGCGCGGGCCGCTGCAGCGGTTGCCTCGTTGCTCTTGGCTCCCGCCTCCCCGGCCCAATGACCGGCGTCGGCGGCGGCCGCGGCCGCGGCGGCTGCGTTGACGCCCGCGCTGGCAGCGGCCGAGGCCGCCTTCGCCGCGTTGTCGGCGGCGATGCCGGCCTGGTCCGCCGCGTCAGCTGCTTTGCGTGCCCCCGAGGCGGCGGCATTCGCCTTGTCCGCGGCCTTCCGCGCCTCGTGGGCCCGATCGGCGTCAGCCGCCGTCGCAGCAGCGGCGGACCTGGCCGCGGAAGCGGCGTTGCCCGCCCGGCTGGCGGCATAGGCGGCCTGGGCTGCGGCGGTGGCGGCCACTCGCGCCGTTGCGTTCGCCGCCGCGGCCGCGGACACCGCCGTACGGGCCGACTGAGCCGCACGGTCGGCAGCGGCGGCGGCCCGGGACGCGGCTGCCGCCGCCTTGCCGGCCGACGCCTTGGCCTCCTGAGCCTCCTTGGCCGCGACCAGCGCCGCCGCCTTGGCCGCCTTCGTGGCCTTCTCCGCCTTGGCCGCCTCTTCCTTGGCGGTTTCGGTCAGTTCCTTCGCCTGCTTCTGCGCCTTCTCCGCGAGTTCGGCGAGCTGGCTGACCGAGAGGGTCTCCTGATCGCGCGCGGCCGCGATCGCCCAGCCGTGATCCAGGAACTCCTGTACGTCCTCGGCCGTGCCGTCGAGGGCCTGGCCGGCGAGCTTCTTCACGTTCGGACCGCCCGATGCGAGCAGTTGGGCGACCCGGACCCGGTTGTCGTCGCTGCGCGCCTTGTACTGCCCGTCCTGGAGGAACGCGGTCCAGTCATCGGCCGTGCCGTCCAGCGCTCCGCTGCCCGCCTCCTTCACTCCCGGGCCGCCGAATGCCATGGCCTGCGCCACCCGGACGCGCAGATCCTCGTCGTGGGCAGGGCCGAAGGAACCGTTCAGGAATACTTGGAGTTCCTCAATGCCACCGCTCAGCGCGGCATTGGCCTTCTCGCGGACCGCCGGACCGCCGATCGCCATGACCTGGGCGACCTGCACGCGCAGGTCCTCTTCCCAGATGACCGGCAAGTCCTCGGTCATGAACGTCTGGATGTCCTCGTCCGGCCCCAGCAGGGCTGCCTCCGCAGCCTTCCGCACACCCGGACCGCCATGCTTCCAGGCCTCAAGAACGTCCACTCTGCCGAGCGGTGGTTCACTGTCGTCGGCCGCGGCAGGACGTAGATCGGCGCCCAGGACTACCGTCAAGGCCAACAGCGTCGCCACGAAGCCGCGCCATGCCCGCGCGGCTCCCCATCTGACACTCAATGCGTCGCTCCTCATCCCTGCGTGACTGAATTCGACGGGGCCTCCGACGGCGTCATCGACGACAAGGAGCAAGGCGCGAACGGTGATTGTGGCGAACTCGGCGGACCTGAGAGGTCCTCGCATTCCAGGTACGCGGCCGCGCTCAGGCACCTGCCCGTGGACGGCGGGCCGCGCTCCCCCTGGTCACTTCCCCGTACTGCCCCCCGCCGGGAGGTCACCCCAGAACCACTCGATCTTCACCCAAGACTCACTTACTTAACAGTAACTTCACAGCCACCTTCAACTACTCTCTTGACCGACTTTGATCGGTGTTCCTCTGTGCACCATGACCTTCCGGCCGCCTGGGAGCATCTCGACCGGCTAGCCGCTCTAGTTGTTCTGTCCACGGAGGTTGGTGACAGCGATCACTGACGTGTGATCTTGAAATGAGTGAGGGCCTTCTGGCTCGGTGTGGACTGCGAGATCTGCACCGGCGACCAGAAAGGCCCTCATGCCGCACCGTAACGCACCGCTGACCGAGACCGGACGCCTGCGCCTGGCCCGGTGCGTCGTCGACGGCAACTGGCCCCTGCGACGAGCCGCGGAACGCTTCCAGGTCTCCGTGAGCACCGCCAAGCGGTGGGCCGACCGCTACCGCGAGTTCGGCGAGGCGGGCATGGCCGACCGCTCCAACCGTCCCCGCACCAGCCCACGGCGCACCCCGACCCGTACCGAGCGGCGCATCATCAAGGTCCGCGTCCTGCGCCGTTGGGGACCTGCCCGCATCGCCGGCCTGCTGCGACTGGTGCCCTCGACCGTGCACCGCGTACTGGCCCGCTACGGACTGGCCCGCCTGGCCCACCTGGACCGGGCCACCGGCCGCGTCATACGCCGCTACGAACGCGCCAGGCCCGGCGAGCTGGTGCACGTCGACATCAAGAAACTCGGCAACATCCCCGACGGCGGCGGCCACAAGGTCCTCGGCCGCCAAGCCGGACGCAAGACCCGCTCGAACGCCGGCTACAGCTACATCCACACCGCTGTCGACGACCACTCCCGCCTGGCCTACACCGAGATCCACACCGACGAGAAGAAGCAGACCGCCGTCGCCTTCTGGAGCCCGGGCGCAGTTGTTCTTCACCTCCTGCGGGATCGCCGTCGAGCGCGTCCTGACCGACAACGGCTCCTGCTACAAGTCGCATCTGTGGCGCGACGCCCTCGCCGCGGCCGGGATCACGCACAAGCGCACCCGCGCCTACCGCCCCCGGACCATCGGCGAGGTCGAACGCTTCAACCGCACCCTGCTCGACGAATGGGCCTACGCCCGCCCCTACCGCTCAGAGACCGAACGACGCGACGCCTTCCCCGACTGGCTGCACACCTACAATCACCACCGCGGACACACCGCGCTGAAGGGGCAGCCACCCGCCAGTCGCGTTCCTAACCTCACAGGGCAATACATCTAGTGGGGCGGTTCGGTGCGTCCGTGGCGGCCGGAAGGGCGCAGGGCGCGGGCTGCCACGGGTTCGCCACCGTCCCCGCCACGGCCACGGGTGCGGGTGCGGGTGCGGGTCGACTCCTGTGGGTGCTGATGAGCAACTTCGGCCCCTTCGCCACCGCCGGTACAGGCAGGAACTGGGGTATGCCCGGCTGCGAAGGAGGCCTGAGCGAGGAGTTCGTGGCCTGGCTGGACGGGCTCTGCGTGGAGCTGGGGTGCCTGCGCACGTCGCTCTACTCATGGAAACGTTCGAAGGAGCCGCCCTCATCGAGGAGGCGGACCTGCCCGGCGAGGACACTGGAGAGGAGACCGGGGAACCGAGGAGGAGCAGCCGCCGGCCTGGTACGACCGGTACTTCCAGTTCATGTGGTGGCCGGGCCACAGTCATGGCGAGGTGTCCTCCACGAGGACCCGCGCCATCGTGCGTTCGGCGAGGGCCGTGATGGTCACGAACGGGTTGACGCCGATCGAGCCGGGCACCAGTGAGCCGTCGACGGCGTAGAGCCCTCGGTAGCCCTTGAGCCGGCCGTAGGCGTCCGTCGCCCGGCCCAGGACGCAGCCGCCCAGCGGGTGGTAGGTGAAGTCGTCGGCGAAGACCTTGTTGCCCGAGCCGAACAGGTCGTACCGGTAGATCGTGGCGTTCGCCCTGTTGATCCGGTCGAACAGTTTCTTCGCCATGCCCACCGACACGGCACTCTGCGCGGCGCTCCACCCGAGCCGTACGGCGCCGCTCGCCGAGTCGTACGCGAAGGACGCCCGCTCCGGGTTCTTGGTGATCGCCAGGTAGAGGCTGACCCAGTGTTCTAGCCCCATGGGCAGCGGCGCGATCTCGGCGAAGACGGGGTTGGATGTGTTGGCCCAGTCGTCGATGCCCATGACCGGCATGGTCGACTGGTTCGCGCCCACCGTGTCCCACAGGTGGTTGGCCCGGCCGAGCATCACGTTGCCGTTGGTGCCCCAGCCGGTGCCGACGCTCGCGTCCAGGGCGGGCAGGGTGCCCGACTCCCGGGCGCGGACGAGGAGTTCGGTCGTGCCGATGCTGCCGCCGCCGAGGAAGAGGTACGTGCAGCCGTACTCCTTGGTCCCGACGACGGTGCCGGTGTCGTCGATCCGGTCGGCGCTCAGGACGTACGTCCCGTCGGCGGCCCTGCTGATCGACGTCACCCGCTCCATGGTGTGGATGGTGACGTTCCCGGTGCCGAGCGCGGAGGCGAGGTAGGTCTTGTCGAGGCTGCGCTTGCCGTGGTTGTTGCCGTAGATGACCTCGCCGTCGAGTGCGGACTTCGGCGCGGTGCCGGCGGCCTCGCGCTGCATGTGGCCGAAGTCGTAGACGTTGGGCACGAAGGTGGTCTTCAGCCCCGCGTTGTCCGCGTGTTTGCGGGAGATCCGGGTGAAGCGGTACCACTCGGTGGACTCGAACCAGGCCGGGTCGATGGTGTTGACGCCGAGCATGGAGCGGGCGCGCGGGAAGTACGTGTCGTACATCTCCGCGGTGTCCACGGTCGGGAACTGCTCGGCGAAGTAGGACCGGAGCGGGGTCACCGCCATGCCGCCGTTGACCAGGGAACCGCCGCCGACGCCCCGGCCGACGTACACGGACATCTGGTCGTAGTGCACGCGGTCCAGGACACCCGGGTAGGCGCTGATGTCCCTGTTGACCAGGTCCAGCCAGAGGAAGGTGGCCAGTGGGGCCTCCGTGCGGGTGCGGAACCACATGGAGCGCCGGTCCGGGGTGCGGGTGGAGCAGAAGATCTTGCCGTCGGGGCCGGGAGTGTTCCAGAGCCGGCCCATTTCCAGGACGAGGGTGCGGATGCCGGCCTGACCGAGACGGAGGGCGGCCACGGCACCGCCGTAGCCGGAACCGATCACGATCGCCGGGGCGTTGTCGAGGGCGGCGGGTTCGGCGGCTTGGGCTGACCGGAGGCCGATGCGGGTGAAGCCGAGGGCGGCCGCGGTCTGGATCGCCGCCATTCCCAGGATCTGACGTCTTGTCAGCTGACGTTGCATCAGGTTTGATGTCATGTGCGCAGCATGGGCGGATTATTGGGTTCCGCCTAGGGGTGTGCCACGTTTGCTTGTGGGCGCGTGCGGGTTGTTTGTGGTTGATCGCGCAGTTCCCCGCGCCCCCAAGAGGCCAACCGCACTACAGCAAGTTCTTCAGGTGCTCCGCGAGTAGGTCCCAGCGCCACTTCTCCTCGACCCATGCCCGGCCCCGCTCGCCCATGCGGCGGCGCAGTTCGGGGTCTGCGAGGAGGGTGATGACGCGGTCGGCCGCGTCCGCCGGGGAGCCGCCGCGGACGACCCAGCCGGTCTCGCCGTCGAGGACCGCGTCCGGTGCGCCGCCGGAGTCGCCGGCGACGACCGGCAGGCCGGTCGCGGAGGCCTCCAGGTAGACGATGCCGAGGCCCTCGACGTCGAGGCCTCCGCGCCGGGTCCGGCACGGCATGGCGAAGACGTCACCGGCGCCGTAGTGGGCGGGCAGCTCCGACCACGGCACCGGGCCCGTGAAGCGGACGGAGCCGGCGACGCCCGTGTCCTGGGCCAGCCTGCGGAGGTCCTTCTCGTACGGTCCGCCCCCGACGACCAGCAGTACGGCGTCCGGCTCGGCGGCGAGGATCTGTGGCATGGCCCGGATCAGCGTGTCCTGCCCCTTGCGCCGCACCAGCCGGGACACGCACACGACCACCGGCCGGTCCGTCAGCCCGAGCCGCGCCCGGATCTCGTCGCCGCCCGAGTCCGGGTGGAAGGTCTTCTCGTCGACCCCGGGCGGCAGCTGCGCCATCCGCGCGGCGGCCCGCGGGCTCAGCGCGCCGGCGATCCGCGAGCGCGTGTACTCGCCCAGGTAGGTGATCGTGTCCGTGGAGTCCCCGATCCGGCGCAGCAGCTGCCGGGCCGCGGGCAGCTGGGCCCAGCCGGCCTCGTGCCCGTGCGTGGTGGCCACCAGCCGCTCGGCGCCCGCACCGCGCAGCGCCGGTGCCATCAGGCCGAGCGGCGCCGCCGCCCCGAACCACACCGACGTGCAGTCGTGCTCCCGCAGCAGCCCGACGGCACGCCGGGTGACGGCGGGCGTCGGCAGCAGCATGGTCGTACGGTCCCGTACGACGGTGAAGGGCTGCTCGGCGTCGAAGGCGGCGGTCGCCTCGACGCCCTCCCGGCTCCGCTTCCAGGTGGACGCGTAGACGACCAGCTCCCGCGGATCCAGCCGCAGCGCCATGTTGTGCAGAAACGCCTGGATGCCGCCGGGCCGGGGCGGGAAGTCGTTGGTCACGATCAGGGTCTTGCGCACGCCGCCGACCCTACCGAACCCGACCCTCACAGCCGTGCGGGGCGGCTCTTATGGCACGCTCACAGCTCTGCGGGACATCATGACCCCATCGACAGAGCGCGCGGACGGGCAGGGATCAGGTGAAGACGACGGGCACGAGGCGGTCCCTGGCGTGGCTGCCGGTGATCTGGTGTCTCACGAGGGCGGCACTGCTGTTGTTCGTGATGAAGGTGTACGTCTTCCCGGGCCCGGACGTGACGAGCGACGTGCACGTCATCTACCAGGGCTGGTACGACGTCCTGCGCACCGGAACGTTCCCTCAGAACGACGTCACCTGGCAGTACCCGCCCGCCGCCGCCCTGGCGATCCTCTCCCCCGCGCTGCTGCCCTTCCTGCACTACGCGACCGCGTTCTTCGTCCTGGTCTGTGTCACCGACCTGGCCGTCCTGGCCCTGCTGACGTATGCCGGACGGCGGCCCGGCCGGACCCTGCGCGGCGCCTGGGTCTGGGTGGCGGGCGTGCCGCTGCTGGGTCCGACGGTGTACGCGCGCTACGACGTGATGGTCACGGCCGTGGCGATGGCCGCGCTGCTCGCCGGGGCCCGGCACCCGAAGGCGATGGGGGCGCTGGCGGCGTTCGGCGCGCTGCTGAAGGTCTGGCCGGCGATGATCCTGCTGGCCGCCCGCCGGCGGAGCGCCTGGATGTCGGCCCTGGTGACCGCCGTCGCGGTGACGGGCGTCTTCGTGCTCACCATGCCCGGCGGGTTCGCCTTCCTGACCTTCCAGCGCGACCGGGGCACCGAGGTGGAGTCGCTCGGCGCTCTCGTCTTCCATGTCGCCCGGCATTTCGGCTGGGATGGCCATGTGCTGCTGAACTACGGCTCGATCGAGTTCCTCGGGCCGTATGTGAGCGAGGTGAGTACGGGCGCGCTGTTCCTGACGGGCGCGGCCTTCGGCTGGCTGGTGCTGTGGCGGCTGCTCGCCCGGCGCTTCGAGGAGCACACGCTGGCCGACGCGGCCTTCGTGGCGGTCCTGATGTTCACGACGACCAGCCGGGTGATCAGCCCGCAGTACATGGTGTGGCTGGTCGGGCTGGCGGCGGTGTGCCTCTGCTTCCCCGGGAGCCGGATGCGGCTGCCGGTCGGACTCGTCCTGGTGGCGTGCTTCGTGACGGTGCTGGAGTTCCCGCTCTACTTCGCCAACGTGGTGGCCAGCGACGGCCTGGGCCTCACCCTGCTGTTCCTGCGCAACGGCCTCCTGGTGGTCGCCACGCTCGTCGCGGCCCGCGCGCTGTGGAAGGCGACGGTGCCGCGCACGGCCCCCGCCCCCCTGCCGCCTCAGCCTGCCGCCCGTGCCGGGGAGACCCCCGTCTCCTCCTGAGCCGGGGCCCGCCGGAACAGCACCCCCGCCAGCCCGCACTGCACCGCCGTCGCGAGCGCCAGCGCGAGACACACCCCCGGCAGCCCGAGCCCCGTCAGGCCGTACGCGAGGGCCAGCTGGACCGCGGTCCCGAGCACGGTCACCCGCAGCAGCACCGAGGCGCCCCCGCTGCCCTCGAAGACCCCGCCCAGCGCGATGAGACAGGCCATCAGCAACAGGTAGGGCCCGACGCAGCGCAGGAACAGCACACCCTCGTGCGCGACCCCGGGCCCGGCCCCGAAGGCGGCCATGAGCCAGGGGGCGGTGCCGGCCAGCAGCACCGCCGCCGTGAGGCCGAGGGCGCCGGAGAGGAGCACGGCCTGCCGCCCGATCGCCCGCCGCTCGTCCTCGCCCGCGCCGCGCGTGTGCGCGGTGTGGATGGCGGCGGCCTGGCGGACGGCGTAGAAGGCCATGGTCGCCACGTACATGACCTTGTAGGCGATCGCGTACCCGGCCACCGCCGTCACCCCGAGCCGCGCCACGATCGCGACCAGGACCAGGGCGCCCGTCTGCCGCACGGTGAAGTCGGCGGACATCGGCAGACCGGTCGACAGCGTCCGACGCAGGGAGGCGGCCAGGGACTCGCCCGCCGCCGTCTCGCGTGCCTTGCGCAGCACCGCGTTGCGCCGCACCGCGACGAGTCCCGCCGCGAGCGCCACGGACCGGGACAGCACCGTGGCGGCGGCGGCGCCCCGGACGCCGTAGAGGTGGATGAAGAGCGGGTCGAGGGCCAGGATCAGGCCGTTGGACAGCAGGGCGAGCCGCAGCGGGGTTCTCGTGTCGCCGGTGCCCTTGAGGATGCCGTCGACGAGGTGCTGGGCGAAGAAGACGGCCATGCCCGGCAGGGAGAGGGCGAAGTAGGCGACGGCGAGCGGGAGGGCGGCGCTGTCGGCCCCGCCCAGCACCAGCCGGGCCAGTGGTTCGCGCCCCAGCAGACCGCCCGCCACCACCGGCGGCGTCACCAGCGCCCACAGCGCCCATCCGCCGCGCACCGCCGCCCGTACCGCCATGGGGTCGCGGGCGCCCCGGGCGTGGGCGACCAGCACGGTCGTACCTGAGCCGAAGACCAGGGCGACGCCGAGCAGCACGTTCTCCGTGTTGGTCGCCACGGCCACGGCCGCCACGGCCGGGCCGCCCAGCCGCGCCACCCAGACGGTGTTGATGATCCCCGCGGCGACGGAGGCGAGCAGCGAGAGGTAGACGGGTCCGGCGAGCAGGAGGAGGTGCTTGCGATGGGCGTTCACGGTGCATGTCCCCCTGGTCCCCGAGTCCTCATGACCCTCGATACGAGCTATCTCGATTCGAGGTAACTCGTTAAGAGGTAGCATGCGTCGAACGTCACCCGCAAGGAGGACCATGCTGGAGCTGTCGATCCTGGGCTTCCTGGCCGAGGAGCCCCTGCACGGCTATGAGCTCAAGGAGCGCATCAAGGCGCTGACCGGCCATGTCCGGCCGGTGAGCGACGGCGCGCTCTACCCGGCGATCACGCGCCTGGTGGGGGCGGGCCTGCTCGACCAGCACACCGAGCCGGGCGCGAGCGCGGCCCCGCGCCGGATCCTCGCCCTCACCGACCGGGGCCGCGAGGAACTGCTGGAGCGGCTGCGCCGGCCGAAGCAGACCGAGATCACCGACCAGGTCCGCTTCAACACCGTCCTGGCGTTCCTGCGCCACCTGCCCGACCGGCCCGAGCAGGCCGCGGTGCTGCGCCGCCGGCTGGACTTCCTGGAGACCCCGACGAGCTTCTTCTACGCGTCCGGCAAACCGGTCCGCGCCGAGGAGGCGGACGACCTGTTCCGCCAGGGCATGCTCCGGGTCGCGCGAGCGACGGGCGAGGCGGAGCGGGCCTGGCTGCGGGAGGCCGTCGAACTGCTCGATCAGCCGGAGTGAGTCACTCCGACCCCGCTGTCAGCCGAGTTGCTCCCCCAGATACTCCTGCCACAGCCCCGTGAACTCCTCCGGCGTCGTGCCCAGCACCTCGCGCATCGCCTCCGGCACCGCCCCGGCCCGCTTCCGGTGGTCCCCGACGGCACGGTAGAACTCGCCGAGACGGGACTCGCCCCAGCGGTCGGCGATCAGGCGGCACGCCGTCCAGCCGCTCTCGTAGGCCCGGGCCAGGCGGCTCGCGTCGCCGGTGAAGCCGAAGTCCTCGTCCTCCGGCAGCGCGGCCGGGACCTGCCCCTGGCTCACCGCCCGGGACAGCTCGGGCGCGGCCTCGGAGGGGACACGGCCGGTGGCGCGGTAGCCGACCCAGTCGGCGTAGCCCTCGGACAGCCAGAGGGGGGTGGCGGCGCTGGTGTGGGCACGGGTGGCGACATGGGTGGTCTCGTGGGTGACGACGACCTGCTCGCCGAGGCCGCCGAGGAGCGCGAAGGCGTCCGGGTTGACGATGACGCGGTCCGCAGGCGCCCGGGCCGGAGCGCTGGTCTCGCCGGTCGTCACCGCCGCGATCCCGCGGTAGGAGGAGGCGGGCGAGCCGAGCAACCCCGCCATCCCCTCCAGGGACTTCGGCACGAGCACGACCACCTGCCGGGACCAGTCCGTACCCCACGCCTCGGACACGGCGGGCACCGCGCGGTCGGCCAGTTCCGCGAAGTCGCGCAGCGACCGGCCGGACTGCCCGACGCCGAGGACGAGGCTGCGGGCGCCCCGGACGGCCTGTACCGCGCCCTGGTCCCACAGTTGCTGCGCGGACTTCTTCGCGGGCCGGTCGGTCTCGACGGACCACCGCCCGTCCGCGTCCCGGCTCAGCCGCAGGGTGCGGCCCGCGGTCACCGGCGCCCGGTCGTACCCGGCGACGCGGTAGCGCAGTTCGGCGTCGGCGGTGGCGGTGTCACCGGTGCGGCGCATTTCGGTGACCCGGTACGACCAGTCGGCCAGGGGCATCGCGCGCAGCCGGGCGAAATCCGCCCCCGTGCCCGTCCGTTCCCAGGCCCGCTCGTCGCGGTCGAGGATCGCGGTGGCCCGCCGGTCCAGGAGCCGCTGGACGTCGGCCGTGGCGCTGTCGGCTGCGGACCGCCCGCCACACCCGACCAGGGCGACGAGCAGCACGACGAGCGCCACCACCGCGGACCCCGACCTTCGACCAGCCACGTTCCCGATCGTACGGGCGCCGGGCCGCGCGGGTCAGACCCTGGTGACCGAGGAGACGGGCATCATCCCGACCGGGTCGTAGCGCACGGGTGCGCCGGGGTAGGGCGCGTGGATGACCTGGCCGTTGCCCATGTACATCCCGACATGGCTGGCGTCGTCCCGGTAGACGACCAGGTCACCGGGGCGCGCCTCGGACAGCGGGACCTGCCGGCCGGCGTACCGCTGGGCCTGCGAGGTGCGCGGCAGGGAGACCCCGGCCTGCGCGTACGACCACTGTGTCAGGCCCGAACAGTCGAAGCCGGAGGGGCCGTTGGCGCCCCAGACATAGGGCCTGCCGACCACGCTGCGGGCGGCGGCGACGGCGGCGGCCCCGCGTCCCGAGGCGGCGGTGGCGTTCCCGAGGTAGGGCAGGTCGCCGCGGCCCGAGCGGGAGGCCCGGTCGTAGGCGGCGCGCTCGGACTCCGGCAGGGAGTTGAGGAGCCGCCGGGCCGCGGCGAGCTTCTTCTCGACGGACTTCTTGTGGACGGCGACCGTCTCGCGGCTCTTCTCCAGTTCGCGGAGCTTCCCGGCGGCCTCCTGCCGGTCCTGGGCGAGTTCGCGCATGGCGTCCTGGAGGTCCCTCAGCTCACCGGCCTGGTGGGCGGTGAGGCGGTCCAGCCGGGCGGCCCTGTCGAGGTAGTCCTCCGGGTCGTCGGAGAACAGCAGGGCGAGGGACGGGTCGAGGCCGCCTGAGCGGTACTGGGCGCCGGCGAGCGAACCGAGGGACTCCCGCATGGAGTTGATGCGCTGCTGCTGCCGGGCGATCCTGTCCCGGGCGGTACCGGCCTCCTCGCGCAGCCCGTCGGCGCGCTCGTCGGCCTTGTTGTAGGCCTCGGTGGCCTTCTCGGCCTGCTCGTAGAGGCGGTCCACCTCGGCCCGGGTGTCGTCGTGCGGTGCGGAAGCGGCCGGTACCGCGCACAGGGCGGTGGCCGCGACGGACAGGAAACCGACCGCGGCACCGGCGCCCCGGTCGAACCCGGACGGTGCAAGTCGGCGATGGGACCCCACGGGAAGCCGCTCTCCTTCCGCTGACGGACTTGGAAACGCGGCAGACAGTATCCCCGCGACCGGGAGCAGCCAACGACCATCCGTGGGTACGCGGCACGACGCCCCGCCGCTGACGCAGGTCACCGGCGGGGCGTGGGCTTACTCAAGGATGTGGTGATTCCCCCGAATGGCGGACACGGTGTCCTCGGGAGGTGCCGTTCGTCAGACGCGGACGCCGAACATGAACGGGCCGCCGATGGTGTCCATCGACTCGTAGCGGACGACCGTGCCGGTGCGCGGGGCGTGGATGATCTGTCCGTTGCCGGCGTAGAGGCCGACGTGGTGCAGGTCGTTGAAGAAGAAGACCAGGTCGCCGACCTTGAGCTGGCTGACCGAGGAGATCCTGGTGCCGGTCTGGGCCTGCGCCTCGGAGGTGCGCGGGATCTGCATGCCGGCGGCCGCGTAGGCCCGGGAGGTGAGACCGGAGCAGTCGTAGGAGCTCGTACCGGTGGCGCCGTAGACGTAGGGCTTGCCGAGCTGGCTCTGGGCGAAGGCGAAGGCCGCGGCGGCCCGGCCGGAGCCCGGCGGGACGTTGTCGGTGAGGGCGTCGCGCTGGCTGTCCCGGCTGGCGCGGTCCTGCTCGGCGGCGAGCGCCTGCTTCTCGGCGGCGGTGAGGCTGTTGAGCAGCTTCTGCGCGGAGCCGAGCTTGCCCTGGACTTCCTTCTTCTTCTTGCCCAGTTCGGTGCGGGTGGAGGCGAGGTCCTTGAGCTTCTCGGAGGCCTCGGCGCGCTCCTGTGCGAGTTCGCGCTGCTTCTCCTGGACCTTCTTCAGCGCCTCGACCTGCTGGCTGCTCAACTGGTCGAGCGTGGAGGCCTTGTCGAGGTAGTCGTCCGGGTTCGAGGAGAGGAAGAGCTGGACCGAGGGGTCGATGGAGCCGGTGCGGTACTGCGACGCGGCCGCGATGCCCAGGCTGTCGCGCAGCTCGTTGAGCTCCTCCTGGCCGCGGGCGACGTTGTCCTGGATCGTGGAGATCTCCTTCTGGAGCTTCTCCTGCTTCTCCTTGGCCCCGTTGTACTTCTCGGTGGCCTGCTCCGCCTCTTCGTAGAGCTTGTCGACCTTCGCCTTGACCTCGTCCTTGCTCGGCTTCTCGCTGGGGGCCGCGTTGGCGGCCTGCGCACTGAAGGCGACGGCAGCGGCGGCGGCGGTGGTCAGCACGGTCACACGTGCGCGGCTCGGCTGCTTCGGACGACGGTGGGACGCCACGGGTGAAAGCTCCTTCTGCCCCCTCCGCCGTCTCTCCCGATGAGTGATCACCCGAGCGGAGGTTTCGGAGCCTGACCCTAGTGACCTTCCTGTGATCAGTTCAAATCCTCAGATGAAAAAATGCGTCACAGTGAGCCAACTTTTCCCCTGGACTCACAGGCCGTGAGACACACTTGACTTAACGTGGCCCACAGGTCTCATCAATTCGGGCATCACGCCCGGACGTTACGCATCGCCCGTAGGGCGCCTAGGGCCGCGAAAGACGCTTGAGGAGCATCGCCGAGGCCACCGGGCGAGCACCGGCGCGGGCCACCCCGTCGGCGACCTCACGGTCGGTGGACGCGACGATGACCGGCCTTCCGGGTGGTTCGGCGCGCACGAGTTGACGGATGAGCTCGTCGGCGGTGACGCCCGGCTTCGAGAACAGCACCCGTACCCCGCGCGGCGGCGCCAGCAGGACCGGCGCGGCCAGTTCGGCCCCGTCGAAGACGCATGTCACCTCGGCGCCGCTCTGCGCCGCCAGTTGCGAGAGCTGCCCCAGCAGCCTGAGGCGCTGCTTCTCCAGCGGCATCTGCGGATAGCCGGTCTTGGTGACGTTGTAGCCGTCGACGACCAGATGGGCCTGCGGCAGCGCCAGCAGCTGGTCGAGGACCTGCGGGTCGTGCTCGGAGAGCGCGCGGGCGGCGATGTCCTTCGGGGTCATCCGGCCCGGCTCGACGGCGTCCACGGTCTCGGCGGGCCGCACCGACACCGGCGGCAGGGCCAGTTCGCGCCGGAGACCCTGGGTGGCGTCCAGCAGGGTGTCCAGCAGCAGCCGGACCCGCATGTCCTCGACGCTGCGGCCTTCGCGGGCCGCCCGGCGCGTGGCCTCCAGGGCCGCCTCGGTCTCCCCCAGCCTGGCCTTGAGCCGCCGGGTCTCGCTCTCGGCGGCGGACACCTGGGCGTGCCCCTCGGCACGCAGGGCCTCCATCTCGCCGTGCGCCTTGCGCAGGGCGGCCTCACCGCGCTTGACGTCGCTCAGGGCGGCGCGGAGCTTGCGGTGCAGCGACTCGGATTCCCGCTTGGCCGATTCCAGCTCCGTGCGCAGCCGCTCGGTCTCGGCCCTGGTGTGGTCACGGGCCCGGGCCAGCTCGTCGCGCAGCCGCTCCAGCTCGGCCCGGCTCTCCTCGTCCGCGCGCTCGGCGTCGGCCCGCTGGGCCTCCTCGCCGGCGGCGGTCACCAGCTTCACCCAGTCGGTCGGCCGCAGTACGTAGGCCGCGGCCGCCACGTCGAGCGGGTCCGCGGCCGGGGGCGGGGAGCCTGAGTCGAGGGCGCCGGCGAGTTCCGGCTGGGCCTCTCTGAGCTTCTCCCCGATGCGCTGCCGGAACAGCGGGTCGGTCTCCAGCGCGGAGGCCATGGCGTTGCCGGCGAACTTGGCTCTGCGGTTAGGGGCGAACCGGGCGTACTGCCTGAGCTGTGCGGGCAGCTCGCCGACCGTCAGCGCTCCGAAGCCGTCGGAGACGATCTGCACGACCTTGCGGCGCACGCCGTCGGGCAGCGGACGGTCGAGCACCTCGGCGGCGCCGTCGCCCGGCCCCCCGCCTGTGGTCTCCACCATCCGTCACACCCCAATGCCTGTGCGGGGCCCTGCTCCCCTCAGGAGCCGGCGCCCGGCCTGTCCACGAGTTCCACCTGGTCCACCGCGTTGCACCAGCGGCAGCGCACCGACTCGATGGTCTCACTGAGCACCTCGCGCTCCTCGACCTTGGCCTCTCCGGCCAGGTCGAGGTGGACGTACTCGACGACCTTCGACGAGCGGGTCACGTCGAAGCGCGTGAGGTTGCCGCAGAGGGTGCAGCGCCACCGCGTCTCGGCGGTCGGCAGGGGAACCGTCATCGTGGCCTGTTCTCTTTCCTTCTAGTGTCCGTGACGCCACGGGCTTCCCCGGTGCGTGTGGCTCGTAACCCTACGGCCTGCGGGGTCCTCGTCGCCTGCGTGTCCACGGCGGCGAGGCGGTCTGTGCGGTTGCGTCCGGTTACGTCATGCTCTGTAGCCATGATCAGCAAGTGGAGCGCGTCGATCACCCGGGCGAGCGGATCGATCAGGGGGTCGTCGGCGCCGGTGACGTACTCACTGATCGCCCTGTGCTGCACGGTCTTCCTGGCCGGGCCCGCCTCGGGCATCGGCCCGGCGTACGGCTCGGGCGACGATCTGCTCGCCGCGCAGCGCGCCTACTTCCGGCACTGGGGCGTGATCCCCGCAGAACTGTTCGAGGGATCCCCCGGATCGGCCCTCACCCCGGTGACGGCGCTCTTCGTCCACGGCACCTGGGTGCACCTGCTCGGCAACATGCTCTTCCTCTACGTCTTCGGGGCGATGACCGAGGAACGGATGGGACGGGTGCAGTTCACCCTGTTCTACGTCGGCTGCGGCTACCTGGCCCTGCTCGGGTACGCCGTCGCCAACGCGGATTCCGAGCAGCCCCTGGTCGGTGCCTCCGGGGCGATCTCGGCGGTCCTCGGCGCGTTCCTGTACCTGTTCCCCCGTGCCCGGGTGACCAGTCTCCTGCCGTTCCTCTTCTTCCTGCCGGTGCGCTTCCCGGCCTGGATCGTGCTGCCGTTCTGGGCGGGGCTGCAGTGGCTGGCGGCGGGGCGGGCCTCGGCGGGGCCCGGGGTGGCCTACCTCGCCCACCTGGTCGGATTCGGCCTGGGCTTCTGCTACGCCTCGGTCCGCTACGGCCGCACCGGCCCCACTAGAGTGAGGACCGCCCCTGCTCCGGCCCCCGAGGGAGAGAACCAGCCGTGATCACCGCGATCGTCCTGATCAAGACCAGCGTGGACCGGATCCCCGAGATCGCGGAGTCGATCGCGGCGCTGGACAGCGTCAGCGAGGTCTTCTCGGTCACCGGCACCTACGACCTCATCGCGATGGTCCGGGTGAAGGAGCACGAGGACCTGGCCGAGGTCATCCCCGGCCGGATCAGCAAGATCCCCGGCGTGGAGGGCACGGACACGCACGTGGCGTTCCGTACGTACTCGCAGCACGACCTGGAGGCTGCGTTCTCGATCGGGCTGGACAACTAGGGCTCGCGGCCCGGCCGGCTCCGGATGAAGAGTTCTTCATCCGGGGTTCATCATCCGCCACGGGTTGCGTCCGCAGGATCGGGCGCATGGCATTCTCCCGTCGTATGGCCGCCCTCTCCGCGGTCGTGCTGATCCCCCTGGGCATCGCGGCGACCAGCTACGCCCTCGCGGACAGCCCCCAGTCGCCGAAGGTCCCGTCCCAGCAGGTGGAGCTGGACAGCGGCACACCCACCCCCACCTCCACGCTCGGCCCCACCCCGAAACCCACGCCGGGCGACGAGGTGGTCTCGCGGCCTCCGGTGACCGACAGCTCGGCTGGTGACGATGATGACGACGACCGCGGCCAGGGCAACGGAGACGACGGACCGGGCGACGACGGCCCCGGCTCCGACAACTGACCCCGGCCGGCGGCGCGTCTCCGCCCGGGTCCGCATCCTGCTCTGGCTGCTGCTGGTGATGGCGGTCGCGCTCGCCTCGGTGGCCATGACCACGCGTTCCTATCTCCTGCGGGACGTCGACAACCGGATCAACCGCCTGCTCACCCAGGAGACCGGCGAGTTCGCCAACTTCGAGGAACGGGGCGGGGATCCGCAGACCGGCCGCCCGTTCACCGACGCGAACCGGCTGCTGACGGTGTTCCTCGAACGGCAGTACCCCGACGCGGACGAGGAGCTGATCGGCCTGGTCGGCCGGGCGGGCAGCGGTCCCCGGCAGATCCGCCAGCAGCACGACCTGCCCGTCGCCCTGCCCCTGCACCGGGATCCCCGGGCCAAGCGCGCCGTCTTCGAGTCACCCGAGTCCTCCGGGGTGCTGCGGCGGCCGGAGGGCGAGATCCGCTGGGCCAAGGTCACCGTGGCCCGGCAGGGCCGGGCGCCGGACGCCGCGTTCGTCGTCGCCTTCCACCCGGAACGCGAGCGGGAGCGGGTGAACGACATGTTCCGCACACTGCTCGTCATCTCCGGGGCCGCCCTGCTGCTGACCGTCGGCATCGCCTGGGCGGTCGCGGGGCGGATCCTCAAACCGGTGCGGGTGGTGCGCACCGCGGCGGCGCAGCTCACCGAGCAGGGCCTCACCCGGCGGATCCCGGTGCACGGCAACGACGACATAGCCGCCCTCGCCGAGACGTTCAACGGCATGCTCGACCGGCTGGAGCGGGCCTTCGCCGCCCAGCGCGAGTTCGTCGACGACGCCGGGCACGAACTGCGTACCCCCATCACCATCGTGCGCGGACACCTGGAACTCATGGGCGACGATCCCGCCGAACGCGAGGAGACGGTCCGGCTGGTCACCGACGAGCTGGACCGGATGAGCCGCATCGTCGAGGACCTGCTGCTGCTCGCCAAGGCCGAACGCCCCGACTTCGTCACGCCCGAGCCGGTCCAGGTCGCCGAACTCACCGCCGACGTCTACGTCAAGGCCCGCACCCTGGGTGAACGCGACTGGCGGCTCGACGGGGTCGCCGACCTGGAGGCCGAGCTGGATCCGCAACGGATCACCCAGGCCATGGTGCAGCTCGCGCAGAACGCCGTGCAGCACACCACGACCGGCCAGACCATCCGCATCGGCTCCCGCACCGACGGCCCGGACCTGGAGCTGTACGTCGCCGACTCCGGGCCCGGTGTGCAGCCCCAGGACGCCGAGGTGATCTTCGAACGCTTCCGGCGCGGCACGGCCCGCCGCGGCACCCGGGGCTCGGGCGCCGGACTCGGTCTTTCCATCGTCAAGGCGATCGCCGAGGGCCACCGGGGCCGGGTACGGCTCTATGACCCACCCGACGGCGGCGCCGGCTTCGCCCTCGTTCTGCACGCGTCCCGGGCACCGGAAGGGGACCCCTCGTGAACCGGATCCTCATCGTCGAGGACGAGGAGCGCATCGCCTCCTTCGTGGAGAAGGGCCTGCGCTCCAACGGCTTCACCACGACCGTCGTCACCGACGGCGACGCGGGCTACGAGTACGCCCTGACCGGCGGCTTCGACCTCGTCGTCCTGGACATCGGGCTGCCCGGCCGGGACGGCTTCACCATCCTGCGGGAGCTGCGCGAGGCCCGGGTGTCGGTGCCGGTGATCGTGCTGACCGCGCGGGACTCCGTACGGGACACGGTGGCCGGCCTTGAGGGCGGCGCCGACGACTGGATGACCAAGCCGTTCCGCTTCGAGGAGCTGCTCGCGCGGGTGCGGCTGCGGCTCCGGACGGCGGCGCGGGCGCCGGAGGTGACGGTGCTCAGGTCGGGCTCCCTGAGCCTCGATCTGCGCACGCGCCGGGCTCGTTCCGGGGAGCGGACGGTCGACCTGACGGCGCGCGAGTTCGTGCTGCTGGAACTGTTCCTGCGGCATCCCGGGCAGGTGCTCTCCCGGGAGCAGATCCTGTCCCATGTGTGGGGGTACGACTTCGATCCGGGGTCCAACATCGTGGACGTGTACGTACGGACGCTGCGGAAGAAGCTGGGGGCGGAGCGGGTGGAGACGGTGCGGGGGATGGGGTACCGGTTGCCGTAGTGCCGGCCCTTCGCCGTTGCCGGGTGCGGGATCGTTGTGGTTGCTCGCGCCCACGCGGCGGAGCCGCATATCGATACAGCCCCGCGCCCCTGAGGGGTTGTGGTGAAAGTTCCTTCATGTGGAACTCATCGTCGGCTCACCGCCCGCGCGGAGCCTCGATGGTGTGACGCTGAATCTCCGTACCACCATCGCCCTGTGCGTGGCACTGTCCGTGTGTGCGTTGCTGGCGGTCCCCGCGAACTTCCCGGGGCTCGGCGGCGACGCCCGTTTCACGCTCGCCGTGTTCGTGTTCGCGAGCTGCGCCTGGATCGGGACGTCGATCGACGACACCTATATCGCGCTGGGCGCCGGACTCGCGCTCACGGTGACCGGGGTGATCAGCAGCGACACCCTGTTCGGCACGCTCGGGGATGCCACGGTGTGGCTGCTGATCTGCGCGTTCGTGCTGGCGGCGGCGGTGAGCCGGACCGGGCTCGCGGGCCGGGCGGCGGTGTTCCTGGTCAGTGGGGCGCGGACCGTGCGGCAGCTCGTGCATCTCACCACCGCCGCCCTGGTCGTCACGGCGTTCGCGGTGCCCGCCACCTCGGGCCGGGCCGCCCTCGCGCTGCCGGTGTTCCTCGCCCTCGCCAAGGTCCTCGCCGACCGGAAGCGACTGGTCGTGATGCTGGCGTTGCTGTTTCCGACCGTGATCCTTCTGTCGGCGGTGGCGACCCTGATCGGCGCGGGCGCGCATCTGATCACCGTGTCGGTGCTGTGGGAGACGACCGGGCAGCACATCGGCTTCGCGGAGTGGCTGCTGCTGGGTCTGCCGCTGGCCGTGGCCTCGTCCCATCTGGCCGCCGAGCTGGTCATGCTGACGACGACCCGGCGGGCGGACCGCCGCGGCCCCGTCAGCATCACCCCGGAGCAGATCCAGGAACACAGCGAGCAGCCGGTGACCGGCCCCTGGAGCCAGGCCGAGAAGCGCTGCGCCCTGCTCCTCGCCACGGTGGTGCTGCTGTGGTGCAGTGAGCCGCTGCACCGGGTGCCGCCGGCGCTGGTCGCGCTGATCGGCGCCGTCATCGCCTCCTCCCCCGCCCTCGGCACCGTCCGACTGAAGGACGCGCTGAAGACCGTCCCCTGGTCGCTGCTGCTGTTCATGGCGGCGACGATGGCGATGGGCGTCGCGCTCGCCGACTCGGGAGCGGCGAAGTGGCTGGTCTCAGGTCTGCCGACGGGTGAGGCGCCGGTGGTGTTCCTGGCGATCGTGATCACCGTCAGTACGGCGGCCCACCTGGTCCTGCAGTCCCGCTCGGCCCGCTCGTCGGTCCTGGTGCCGCTGGTCGTGGCCGCCGCCGTCGGTGTCGGGGTCAACCCGGTCGCCGCCGCGCTCGCCTCCACCGCCGCAGCGGGCTTCTGCCACACCCTGCCCGCCTCGGCCAAGCCGGTCACGCTCTTCGCGCAGATCCCCGGCACGCCCACCTACACCCCGCGCGACCTGCTGCGGCTGTCCGCGTTCCTGGCACCGCTGACCGCCGCGCTCGTCCTGCTCTTCGCCGTCGCGGTGTGGCCGCTGCTCGGCGTGTCCGTCACCCGTTGAGGAGAGTCCTGATGCTGACCCGAGTCGTCGTAGCCCCCAGTGGCTTCAAGGAGTCCCTGTCCGCGGAGGCGGCGGCCGACGCCATCGCCGCCGGTGTCCGCCGCGTCCTGCCCGACGCCGAGATCGACCTGGTTCCGCTGGTGGACGGCGGCGAGGGCACGGCGCTCGCCCTGGCCGCCGCGACCGGTGGCCGGCTCGTCACCGTGCCCGCCACCGGCCCGGTCGGGGAGACCATCGGCGCCCATTTCGCCGTGCTGGGCTCAGGGGACACGGCGGTGGTGGAGATGGCGGCGGTCGCGGGCCTCTCCCTCGTCCCGCGCGACCTGCGCGACCCGGGCGCCACCACCACGTACGGCGTCGGTGAGCTGATCCGCTCCGCGCTCGACCTGGGCGTGCGGCGGATCCTCGTCGGCTGCGGCGACTCGGGCACCTCGGACGGGGGCGCGGGCGCGCTCCAGGCGCTCGGGGCCCGGCTCCTGGACGAGGAGGGCCGGGAACTCCCGTACGGAGGAGCCGGGTTGGCGCGTCTGCACCGCGTCGATCCACGGGGCCTGGACCCCCGGCTGGCGGAGGTGGAGCTGCTCGTCGCCTGCAACCCCTACAACGTGCTGTGCGGCGAGCGGGGCGTGGCCCGGGTCTTCGGCCCGCAGAAGGGCGCGACGCCGGTCCAGGTCGAGGAACTGTCGGCCGGCCTGGAGAACTGGGCCTTCGTCCTCACCCGCGATGTCGCCGTCCCGGGCACGGATCTCCGCTCCGGTCCCGGCACGGGAGCCTCCGGCGGCCTGGGAGCCGGTCTCGCCGCCCTCGGCGCCCGGCTCCTCCCCCGCTTCGACGTGCTGCTGGACCATCTCGACCTGGACGCCCGGCTGGCCCGGGCCGACCTGGTCGTCACCGCCGAGGGCGCCCTGGACCACCAGACACCGCGGGGCAAGGTCCCGGCCGAGGTGGCCCGCCGGGCCAAGCTCCACGGCCGCCCGGTCCTGGCCCTCGCGGGCACCCTCGGCGAGGGCGCGCACGAGGTGCCGGGCGTGGACGCGTTCAGCGGGATCCTGCCGGCGCCGATGGCCCTGGCGGAGGCGCTGGTACGGGCCTCCGAACTGCTCACGGACGCGACCGAACGCGCCCTGCGGATGATCCTGCTGGGTGCCCGGCTACCGGCTCACGCGGAGGTGTCCGGGACGCAACGGCCGTCCTCCGTACGGTAGTTCCACCGCGCGCCGTCCTGGACCAGTTCCTTGACGGCGCCGACGAACCGCTCGACGTGCTCGTCGGGCGTGCCCGCGCCGAAGCTCACCCGGATGGCGTTGAGGGACTTCTCGCCGGGAGCCGCCTCCGGTGCGCCGCACTCGCCCTGGGTCTGCGGGTCGCTGCCCAGCAGGGTCCGCAGGAGCGGGTGGGCGCAGAACAGCCCGTCCCGCACCCCGATGCCGTACTCGGCGGAGAGGGCGGCGGCGAAGTGGGAGCTGTTCCAGCCCTCGACGACGAAGGAGATGACGCCGACGCGCGGGGCGTCGTCGCCGAAGAGGGAGAGGATCCGGACCTCCGGCACCTCGGCGAGGCCCGTACGCACCTTCTCGATCAGGTACTGCTCACGGGCGACCAGGCTGTCGAACCCGGCCTCGGTGAGCGCCGTGCAGGCGGAGGCGATGGAGTAGGCACCGATGACGTTCGGGGAGCCTGCCTCGTGCCGGGCGGCACTCTCGTGCCACTCCACGTCGACGCCGCCGTCCGTACGCCGCGCCACCTTCCGCGAGGCACCGCCGCCGGCGAGATAGGGGTCCGCCGCACGCAGCCAGTCGGCCCGGCCGGCCAGGACGCCGGAGCCGAAGGGCGCGTACAGCTTGTGCCCGGAGAAGGCGACCCAGTCGACGTCGAGGTCCGCGACGGACACCGGGTGGTGCGGGGCCAGCTGGGCGGCGTCGAGCACGATCCGGGCGCCATGGGCGTGCGCGGCGGCGGCGAGTTCCCGTACGGGCCACAGCTCGCCGGTGACGTTCGACGCGCCGGTGACACAGACGAGGGCCGGCCCGTGAGGCTCCCGGTCGGCGAGGGCGCGCTCCAGGATCTCGACGGCCTGCCGCGGGCTGCCCGGGGCGTCCAGATAGGTGACGTGGGCGTTCCGCCACGGCAGCAGGGAGGCGTGGTGCTCGGTCTCGAAGACGAAGACCTGGCAGCCGTCCGGGAGCGTGGCGGCGAGGAGGTTCAGGGAGTCGGTGGTGGACCGCGTGAACACCACCTGGTCACCGTCCCGGCAGCCGAGGAACTCCGCGACGGTCCGCCGGGCGCTCTCGAAGAGGTCGGTCGACAGCTGGGACAGGTACCCGGCGCCGCGGTGGACGCTGCCGTAGTACGGCGCGTAGGCGGCGACGTCGTCCCAGACGCGCTGGAGCGCCGGGGCGCTGGCGGCGTAGTCGAGCGCGGCGTAGGTGACCTCGCCGCCGGTCACGAGCGGCACGGTGACATCCCGGCCGAGAACGGGCAGCGAGGCACAGACGGACGGGGCGGCGGCAGCGGTGGAGACAGACATGGCGGAACTCCCGTGAAGGCAGGTCGAATCCGCCCGCGAGCACGTACGGCTCAAGCGGGGGTGAAGGAAGAAGGGGGTGCGGAGGCGGGGCTCTGCGGCCCTATCGCATTCGCTGGTTCACGAGAAGCTCCTCGTCACGCGCTTGCCACAGACCTCGCTGCCTGCGGCCCGGTCTTCACCCGGGGCACCCCGCCACGGACGGAGGGTTGCCGGACAGTCGGCCGGGGCCTCATGACTGTCACTCATGACCTGATCAGGAAAGTACGTGAAGTGATCGCGGTCCCGCAACTCGTGTCCGCATCGCGGGACCGCGCTCACCTCGGTTACGCGTTGCTGGCCGCCACCCAGCGCTCCAGGGTCCGCTTCGCGGCCCCCGAGTCGATCGACTCCGCGGCCTTCGCCATCCCGGCACGGACCTGGTCGGCCAGCGGTGCCGACGTCGGCTCCAGAGCCACCAGCGCGGCCGCCGAGTTCAGCAGGACCGCGTCGCGGACCGGCCCGGTCTCGCCCTCCAGCAGACGGCGGGCGACCTCGGCGTTGTAGGAGGCGTCCGCGCCGCGCAGGGCCTCCACGGGGACCAGTTCGAGGCCCACGTCACGCGGGTCGAAGGGCTCCTCGGTGACCTTGCCGTCCCGGACGATCCACACCCGGGACGTGGCCGTGGTGGTCAGTTCGTCCAGGCCGTCGTCGCCCCGGAAGACCAGGGACGAGTTGCCGCGCTCGGCGAAGACGCCCGCGACGATCGGCGCCATGCGCGGGTCCGCCACACCGACGGCCTGGGAGCGCACCCGGGCCGGGTTGGTCAGCGGGCCGAGCGCGTTGAACACCGTACGGATGCCCAGCTGGCCGCGTGCCGCGCCAGCGTGCCGCAGGGCCGGGTGGAACTTCACCGCGAAGCAGAAGGTGATCCCGGCCTCCTCGGCGACCTCCGCGACCCGGTTCAGCGGCAGCTCCAGGTTGACCCCGAGCTTCTCCAGCACGTCGGAGGCCCCGGACGCGGAGGACGCGGCCCGGTTGCCGTGCTTGACGACCTTCGCGCCGGTGCCGGCGACGACGATCGAGGACATCGTGGAGATGTTGACCGTCTTGGCGCCGTCACCGCCCGTGCCGACGATGTCGACCGTCGCCCCGGGCACCTCGATCACGTTCGCGTGCTCGTACATCGTCCGGACGAGGCCGTTGATCTCCTCGACGGTCTCGCCCTTGGCCCGCAGGGCCACCACGAAGCCCGCGATCTGCGCCTCGGTCGCCTCGCCGCGCATGATCCGGTCCATCGCCCAGGCGGTGTCGTCCGCGCTCAGGTGCCTGCCGTCCAGCAGGCCGTTCAGCAGGGCGGGCCAGGAGCGGCCCGCCGCGGTGTCGCCTCCAGCGGGGGTCACAGCGCTCATAAGCCGCTCCTGGGTCGTCGTACGTCACGTAAAAGCAGTGTGCCCACCCTATCCAGCCCCGGGCACCGCGAAGGGCCCCGTCCGAACACCGGACGGGGCCCTTCTGTGGCGTGGCGAAGCAGCGATCAGTGGTGGCCGTGGCCGCTCGTGATCTCCCGGTACTCCTCGGCGGTGGGCTTGGGGATCTGGGCCCCCTCGCCGTAGTAGGACTCGCTGAGCTTGGCGCGCAGCTTCTCGGAGCCCTTCACCTTGCGCTCGACACCGTTCTCGTCGGTCGTCGGACCGATCTCGGCCGGCTGGTACTGCTCGTGCGCGGTGAGCGTGTACATCTGCTCCTGGCTGAGCGGCTCGTGCACCTCGATGAACTCACCGTGCGGCAGGCGCTTGATGATGCCCGACTCGCGGCCGTGCAGCACCTTCTCCTTGTCCCGGCGCTGCAGGCCGAGACAGATGCGCTTGGTGACGATGAACGCGAGGACCGGTCCGAGGAAGAACCCGATCCGGACGAACCAGGTGACCGAGTTGATCGACAGATGGAAGTGCGTGGCGACGATGTCGTTGCCACCGCCGATCAGCATGATGATGTAGCCGGTGACCCAGGCGACACCCACACCGGTGCGGGTCGGGGCGTTGCGCGGACGGTCCAGGATGTGGTGCTCGCGCTTGTCCCCGGTGACCCACGACTCGATGAACGGGTAGAGGGCGATGATCCCGAGGAAGACACCGAAGAGCACCAGCGGGATGAACACGCCCAGGACCAGCGTGTGGCCCCAGAAGTTGACCTCCCAGCCCGGCATCGCACGGATCAGACCCTCGGCGAAGCCCATGTACCAGTCGGGCTGGGCACCGGTCGACACCTGGTCGGGTCGGTAGGGGCCCAGGACCCAGATCGGGTTGATCGTCGCGATGCCGGCGAGGGCCGAGATGACACCGAAGACCAGGAAGAAGAAGCCTCCGGCCTTGGCCATGTAGACCGGCAGCAGCGGCATGCCGACGACGTTCTTGTTGGTCCGTCCGGGACCCGCGAACTGGGTGTGCTTGTGGTAGAAGACCAGGATCAGGTGGCCGACCACGAGCCCGAGCATGATGCCCGGCAGCAGCAGGATGTGGATCGAGTAGAACCGGGCGACGAAGTCGGTGCCCGGGAACTCCCCGCCGAACAGGAACATCGAGATGTACGTGCCCACGATCGGCACGGACAGGATCGCGCCCTGTGTGAAGCGGACACCGGTGCCGGAGAGCAGGTCGTCCGGGAGCGAGTAGCCGGTGAAACCGGTGAACATGCCCAGGACGAACAGCAGGAAGCCGAACATCCAGTTGATCTCACGCGGCTTGCGGAACGCGCCGGTGAAGAAGACGCGCATCATGTGCACGAACATGCCGGCGAGGAAGATGATCGCCGCCCAGTGGTGGATCTGCCGGATGAGCAGACCGCCGCGGACGTCGAAGCTGATGTCCAGGGTGGAGGCGAACGCCTCCGACATCAGCTGCCCCTGGAGCGGGACGTAACTGCCGTGGTACTCCACCTCGTTCATCGACGGGTGGAAGAACAGCGTCAGGTACACACCCGTGAGGATGATGATGATGAAGCTGTAGAGGCAGATCTCGCCCAGCATGAAGGACCAGTGGTCCGGGAAGATCTTGCGCATGTTGGCCTTGGCCAGGGAGTAGATCCCGAGGCGGCCGTCGGCCCAGTCGGCGACCCGCTCACCGGCGGGTGCCTTGCGGCGTTCTTGTGCAGTGCTCATCCGCGCTCCCAGAAAGCAGGGCCGACGGGCTCGTCGAAGTCGCCGAGCGCCTCAAGATAGCCCTCGTCGTTCACGCCGATGCGGAGCTGCGGCAGGGCGTGACCGGCGGGACCGAAGATCACTCGCGCACCGTCGGAGAGGTCGAAGGTGGACTGGTGGCAGGGGCAGAGCACGTGGTGCGTCTGCTGCTCGTACAGGGAGATCGGGCAACCGACGTGGGTGCAGATCTTCGAGTACGCGACGATGCCCTCGTGCGACCACTCGAGCTCGCGCTTGTCCTTGATGTTCTCCGGCTGGATCCGGACGATCATCAGGGCGGCCTTGGCGATCTCGTTCTGGAAGTCGTGGTCGTGCTCCTCCAGGCCCTCGGGCTTGGCGAAGGTCAGCGAACCGACCGCGACGTCCGAGGGACGCAGCGGCTCGTCCGTGTTCATGTTGACGAGCAGCTTGCCCTTGGACCACAGCGTGTGGCGGAGCTTGGTGCCGGGCAGCGGGCCGAGGTCGCGCAGCAGCACGACACCGGAGAGCGGCACCAGCGTGAGCGCGCCGAGCATGGTGTTGCGGATCAGCTTGCGGCGGCCGAGCGCGGACTCCTTGGCGCCCTGCTTGAAGTCCGCGAAGACCTTCTCGCGGACCTCGGGCGTCGCCGCGATCGCGTGCCGCTCGTCGGCGACCTCCACGTCGGACATCAGGGTGCGCGCCCAGTGGACGGCGCCCGCGCCGATGCAGAACAGCGCGATGCCGAGCGTCATGCCCAGCGCGAAGTTCAGGGCGCTGATGTGACCCAGCGGGAAGATGAAGACCGACTTGTCGACCGGGATCGCCACGAACGCGGCGATGAAGGCGACCGTGGCCAGCATCGACACCGTGAACAGCAGGGCGACCGTACGCTCGGACCGCTTGGCGGCCCGCTCGTCGACGTCCTGGACCCGGTGCTCGTGGGGAGGCAGGCCCGGGTCGGCGAACGGGTGCTTGTCGTCCGGGACGCTCACCGCGTCGTGCCCGTGCTCGTCACGTCCCGCGTGCTCGGCGGGCAGGTTCTCTTCTGGAATGTCTTGGCTACTCATGACTTCTTGGCCTTTGCGGTCCGGGCGGCGACCCACACGGCGACGGCGATCAGTCCGCCGAGACCGAAGATCCAGCCGAACAGGCCCTCGCTGACCGGCCCGAGGCCGCCGAGCTCGAGGCCGCCGGGGCTCTCGGTCTGGTCGCTGTTGACCGCGTCGAGGTAAGCGATGATGTCCTTCTTGTTCTCCTCCGACAGCGTGGTGTCGGGGAAGGACGGCATGTTCTGCGGGCCGGTCTGCATGGCCTCGTAGAGGTGCTTCGCGGAGACGCCCTCGAGGGTCGGCGCGTACTTGCCGTGCGTCAGCGCGCCGCCCTTGCCGGTGAAGTTGTGGCACTGCGCGCAGTTGGTGCGGAACAGCTCACCGCCCTCGGCGATGTCGGCGCCCTCGGGGCCGTACTGCTCCTCCGTCGGGATGGACGGACCGGCGCCCAGCGAGGCGATGTACGCCGCGAGCTGGTCGATCTCGGCCTGCGAGTAGATGTTCTTCTTCGCCGGGACCTGCGGGCCCTGCGAGGTGGCGGCCGGCATCCGGCCGGTGCCCACCTGGAAGTCGACGGCCGCGGCGCCCACACCCACCAGGCTCGGCCCGTCGGAGGTGCCCTGACCGCCGGTGCCGTGGCAACTGGCGCAGCCGACCGAGTAGAGCTTCTTGCCCTCCTCGATGGTGAGGGACTGGGCGGTTTCGTCGGCCTTCGCCGGGCTCGTCGGTGCGAACACGGCATACAGCCCCCCGGTGCATGCCAGCGCGAGGAGTAGGACGACGAGCGCCGCCATCGGGTGGCGTCGTCGTGCGGAGAGCTTTTTCACGGATTACCCCGGTGTCAGGATCTTCTGCGTCGATGCTTCTGGGATGCGCGCTTCATGGAGCACGCGTGGATGTGGGCCCTGCTACTTGATCATGTAGATCGTGGCGAAGAGGCCGATCCAGACGACATCGACGAAGTGCCAGTAGTAGGACACGACGATCGCGGCGGTCGCCTGCTCATGGGTGAACCTGCTGGCCGCGTAGGTCCGGCCGAGGACCAGCAGGAAGGCGATGAGACCGCCTGTCACGTGCAGGCCGTGGAAGCCGGTGGTCAGGTAGAACACCGAGCCGTAGGGGTCGGAGGACAGGGACAGGCCCGCCTCCTTGACCAGCTCCGTGTACTCGAGGACCTGACCGCCGATGAAGATCGCACCCATCACGAACGTGACGATGAACCACATCCGGAGCTTCTTCACATCACCGCGCTCGGCGGCGAAGACGCCGAGCTGGCAGGTGAGGGAAGAGAGCACCAGGATGGTGGTGTTCGCCGCCGAGAACGGGAAGTTGAGATGGTCGGCCATCTCCTTCCAGTGATCGGGACCCGTCACCGATCGCAGGGTGAAGTACATCGCGAAGAGGGCCGCGAAGAACATCAGCTCGGAACTCAACCAGATGATGGTTCCGACGCTGGTGAGGTTCGGCCGGTTGACCGACGGGTGCGCGTGCCCGGTTTCTGCTGTCGTTGCTGTCGCCACGACCGACATTATGTCGGTCGCTTATCCCGCCCTCACTCCGGGGGGTGCCGTTCGGAGTGTCTTCGCCTGTCGTACCGGTGTTGACGTGGTGTTCAAGGGAGTAGCATCCCGCCCATCGGGCCTGTCCTTACGACGCTGACGTCACGGAGGAACAATGCAGCCGACCGCCACGGTGCTGGTCTACAGCAACAACTCCAACACCCGCGAGCAGGTGCGGCTCGCCACGGGACGGAGGCCGGCTCCGGACGTTCCTGTGGTGGAGTTCCTGGAGTGTGCGACTCCGGACGCGGTGCTTCGGGAGCTGGACCGGGGTGGGATCGACGTCTGTGTGCTGGACGGTGAGGCCGTGCCGATGGGGGGCATGGGCGTCTGCCGGCAGATCAAGGACGAGGTGTTCGACTGCCCGCCCGTGCTGCTGCTGATCGGGCGGCCGCAGGACGCGTGGCTGGCGACCTGGAGTCGTGCGGAGTCGGCGGTGACCTTGCCGGTGGAGCCGGTGGAGTTCGCGGCGGCGCTGGCTGCTTTGCTGCGGGAGAAGAAGGCCTTGAACGCCTAGGGGCTCGGTTCGACCGGTTGTGTGGCGGGTGCGGGTGGGTTGTGGCTTGTCGCGCGGTTCCCCGCGCCCCTGGGGACGAGCCCCTGAGGGCGTTCAGACGCTCTGTGGGCGCAGTCGGGCCCTGTCGGCCGCTGCCGGGCCGTCCGGGGTGCCGCCCAGGAGGGCGCTGCCTGTGCGCCACTTCTGCCAGTCGAGGTTCCAGTCGCCGAAGCCGTTGCCGAAGGGGGCCATGGTGTCGCCGCCGGAGTTGATGACCTTGACGATGTCGCCCTCGCGGACGGTGTCGTAGAACCAGGCGGCGTTCTCGGTGCTCATGCCGGTGCAGCCGTGGCTGACGTTGGCGGCTCCCTGGGAGCCGACCGACCAGGGGGCGGCGTGGACGTACTCGCCGCTGTTGGTGACCCGCACCGAGTGGTGGACGATCAGGTCGTAGAAGTCCGAGGCGCCGATGCTGGCGCTGGTCATGCGGACGGTGCCCTCCTTGGCCAGGACGACCTTGACGCCGTTGCGGGTGTCGTAGCCGGGCATACCCGTGGTCACCGGTATCTGGCGGACGATCTCGTCGTTCTTGTAGACCGTCATCTGGTGGGCCGAGGCGTCCGTGACGGCTATGAGCTTGTCGGCGGTGCCGAACGTCACCGGCTTGGCCTTGCCGCCGCCCCAGAGGCGGTCGCCTATCTTGATGCCCTCCAGGTTGCTGCGGACCTGGACGGTGGCCTGTGCGGGCCAGTAGTCCTTCGGGCGGTAGTGGAGCTTCTTGTCGTCCACCCAGTGCCAGGCGCCGTCCACAGCGGGCATGGACGAGACCTTGAGCGCGCGTTCGACGACGGCCCGCTGGGCCCTGTCCTTGACGGGCCGGCTCAGCTCGGCGGTGACGGGCTGGCCGACGCCGTAGGTGCCCGCTTTGGGACCGAAGGTGACGTCCAGGCGCTTCTTGGTGGTGGGCCTGCCCGTGTCGAAGGTGAGGACCTTGCGGCCGGGCGCCCCGTCCTCGTCCTCGGTGCTCACACGGACCGTGTAGCCGGCGTTGGCGGCGAGCGGCGCGGTGCTGTGCCAGCGGCTGCCGTCGGCGGCCAGTTCGCCCGCGAGGTAGCGTCCGGTGGCGTCGTAGGCCGTGACGTCCGTGATCCGCCCGTCGGAGTCCTCGGCGACCACTTCCAGGGGCTTGTCCGGGTCGGCCTTCTCGCGGCCCTCTGGGGGGCCGTTGAAGGAGATCTGGTCCGCCGCGTCGTAGGGGCGGTGGGCGAGGGGGTTGCCGTCCGAGCCGCAGGCGGTGATGACGCCCGCGCTGAGGGCTATCACCAGCAGCGTGCAACTGACGACGGTGCGGGGCCGGGTTATCGCTGTGTGGCTCATGACCTCACGCTAGGAAGGCCCGTCAACAGCGGCACGCCGAGAGACTCGTACGAGTGACATGTATTGCGGCAACGGGCAGGGGCCCGGACGCTCCTCTCGGAGTGTCCGGGCCCCTGTGGCGCTGGGCGCGGGTTACTGGGTGCGGTTCTCACCGCGGTAGTACTCGAAGACCCAGCCCCAGATGCCGACCAGGATGATCGGCAGCGAGAAGTACATCAGCCACCAGCCGATGGCGACCGACAGGAAGGCGAGGGCGCCGCCGATGGCCAGGGAGAGCGGCTGCCAGCTGTGCGGGCTGAAGAACCCGACCTCGCCGGCGTCGTCCGCGACGTCCGCCTCCTTGTTGTCCTGTGCGCCGACGTCGACCCGCTTGGCCGTGAAGCCCAGGTAGAAGCCGATCATGATGCACAGGCCGAAGGCCAGGAAGAGGGCCGTGGTACCGGCCGGCTCCTTCGACCAGTAGCCGTAGACGACCGCCATGACGAGCACGAAGACGCTCAGCCACATGAACATCTTGCCCTGGATCTTCACTTGCCGGCCTCCTTGCCGCCGGCGAGGGCCTTGTCACCGTGGCCCACGTTCTCGAGCTGGTCGAGAGCGGCGATCTCCGGGTGGTGCAGGTCGAACGCCGGGGATTCACTGCGGATCCGCGGCATGGTGATGAAGTTGTGCCGCGGCGGCGGGCAGGACGTCGCCCACTCGAGCGAGCGGCCGTAGCCCCACGGGTCGTCGACCTCGACGGGCTTGCCGTACTTGGCCGTCTTCCACACGTTGTAGAAGAACGGCAGGATCGACATGCCGAGCAGGAACGAGCTGATCGTCGAGATCGTGTTCAGCGCGGTGAAGCCGTCGGCCGCCAGGTAGTCCGCGTAACGGCGCGGCATGCCCTCGGCGCCCAGCCAGTGCTGGACCAGGAACGTGCCGTGGAAGCCGATGAACAGGGTCCAGAAGGTGATCTTGCCGAGGCGCTCGTCCAGCATCTTGCCGGTCCACTTCGGCCACCAGAAGTGGAAGCCGGAGAACATCGCGAAGACCACGGTGCCGAAGACGACGTAGTGGAAGTGGGCCACCACGAAGTACGAGTCGGAGACGTGGAAGTCCATCGGCGGCGAGGCCAGGATGACACCGGTCAGACCACCGAAGGTGAAGGTGATCAGGAAGCCGGTCGCCCAGAGCATCGGTGTCTCGAAGGACAACGAGCCCTTCCACATGGTGCCGATCCAGTTGAAGAACTTCACACCGGTCGGGACCGCGATGAGGAAGGTCATGAAGGAGAAGAACGGCAGCAGCACACCGCCGGTGACGTACATGTGGTGGGCCCACACCGTCACGGACAGACCCGCGATCGCGATGGTCGCGCCGATCAGACCCGTGTAACCGAACATCGGCTTACGGGAGAAGACCGGAATGACCTCGGAGATGATGCCGAAGAACGGCAACGCGATGATGTACACCTCTGGATGGCCGAAGAACCAGAAGAGGTGTTGCCACAGCAAGGC
>NZ_JBITGX010000007.1:0-160759 GCF_044457425.1 Streptomyces sp. NPDC050546
CTGGCGTTGACTTTTGGCACGCTGTTGAGTTCTCAAGGAACGGTCGCTTCCTTTGTACTCACCCTCTCGGGCTTTCCTCCGGGCGCTTCCCTTCGTTGTTCCAAACTCTATCAGTGTTTTTCCGGCCCCCTGACCACCGCCCTGCGGACATGCAGAAGGTGACCCCGAGATAGGATCTGACAAGTTTGGGTGCCGCCAAGGAAGGACGCGAAGTTGCGTCGCTCAGCCCCAGGCAGGAGTACGACTGTACACGCGGCCACAGAGCGCGTGCAAATCCATTTGCGGTATGGTCTAGACCACTCCGGAGTGCCCGCGCGGAACCGGCACTTCAGGTGACATACCCTGCTGAACAGTGTGCCGTCCGGTACCGACAGGGACGGCCCAACGATCTCCACCCCTGGGAGGCTTCCCATGACCACCGTGACGTCCCCGCTTGCAGGACGCACCATCGGGCTGGCAGCCGTGCCGGATCCCGTCTTCTCCGGGGCCATGGTCGGCCCGGGCACAGCCATCGACCCCGTACGTGAGCCTTCCGAGGCCGTCTCTCCCGTGGACGGCGTCATCGTCTCCCTGCACCCGCACGCGTTCGTCGTCGTCGACGAGAGCGGGCACGGCGTGCTCACGCACCTCGGTATCGACACCGTGCAGCTCAACGGCGAGGGTTTCGAGGTGCTCGTGAACAAGGGCGACACCGTCAGGCGCGGTCAGGGCATCGTGCGCTGGAACCCCGCTGCCGTGGAGGCCGCCGGCAAGTCCGCGATCTGCCCGATCGTGGCGCTGGAGGCCACGGCCGAAGCCCTCTCCGATCTTCGTATCGACGGCGATGTGAAGGCCGGCGACAGTCTCTTCCTCTGGAAGTGACGTCAGTGCCGTCCTATGACGGCGAGTAGGACAACCAACACGGCGGCGGGAGCCGCCGCACTACCGGAGACGGGTGAGATGGAGACAACGCTGCGAGGCGTCGGCGTGAGCCACGGTGTGGCGATCGGCGAGGTTCGGCATATGGGAACGGCGGTGCTCGAGCCGCCTGCGAAGCAGATCCCGGCGGACGAGGCGGAGCGTGAACAGGGGCGCGCCCGCAAGGCCGTGGAGGCTGTGGCGGCCGACCTGATGGCGCGGGGCAATCTGGCGGGCGGCGAAGCTCAGGCGGTGCTCGAGGCGCAGGCCATGATGGCCCAGGACCCCGAGCTGATGGCCGACGTGGAACGGCGGATCGCCGTCGGCAGCACGGCCGAGCGCGGGGTGTACGACGCGTTCGCCGCGTACCGCGAGCTGCTGGCGGGTGCCGGTGAGTACCTCGCCGGCCGCGTGGCCGACCTCGACGACGTGCGGAATCGAATCGTCGCCCGTCTGCTGGGCGTGCCGATGCCGGGTGTCCCGGACAGCGACGAGCCCTATGTCCTTGTTGCGCGTGACCTCGCGCCTGCCGACACCGCGCTGCTGGACCCGACTCTGGTGCTCGGCTTCGTCACCGAGGAGGGCGGTCCGACCAGCCACAGCGCGATTCTGGCGCGCGCGCTCGGTGTGCCGGCCGTGGTGGCGCTGCCGGGCGCCGGTGAGCTGGCCGAAGGCACGATGATCGCCGTCGACGGCAGCACGGGCGAGATCTTCGTGGACCCGAGTGAGGACAAGAAGGCAGAGCTGGAGGCCGCGGCCGCCGCGCGCAGGGCCGCGCTGGCTGCCTCGACCGGGCCCGGTGCCACGGCGGACGGTCACAAGGTGCCGTTGCTGGCGAACATCGGTGGTCCGGCGGACGTGGAGGCCGCCGTCGACGCAGGTGCCGAGGGTGTCGGTCTCTTCCGTACCGAGTTCCTGTTCCTGGACGACAGCAAGCAGGCGCCCTCCGAGGAGAAGCAGGTCGCGGCGTACCGGCAGGTACTCGAGACGTTCCCCGAGGGGCGTGTCGTGGTGCGGGTGCTGGACGCGGGTGCGGACAAGCCGCTCGACTTCCTGACTCCGGCCGACGAGCCGAACCCGGCGCTCGGCGTGCGGGGACTGCGGACCTTGCTCGACCACCCGGAGGTCCTGCGCACGCAGCTGACCGCGCTCGCGAAGGCCGCGGAAGGACTGCCGGTCTATCTCGAGGTCATGGCCCCGATGGTGGCGGACCGTACGGATGCCCGGGCCTTCGCGGACGCGTGCCGTGAGGCTGGGTTGCGGGCGAAGTTCGGCGCGATGGTGGAGATCCCCTCGGCCGCGCTGCGGGCCCGCTCGATCCTGCAGGAGGTCGAGTTCCTTTCGCTGGGGACGAACGACCTGGCGCAGTACACCTTCGCCGCCGACCGTCAGGTGGGCGCGGTCTCCCGTCTGCAGGACCCGTGGCAGCCCGCGCTGCTCGACTTGGTGGCGCTGTCCGCCGAGTCGGCGAAGGCTGAGGGCAAGAGCTGTGGCGTCTGTGGTGAGGCCGCGTCCGACCCGCTGCTGGCTTGTGTGCTGGCTGGTCTGGGCGTCACCTCTCTTTCGATGGGTGCGGCGTCGATTCCCTATGTCCGAGCGACGCTGGCGAAGTACACGCTGGCTCAGTGTGAGCGGGCCGCCGCGGCGGCTCGTGCGTCGGACAGTGCCGAGGACGCGCGCAGCGCGGCGCAGGCGGTGTTGTCGGGCGAGTAGGCCGGGCTTGGTCGGCTCTTGGCTGCCCGTGAGGGGCGCTCCACTGAGGTGGGGCGCCCCTCACGCGTTCAGTGGTTGTGTCCCCGGGCGGGTTGCTCCTCTCCGAGGTCGGGCGGCTCGCAGTAGTCGACATTTGATTCCGGGGAGATGAGGTCGCCGGACTCGACGTCGGTGCAGTAGGCGTCGAAGACCTCTCCCGCGGTGAGGGGGTCGAGTCCGTAGGCGCGCAGGCGCCAGCCGTAGACACGGTCGGGCATGGCTGGGGCGCTGGCGCGGATGACGAGTCCGCCAGGGCTCTCGGTGGCCAGGCCGAGAGCGAGGACTGTGGTGAACTCGAGGGCTTCGGTCTCGTCCAGCTTCAAGCTGCCGCCGGTGTCGGCGGCGTGGAGTGCGGCGATGAGGGTTTCGGGTGCTCCGGTGACGCTGCAGACGAGGTGCCGGTCGCCGGGTGGGGCCGTTTCGAGGATTTTGACGAGGAGGTTCGAGGCCCGGGCGAAGGCGGTGCGTCCGAGGTCCTCACCACAGGACGTACAGGCGCCCAGGCGCGCGAGGAGTGTCGTCGCGTACTCCCAGGTGGCCTGTCGTACGCCCTCGTCGACGAGGGCCGCCAGGAGGTCGGCCAGAGGCTGGCCCTCGTACGGAAGAGTCGGGCCTGTCACCGCGAGTTGGGCCGTGAAGCGTGTGCGGCTGGACGGGTTGTCGGGGTTCAGGCTCTTCTGCGTGCAGAACTCGGCGTACTCCTCGGGATCGAAGAGGGCCACGGTGGTGTGGCTGCCCTGGAGGGTGCGGGTCCTGAGGAGGGCTTCCACCTGCTTCAGGTAGGCCGCGTGGTCGTTGAAGGTGAAGCTGCGGTAGCAGCGCATGGCTCGGAAGTCATGCTCGTCGGTCAGCAGGCCGATGGTGCCGGCGATTTCGCGGTGCAGGACGCGCCGCATGGTCCGGCTGTCGGTGTGCGCCATTCTCTTTCCCCCTGTGCACAGTCGATCAATGCTCACTCACAGTAATCGAAGGCACTGACAACGAGAGCTGGTAGAGGTGGTGGCGCAGGTGAGCGCCATCAAAGTCGCAGGTCAGCGCTGCTATGCCGCGCAGTCCCCGTCTACGACCACGGTGACGGGGAGTGGCTTGCCGCGGCCGTGGGCGACCTCGGTCAGGCGCGTTTGCGGGCGAGGTCCTCGTAGAAAGCCAGGAGGTCGAGGTTGTCGATGGAGCCCGGGTTGACCGCCTTCTCCAGTGGGGTGCCTTGGAGGAGGCGTTTGACCGGGACCTCGATGCGCTTGCCGGTGAGGGTGTGCGGGACGCCGGGTACCTCGATGATCTCGTCAGGGACGTGGCGCGGTGAGAGTTGTTCGCGAATGGTCTGTCTGATGCGGTTCAGCAGGGCCTCGTCGAGGGCAGATCCCGGGGTCAGGTGCACGAAGAGGGGCATCCAGTAGCCGCCGTCGGGCTGCTCGATGCCGATGACGAGGGACTCCCTGATTTCCGGGAGGCGCTCCACGGCTTCGTAGATGTCGGCGGAGCCCATGCGTACGCCCTGGCGGTTGAGCGTGGAGTCGGAGCGGCCGTGGATGACGACGGATCCGTGGGAGGTCACGGTGATCCAGTCGCCGTGCCGCCATACGCCGGGGTAGGTGTCGAAGTAGCTGTCGTGGTAGCGGCTGCCGTCGGGGTCGTTCCAGAAGTGGATGGGCATCGACGGCATGGGGTTGGTGACCACGAGTTCGCCGACCTCGTCGACGAGGGGGCTGCCGCTCGGGTCCCAGGCCTGGAGGTCGGTGCCGAGGCAGGGTGCCTGGAGCTCGCCGACGTGGACCGGAAGGGTCGGTACGGCTCCGGCGAAGCAGGAGCACACGTCCGTGCCGCCGCTGACGGAGGCGATCCACAGGTCGTCGCGGACCTCGTCGTGGAGCCAGCGGAAGCCGTCGGGCGGCAGGGGCGAGCCCGTGGTGGCGACACACTGGACGGTGGAGAGGTCGAAGTCTCGTGACGGGTGCACGCTGGCTTTGCGGCAAGCCATGACGTAGGCGGCCGAGGTGCCGTAGAGGGTGGCCCGCGTGCGTTCGGCGATCCGCCACTGGGCGCCGGTGTCCGGATAGCCGGGGCTGCCGTCGTAGAGGACGATCGTGGTGCCGGTGAGCAGGCCGGAGACGAGGAAGTTCCACATCATCCAGCCGGTCGACGTGTACCAGAAGAAGCGGTCCTCGGGGCCGAGGTCGCAGTGCAGGCCGAGTTGCTTGAGGTGCTCGACCAGGATGCCGCCCTGGGACTGGACGATGGCCTTGGGCAGGCCGGTGGTGCCGGAGGAGTAGAGCACCCACAGGGGGTGGTCGAAGGGCACCTGCTCGAAGACGGGGTCCGTGTCGGCGGAGGTGAGGGCCGACCAGTCGAGGGCCCCCTCGGGTGCCTCGGTGTCGAGGAGGGGGATGTGGATGACGGCGCGCAGGGTGGGCAGTTCGCGGCGCAGTTCGGCGACGGTCTCCCGTCGGTCGTGCTCCTTGCCGCCGTAGCGGTAGCCGTCGACCGTGAACAGCACGACGGGTTCGACCTGCTGGAAGCGGTCGAGGACGCTGCGGGCGCCGAAGTCGGGTGCGCAGGAGGTCCAGACGCCGCCCACGGCGGCTGTGGCGAGGAGGGCGACCACGGCCTGGGGGACGTTGGGGAGGTAGCCGCTGACGCGGTCTCCCGGGCGTACGCCGAGGGCGCGCAGCTCGGCGGCCAGGGAGCCGACCTGGCGGCGTAGGTCGGCCCAGGTGACAGGGCTCGGTTCGTGCGTCTCGTCGACGTACAGGAGGGCCGGTTCGTCCGCGCGGCTGTCGGTGGCGCGCAGAGCGTGTTCGGCGTAGTTGAGGGTGGCACCTGGGAACCACTGGGCCCCCGGCATCGCTCGGTCTCCGAGCACGCGCGCGTACGGGGTCGAGAAACGGACGTCGAACCACTCGGTGACGGCTTTCCAAAAGGCGTCCAGCTCGTCGACGGACCAGCGCTGGAGAGCCGCGTAGCCGCCCTCGGCGGGGGCGCCGTGCTGCTCGGCTGCCCAGGCCTGGAACCTGGTGATCCGTGCCCGGTCGATGCGCTCGGGGTCTGGCTGCCAGAGCGGCTGGGGACTAGCGGTCGACATGGTCGGCTCCCGGACTGTGCGCGTCGTGTGCGTCCTCCGCGCACGGGCTGGGGTGTGCGCGTGAGCGGCTGGCACGGACAATGCCATGTGATCGACTTCGGCACCAGGGCGCGTCCCACATAGTCCGCCTCGTGAAGATGTGGTCCTGACACGGGTGAACGGCAGTTGAACGCCACGCGCGTGTGGCGCGGTCAATGACAGGGTGAGCAGCATGAACGGTCGTGACCTGGTGCGTTCGGTGAAAGCGGTGGGTTCGGTGGGGGCGGCGCAGGGTGTGCGTACAGTACGAGCAGCGTGGCGCAGGCGGCGGGCCGACGCCACCGGGCTGCCGTCGCGCGGGGCGGAGCGTGCGCGGGTGCCCGGGCCCGTGCAGGAGGTGGAGCCGGGGCCGGGGGGCGGTGTCGTCCGTTTCAGCCGGTCGGAGCTGCGGATTCTCGTCGCTGTGAACGGGGCCGTCTTCTGGGGCTGGGACGGGGCGGAGCCCGAGCCGTCGTACGCGCTGGCCGGCCGCTGTCCGGAGCCCGATCCCCGGGCGGTGCTGGAGCCGGACAAGGACGGCGGCTGGCGGGTGGTGGCCGAGCGGGTGACCGTCGTCGTCTCGCGGCACGGCGCGGTGGAGGTGCGTACGCCCGGTGGCGTGACCCTGCGGCGTGATCTGCCGCCGCGGTGGTGGGAGCCGGTCGACGGCAGCCCGGCGCGGTGGTTGCAGCGGTCGGAGGTGGCTGCCGACGCGCGCTTCTTCGGCCTGGGCGGACGTGCCGCGGGTCCGCGGCTGCCGGACGGTACGTACCGGCTGTGGAACACGGACCCCGGCCGCTCCTTCGCGCCGGGCGACGACCCGCTCTACATCACGATGCCGGTGCAGCTGGTGGTGTCCGACGGAGGTACGCATCTGGTGTTCCACGACAGCTCGTGGGACGGTGCGGTGACGCTGCGCGAGGGCGAGGAGGGCGCGGGTTCCGGGCACGACCGCGGCGGGTCGAGCGAGCTGCGGATGGAGGGCGGTCCGCTGCGTTGCTGGGTGATGGTGGGCACCCCCGCGCGCGTGCTGCTCGCCTGGGCCTCGCTCACCGGGGCGCCGGCGCTGCCGCCTGCGTGGGCGCTCGGCCACCAGCACGCGCGGTGGGGGTTCGGCAGCGAGCAGGAGGTGCGGCGGATCGTCGCGGGCTACGTGGAACACGGTCTGCCGCTCGATGCCGTGCACCTGGACATCGACCATCTCGACGCGCATCAGGTGTTCACCGTCGACCAGGACCGCTTCCCGAAGCTGCCCGTGCTGGCCGAGGAGCTCCGGCGGGACGGCATCCGGCTGGTGTCGATCGTCGACCCGGCCGTCAAGGCCCTGCCCGGCAATGCCGTGTACGACGGCGGGACGGCCGAGGACGCGTTCGTGCGGGATGCGTCGGGGCAGGTCGTGCAGGGGGTCGTGTGGCCTGGGGAGGCGGTGTTTCCCGACTTCACGCACGCGCGTGTGCGTGAGTGGTGGGGCGGCCTCTACGAGGAGCGGCTCGCGCAGGGGTTCTCGGGTTTCTGGCACGACATGAACGAGCCGACGTCGTTCACCGCGTTCGGGGAGTCGACGCTGCCTCGGTCGGCGCGGCACTCCCTGGAGGGACGGGGCGGTGACCATCGTGAGGCCCACAACGTGTACGCGCTGTGCATGGCAAGGGCGGGCTTCGAAGGGCTGCGGAAACTCGTGCCGAAGGAGCGGCCTTTCCTGTTCTCTCGCTCCGGGTGGGCCGGCATGCAGCGCTACGGCGGGACGTGGTCGGGGGACGTGGCCACCGGCTGGCCGGGACTGCGGGCGTCCTTGGCGCTGGTGATGGGGCTGGGGCTGTGCGGCGTGCCGTACTCGGGGCCGGACATCGGAGGCTTCGACGGGGATCCTTCGCCCGAGCTGTATCTCCGGTGGTTCCAGCTGGGCGCGTATCTGCCGCTGTTCCGTACGCACGCGAGTCTCAGGGCGGGGCGCAGGGAGCCCTGGGAGTTCGGGCCCGAGGTGCTGGAGCACGCGCGCGTGGCACTCGGGGAACGCCGTCGGTTGCTGCCGTACTTCATGACGCTGGCGCATCTGGCGCGGCGTACCGGAGCACCGTACGTACGGCCCCTGTGGTGGGCCGCGCCGGAGGATCGGACGCTGCGTGACTGCGAGAACGCCTTCCTGCTGGGCGACAGCCTGCTGGTGGCGCCGGTGCTGGACCCTGGCGCGGACCGGCGTGCGGTGCAGCTGCCGCGGGGGCGCTGGTACGACACGGTGACGGAGCGGGCGTACGAGGGGCCGGCGCAGGTGCTCGTCGACGCCCCCCTGTCGCGCATCCCCGTGTTCGCTCGCGCGGGTGCCGTTCTTCCTGTACGCGGGGAGGACGGCGGGTTCGCACTGGAGGTATGGGCGCCCGCCCGCGGACGGACCGGGGGCGGGCTGGTCGTGCCGGACGGGGGCGAGGGAGGGGAGGAGCCGGAGATCGAGCGCTACACCGCTCGGTGGATGGGCTCGCGGGTGGTCGTCGAGCGCGTGGGCGAGGGCGGGAGGGGCGAGCCATCCTGCCCGGTGCGCGTCCGCGGTGCCGGGGAAGGCTGAGCTCAGATGTACCGGCCCTCGAACCAGGCGCGTACGGCCACGGTGTGCAGGGGGAAGGCCAGTTCGTCCGCCCTGCGCAGGAGGCGCCAGCCCTCCGTCTCGTCGGTGGCGGCGGAGGGCGGCAGGCTCTCGACGGGGCGTTCCGGCAGGAGGCCGAAGAGCAGCAGGTGCCCGTCGGGCGAGCTCATCGCGTCGACGAGCCGTACCTCGCGGGCGGCCGCGTCGATGCCGGTCTCCTCCTTGAGTTCGCGTACGACGGCCTGCCGCCAGTCCTCCCGGTCGTCGATGTAGCCGCCGGGCAGGGCCGTGCCCCCGCGCGCGGGAGCGACGGTCCGGGTGATGACGACCAGGGCGGTGCCCTTGGTGTCGTACACGGGCTGGAGGGCCACCGCGACCGGGAGTGGATTGCGGTAGGCCACGGCGCCGCACGCCGGGCAGGGGCGGGGCCAGCCGGAGACGCCCTCTCCGTAGGGCGCGCCGCAGCTCGAACAGTGGGAGTCCGGCGCGGAGTTGGAACTGGAGTGCTGAGTTTCGGACACGCGGCGGACTGTAGCCGATCACGGAGAGGGCGTCGCGGGCGGGCGGCTCAGTGGGTGCCGGTGAGCGACTTCCTGGACACGGGAAAGTCGAAGTAGGTGTCCGGGTAGGGCTCGGGCTTGTAGGTGTAGTGCCACCACTCCTCAGCCAGGTTCACGAAACCGAGGTCTTCCAGGGCGTTCTTGAGCAGCAGCCGGTTGGCGCGCTGTTCGCCCTGAATGCGTGGGTCGAGGGTGTGCGAGAGGGTGTCGAAGCAGTCGAAGCCGGTCCCCATGTCGATCGAGTTGTCGGGGAACCGCTTGCCCATGGGTGCGAAGCACGGCACGAGGGGCTCTTCGGGGTGGTACGGCCGCGTCGGCTTCGCCGGCAGCCTCACCAGTGTGACGTCCAGGGTCGATCCGCGGCTGTGGCCGGATTTCTCGGCGATGTAGCCGTCGGCGAACAGCCGGGTCTTGTCGACGTTCGGGTAGAACTCGCCCTTCATCGCCTCGTCGTCGAGGTCCTCGGCCCAGCGGACGAAGTGGTCCACCGCGCGCTGCGGTCGATAGCAGTCGTACACCTTGAGTGTGTAGCCCTGGCGCAGGAGCTTCCTCTGGGCCTTGTGGAGGGCCTGTGCGGCGGGGCGGGTGAGGATGCAGGTCGGCTGGAGGTAGCCGTCGATGCGTTCGCCGACGAAGTTGTGCGGGGTGACGTAGCGCATCTCCTGGATGATCGTCGGGTCCACGCTTCGCAGCGCCACGAAGTCCTTCGGTGCCTTGGGCTCGGGCTTGGCCTGGGCGGTCGCGGTGGAGGCGGTCGCTGCCAGCAGGGTGGCGAGCACTGTGATGAGGCCGCGTGCCACGGTGGTGAGTCGCGTCATGGCCCTTGCGTCTACCAGGAGACGGGCCCGCCGGGGAAGGGATGCCCAATTCCGGAATGCCGTGGGAGACTTCTGACGTACCGTCAGATCTGGTGTGGGGAGGGGCTGTGTCGCGTTCACGAACACCTGTGGTGGCGGGGTGGTTCGCCGGGGACGGTGAAGCCTTCCGGCTGCTCGGCACGCGCTGTGCGGCGTGCGCCTCGGTCTTCTTCCCGCGTGAGGACCACCACTGCCACAACCCCTCCTGCACGGGCGGGGAGTTGGAAGAGGTCGCGCTGTCGCGACGGGGGCGCGTCTGGTCGTACACCGACAGCCGGTATCGACCGCCGTCACCCTATGTGAGCGATCCGGAACTTCCGTGGGAGCCGTGCGCGTTGATCGCTGTGGAGCTGGAGGCCGAGCGGATCGTGGTGCTGGGACAGGCGGCTCCCGGGGTCACCGTCGCGGATCTGACGGTGGGTATGGAGGCGGAGGTCGTGCCCGGCGTGCTCCATGAGGACACGGAGACGACCTGGACGACGTGGCACTGGCGGCCTACGGGGGCGAAGGCATGACGCAAGAGGTGGCGGTGCTCGGCGCGGGCATGCACCCGTGGGGCAAGTGGGGGCGGAGCTTCGTCGAGTACGGCGTCGCGGCGGCCCGGGTGGCGCTCGCCGACGCCGGGCTGGACTGGCGGGACATCGGCTCGATCATCGGGGCGGACACCGTCCGGGGCGGCTATCCGGGGTATGTCGCCGGAGCGACGTTCGCGAAAGCACTGGGCTGGCAGGGAGCCCGGGTCACGAGCGTGTACGCGGCGTGCGCGTCCGGGGCGCAGGCGGTCGACACCGCACGGGCCCAGATACTCTCCGGGCTCGCCGACGCGGTGCTCGTGGTCGGAGCCGACGCCGCTCCCAAGGGATTCTTCCGTCCCGCGGGCGGGGACCGGCCCGACGACCCCGACTGGCTGCGGTTCCGGATCCTCGGGGCGACCAACCCGGTGTACTTCGGGTTGTACGCCCGACGGCGCATGGCTCTGCACGGCGATACGACGGACGACTTCGCACAGGTGAAGGTGAAGAACGCGGCCATGGGCGCGCTCAACCCCAAGGCGCGCTACCGCAGGCCGGTCACGGCGGAGGAGGTCGCCGCGTCCGCTGTCGTCGCCGATCCGCTGCGGCTGCTCGACATCTGTGCGACCTCCGACGGCGGGGCCGCTGTGGTGCTCTCCAGCTTGGAGTTCGCGCGGCGGCACGGCCATGCGGAGCCGGTGCGGATCCGGGCCGTGTCCACGGTGACGCCGCGTTACCCGAACACCGTGCTGGACCTGCCGGACATCGCCACGGACTCCGCGGTGGCGGTGGATCCGCCCGGTGAGACGTTCCGGAGGTCGATCGCCCGGGCGGCCTACGAGGAGGCGGGAATCGGACCGGAAGACCTGTCACTGGCCGAGGTCTACGATCTGTCCACGGCGCTTGAGCTGCAGTGGTACGAGGACTTGGGGCTGTGCGGCGAGGGCGAGGCCGTGAAGCTGCTGCGGGACGGGGCGACCGCACTGGGCGGGCGAATACCGGTGAACGTCAGCGGTGGACTGGCCTCCTTCGGCGAGGCGGTGCCGGCTCAGGCGATCGCCCAGGTGTGCGAGCTGGCCTGGCAGTTGAGGGGTGATGCGGGTGACCGGCAGGTCGCTGGGGCGCGCGTGGGGATCAGTGCGAATCAAGGGCTGTTCGGGCACGGGTCGGCGGTGATCGCTGTGCGGTGATCGCGAGGAGCGTGATCATGGCGTTGGGAGCGGGCGCGCTGGGGCGGGCATGTGGGCCGCGGTGCCGGCGCGGGTGGGCTGGTCGTGCGGCCGTGGCGGGGCTTGGTCATACGCTGTGTGACCGCGCCGGAATCCTGCGTGAACGTCTCATGAACTGCGCTCGGGGGTGCGCCGGTGGAGTCATCATGCTTCCCGTGCACTCCTGGACGGATACTCTCCGCTTCGCCTTCCAGCCGGTGGTCAATCTGACGACCGGCGCGGTCGCGGGGCTGGAGATACTCGCCCGCCCGGAGACCGGCGACATCCTGGCCGAGGCCCGCCGGGATCCCGAGCTCGACTGCCGGCTGGCGGTCTCGGCGGTCCGCGCGGCGGTGCGCAAGGAGACCCTGCTTCCGCTGTTCGTCAACGTGTTCGCCGGTACCCTCGCCGACCTCGGCGGCCTCCCTTCACTGCACGCCGCCGTGCGCGAGGCGGGGCGGCTGCCGTGGGAAGTCACGATCGACGTCTGTCCGCCGTACACGCACGTACCGCAGCAGGCGTTGCTGGAGGCGGTGGCCGCGCTGCGCGGTCAGGGCTTCCGGATCTGCGCGGACGGCGTCGGGGACGGGGACGTGCCCCTGCGGCTGCTCTCGGACATCGCGCCCGGCCTCGTGAAGCTGGACGCGTCGCTGCTGGCTCGGCCGGCCGTGGTCCGGTCGATGCGGACGCTGTGCGACGAGCTGGGGGCGCTCCTGGCGGTCGAGGGCGTGGAGACCGAAGGGCAGTGCGCGGCGGCGCTGACGGCCGGGGCGCAGCTGGCGCAGGGCGAGCTGTTCGCACCGCCGGCGCGGCTGCCCGCAGCGGACGTCTACGTTCCGCCCCGCTCCCCCGCCGAGCCGGCGGTGCCACGGTCAGGGCCATGGGTGCGCGAGTTCGTGCGGCCCGCGGCGCTGCTGCCTGCCGCGGCGTCCGCGGGGCAGGTGCGAGCGCTGCTGACGGGGTCGCCGGACGTGTCGGGGGTGCTGCTCGTGGACCCCGCGGGCGTGCCGGTCCGGTCGGTGCACCGGTCCCGCTTCCTGCTGTCGATGTCAGGGCGCTACGGGCATGCCCTGTACGCCGACCGGCCCGCGGCGAAGCTCGGCGACCCACCGCGGACGGTGGGTGTCGACGCCACCGCCTGGGAGGTCCTGGACGTGGTGGCGGTCGGCGGGCGGGACCGTACGTCGGACGACGTGGCCGTCGTGGACGAGTACGGACGGTGTGTGGGGGTCGTACGGCTCGCGGACCTGGTGCGAGCGCTGGCCGAGACACGAGTGGAGGAAGCGGCGGGGCTCAATCCGCTGACGCGTCTGCCCGGCTCGGACGCCATCACCGGTGAGGTGGACCGACGGATCGCTGCCGGGCGGCCGTTCGCGCTCAGCTGGCTGGACGTCGATCACTTCAAGCAGGTCAACGACGGGGCCGGCTTCGCGGCGGGGGACGAGCTGATCCGGGCGGTCGGACGGGCGCTGCAGCAGGCCGCGCCGGACAGCGCGCGCGTGGGGCACATCGGTGGGGACGACTTCCTGGTGCTCGCCGATCCGGAGGGTCTCGACCCGCTGGCCACCTCTGTGCTGGACGCCCCTTGGTCGGCGGGGGGCCGGCCGGTCACGCTGTCGCTCGCCACGGTGCTGTGCGCGCCGGGCACTGTGGCGGACCACCGGCAGGCGGCGGCCTGCCTGGCACCGTTGAAGAAGGCGGCGAAATCGTTGCGCGGGGCGAGTTGGGTGCTGGGCCGGGCGGGCCTGCCCGGACATGAGACCCGCCGGGGCGCGGAGCCGGCATCGGCGGCTGCCGGGTGTGGCGTGGCGGAGCCCGGGCGTTGAGAGGGGTACCCGGCGCCCGGGCCACGGAGGGGCAGGAGCGAGGCAGGTACTGGGCTGTGAGGGGGCCGTACGGCCCCTCGTGGGGGCTCTGGCGCTGTCGTGCGACGAGGGCCCGATCGGGTGGCGATCCGCCCGCCAGGGCCCCACGCGGAGGCCTAAGGCCGTGCGTGACTCGTGCGGTTGAGAAACCGCCAGGTCAGGTGGATGCTGGTGGCTAGCAAGCGAGGAGTCAGGTGCGGCTGGGCTGGTGCCGACGGCGGAGCCCAGCGGTGGCCGGACACCACCAGCAGAGCCTCGCGCGGCTCACCCAGGCCGCGCGGTGGCCCCGACCAGATCTGAACAACGACCCGACCGGGCGCCGTCAGGCCGTGCAACCGGCCACCCGGCCCGGCAGGAGCCCGGCCGCCGTCACATGGCCGCCAACCATTGCGGTCGGCGACCTTGACGCCCCTTGGGTGCCGGTGAACACTTCCGGTGTCAGTCGACATCGCCGTACATACTCGGCGTATTCCGGCACTGCGGCGCGTGGGCGCGCCTGCGCCAAGGCCCATTCCTCCACGGGCGATTCGGCTGCGACGGCACGCTCGTCACGGATGCCGGGCGGGACACGAGATCGCTGGATCTCCCTGCATTCGGCTGAAGTCGCCATGGGAAACGCACTCTGCATGTGAGGACCGGGGCGAACCGTCCCGGGCCACGGCCTAGGAGCCGCCATGACTAACGGAGACATCTTCTTCGGCGAGATGATCGGCACGGCGATCCTGATCCTGTTCGGCGCCGGTGTGTGCGCCGCCGTCACCCTCAGGTTCTCGAAAGCACGGGCCTCCGGGTGGATCGTGATCGCGTTCGGCTGGGGCTTCGGCGTGCTGGCCGGGGCGTACACCGCCGCTCCTCTCTCCGGAGGGGTCATCAACCCGGCCGTCACCTTCGGTCTCGCCGTCGACACCGGCGTATGGAGCAAGGTCTGGGTCTATCTGCTGGGCCAGATCACCGGCGCCATGATCGGTGCGATCCTGTGCTATCTCGTGTACTACGCCCAGTTCGCGGCCAACGTGCGGCAGACGGGAACCACTGAGGGCACGGCGGACGAACCGGTTCCGACGCTCGGCATCTTCTCGACGATCCCCGAGATCCGGAACCCGGTCGCCAACCTGGTCACCGAGATCCTGGCCACCATCGCCCTGGTGTTGCCCATCCTCGCTCTGGTCGGTCAGGACAGGCACGTGGAGGGCATCGGCATCGGCCTGATCGAGGGGGGCGGCGGCATCTACGGATCCGGCATCGCGATCCTGCTGGTGTCCCTCCTGGTCGTCGGCATCGGCCTGTCCCTGGGTGGTCCCACCGGTTACGCCATCAACCCGGCACGTGACCTCGGCCCGCGCATCATCCACGCCATCCTGCCGATCCCGAACAAGGGCACCTCCGACTGGGGCTACTCGTGGATCCCCGTCGTGGGCCCACTGATCGGCGGACTGCTCGGCGGTGTCATCTACAACGCAGCCTTCTGAACCAGCCCAAGGGGTAGCCATGACGGACAACGCAGAAAAGTACGTCGCCGCAATCGACCAGGGCACCACATCGAGCCGCTGCATCGTCTTCAACCAGGACGGCGCGATAGTCGCGGTGGACCAGCGCGAACACCGCCAGATCTTTCCCAAGCCGGGCTGGGTGGAGCACGACGCCACCGAGATCTGGTCCAAGGTGCAGGCAGTGGTGGCCGGGGCGATCGCCAAGGCCGGGCTGCGCGCCGACCAGCTGAGCGCGCTCGGGATCACCAACCAGCGCGAGACGACCCTCCTGTGGGACCGCGCCACCGGAAAGCCGGTGCACAACGCCATCGTGTGGCAGGACACGCGGACGGCGGCGCTCTGCAACCAGCTGGGCGGCTCGGACGGGCAGGACCGGTTCCGCGAGCAGACGGGGCTGCCGCTGGCCACCTACTTCTCCGGGCCCAAGGCCGCCTGGCTGCTCGACAACGTGCCCGACCTGCGAGGGCGTGCCGAACGCGGTGAGATCGCCTTCGGCACGATGGACTCCTGGCTGATCTGGAACCTCACCGGCGGCACGGACGGCGGGCAGCACGTCACCGACGTGACCAACGCGGGCCGCACCATGCTGATGAACCTGGAGACCCTCCAGTGGGACTCCTCGATCCTCTCCGCGATGAACCTCCCCGAAGCGATGCTGCCCGAGATCCGGTCCTCCGCCGAGGCGTACGGCACCGCTGTCGGCCAGCTCGCCGGCGTGCCCGTGGCCTCCGCGCTGGGCGACCAGCAGGCCGCCGTGTTCGGCCAGGCCTGCTATGACGTCGGCACGGCGAAGAACACGTACGGCACGGGAAGCTTCCTGCTGCTCAACACGGGCAACCGCCCGGTGCCGTCGAAGAGCGGTCTGCTGACGACGATGGGCTACAAGATCGGCAGTGAGGCGCCGGTCTACTGTCTGGAGGGGTCGATAGCCATAACGGGCGCGCTGGTCCAGTGGTTCCGCGACCAGCTCGGCATCATCCGGACCGCCGACGAGATCGAGCCTCTGGCGGCGAGCGTGGAGGACAACGGCGGCGCGTACATCGTGCCGGCGTTCTCGGGCCTCTTCGCACCGTACTGGCGCTCCGACGCGCGTGGCGTGGTCACCGGGCTGACCCGGTACGTCACGAAGGCGCACCTCGCGCGCGCGGTGCTGGAGGCGACGAGCTGGCAGACGCGTGAGGTAGTCGACGCCATGTACCAGGATTCGGGGGTGCACATCACGACCCTGAAGGTCGACGGCGGCATGACGAAGAACAACCTGCTCATGCAGCACCAGGCGGATGTGCTCGATGTCCCGGTGGTGCGGCCCAAGGTCTCCGAGACGACCTGTCTGGGCGCCGCGTACGCGGCCGGCCTGGCCACCGGGGTGTGGAACGACCTGGACGAGCTCAAGGCCCACTGGCAGAAGGACGTCGAGTGGACGCCGTCGATGGAGGCGTCGGTGCGGGACCGCGAGTACCACAACTGGCGCAAGGCCGTGGAGAAGAGCTTCGGCTGGGAGGAGGACGGCGAGAGCTGACCACGCGCGCGTGGAGCCTCGGTTCTCCGGACTGCGGCCCGTACTCCCGTCGGCGGGGGTGCGGGCCGGGCCGGTGGGCCGGGTGGGACGTGCCGGTGGGCCGGGCGGCCCGCGTCAGGTGGTCACCGTATGGCGTTGGCCCGCCGCGTACGCCATGGCGTGCTGGACGACGCCGATGAGCGCCTCCTTGACCGACTCGCGGTCGCGGGCGTCGCACATCAGGAGGGGCACGCCGTCGTCGAGGTCGAGGGCCTGGCGGACGTCCTCGATCGGGTAGCGCGGGGCGCCCTCGAAGCAGTTGACGCCGACGAGAAAGGGGATAGAGCGCCGTTCGAAGTAGTCGACGGCGGCAAAGCAGTCCTCCAGGCGGCGGGTGTCGGCGAGTACGACGGCACCGAGCGCGCCTTCGGAGAGTTCGTCCCACATGAACCAGAACCGCTCCTGGCCTGGCGTGCCGAAGAGGTACAGCACCAGGTCCTCGCGGAGTGTGATGCGGCCGAAGTCCATGGCCACGGTCGTGGTGTGCTTGCCTTCCACGCCGCTGGTGTCGTCGACCGGGCGGCCCGCCTCGGTGAGCAGTTCCTCGGTGCGCAGCGGCCTGATCTCGCTGACCGCGCCGACGAGCGTGGTCTTGCCCACGCCGAAGCCGCCGGCCACCAGGATCTTGAGCGTGACGGGCTCGACCGGAGGCTTGCCGCGCTCAGAACGCCCGAAGATCATCGATCTCTTCTCCTGCTTGATGGGGGTCGGGCGACGGCGGGCCGTAGCCTCCGCCGCCTGGGGTTTCGATGACGAGTACGTCGCCGCCGGCGACGTCCGCGGAGTCGCTGCCGCCGAGTTCGGTCACCGTGCCGTCGGCGTGTTCGATCCGGTTGGTACCGAGAGCGCCCGGCTCGCCGCCCGCCATGCCGTACGGGGGGACACGGCGGTGCTGGGACAGCGTGGAGACGGTCATGGGCTCCAGGAGCCGGATGCGGCGCACGGCGCCGTCCCCGCCGCGCCATCGGCCGGCGCCGCCGCTGCCGGGCCGTACCGCGAACTCCTCGAGGCGCACGGGCAGCCGCCATTCCAGGACCTCGGGGTCGGTGAGGCGTGAGTTGGTCATGTGGGTCTGGACCACGGGTGCGCCGGGGAAGCCGTCGCCCGCGCCGGAGCCCGAGGCGACGGTCTCGTAGTACTGGTGGCGTTCGTTCCCGAAGGTCACGTTGTTCATGGTCCCGGAGCCCTCGGCCTGGACACCGAGTGCGGCGTAGAGGGCACCGGTGACGGCCTGGGAGGTCTCCACGTTGCCGGCGACGACGGCGGCCGGCGGCTCGGGGGCGAGCAGGGAGCCGGGCGGTACGACGATGTTCAGGGGGCGCAGGCAGCCGTCGTTGAGGGGGATCTCGTCGGCCACGAGGGTTCGGAAGACGTACAGGACGGCCGCGTTGACGACCGAGAAGGGCGCGTTGAAGTTGGTGGGCAGCTGCGCAGACGTCCCGGTGAAGTCGATGGTGGCAGCACGGTTCTCGCGGTCCACGCGCACGCGTACCCGGATGACGGCGCCCGAGTCGGTCTCGTAGGCGTAGTCGCCGTCGTCGAGGGCGTCGATGACGCGGCGTACGGCCTCTTCGGCGTTGTCCTGGACGTGCCGCATGTAGGCCTGTACGACGTCGAGGCCGAAGTCGTCGATCATGCGGCCGACCTCGTCGACGCCTTTCCGGTTGGCGGCGATCTGGGCTCGCAGGTCGGCGAGGTTGGTCTTGGGATTGCGGGAAGGGTAGGGCGCTTCGGTGAGGAGGCGGAGGGTCTCGTCCTCGCGGAAGCGGCCGTCCTCGGCGAGCAGCCAGTTGTCGAAGAGGACGCCTTCCTCCTCGATGGCGCGGCTGCCGGCGGGCATGGAGCCGGGGGCGATGCCTCCGATCTCGGCGTGGTGGCCGCGTGAGGCGACGTAGAACAGGATCTCCGGATCACTCTCCGTGATGCCCGACGGTGCGGCGCCGAAGACCGGGGTGATCACGGTGACGTCGGGCAGATGGGTGCCGCCGTGGTACGGGTCGTTGACGGCGTAGGTGTCGCCCGGGCGCATGCGGGAGCCGCGCCGGCGGATGACCTCTTTGACGCTCGTGCCCATCGAGCCCAGGTGGACGGGGATGTGCGGGGCGTTCGCCACCAGGTTTCCGTCGGGATCGAACAGGGCGCAGGAGAAGTCGAGACGCTCTTTGATGTTGACGGACTGGGCCGTGGACTCGAGGCGGGCGCCCATCTGTTCGGCGATGGACATGAAGAGGTTGTTGAAGACCTCAAGCAGAACCGGGTCGACTTTCGTGTCGAGATCGGAACTCTGCGTAATCACGGCGCGTTCCATGACCAGATGCCCGTCGTCGGTCGCCGCGGCCCGCCAGCCGTCGTCGACGACGGTCGTCGCGCCGGCTTCGGTGATGATCGCGGGGCCGGTGACGGTGTCGCCGGGGGGAAGGTCCTCGCGGCGGTGGAGGGGTACGTCGTGCCATGCGCCGCCCGTGTGGAGGCGGACGGTGCGGGACGCTGCGGGGCTGCCGCCGGTGGTGGCTTCGTAGGGGGCGAGGGCGGAGAGATCGGGGGGTTCTGTGATGCCGGTGGCTTCGACGGAGAGGGCTTCGACGACGATCGGTCGGTCGAGCGTGAAGGAGTACGTGGCGCGATGACGTTCTTCGAAGGCGCGCCGCATCGTGTCGGGCTCGGTCAGCTCGACGGTGAGGGTGGTGTCGGTGCCGTCGTAGCGGAGCTGCGCGCGGCGGGTGATCTCGATGTGTTCCTCGGGGACGTCCTCGGCGCGGAGTTCGGCGCGCGCCGCCGCTTCGAGATCTTCGGCGGTCTTGCGGACGCCGGGCATGGAGGCGGGTTCCAGGGGTGCCTCGACGGACTGTTCGCGCATGGCGGTGGTGTCGGCGAGGCCGATGCCGAGTGCGGAGAGGACACCGGCCATGGGCGGCACGAGGACGGTGCGGATGCCGAGGGAGTCGGCGACCATACAGGCGTGCTGGCCGCCGGCGCCGCCGAACGTGGTGAGGGCGTAGCGGGTGACGTCGTGGCCCTTCTGGACGGAGATCCGCTTCACGGCCGACGCGATGTTCGCGACGGCGATCCGCAGGTACCCCTCGGCGACCTGTTCGGGGGTGCGGTCGTCACCGGTCTGCTCGCGGATCTCGCGCGCGAGGGCGGTGAAGCGGTCCCGGACGAGGGCTTCGTCGAGGGGCTCGTCGCCGTTCGCGCCGAACACCTTCGGGAAGTGTGCGGGCTGGATGCGGCCGAGGAAGACATTGGCGTCGGTGACGGCGAGCGGGCCGCCGCCCCGGTAGCACGCGGGCCCGGGGTCCGCGCCCGCCGAGTCCGGCCCTACGCGATAGCGGGAGCCGTCGAAGTGCAGGACCGAGCCACCGCCGGCCGCGACGGTGTGGATGTCGAGCATGGGCGCACGGAGCCGGACGCCGGCGATCCGGCTGGTGAAGACACGTTCGTACTCGCCCGCGAAGTGGGAGACGTCGGTGGAGGTGCCACCCATGTCGAAGCCGATGACGCGGTCGAAGCCGGCCAGCTGCGACATGCGGGCCATGCCGACGATGCCACCGGCCGGCCCGGACAGGATGGCGTCCTTGCCGCGGAACTGCCCGGCCTCGGTGAGACCGCCGTTGGACTGCATGAACATCAGCCGTACGCCTTGGAGTTCGTCGGCGACGTGGCGGACGTAGCGGCGCAGTACGGGCGAGAGGTAGGCGTCGACGACGGCGGTGTCCCCGCGGGGGACGAGTTTCATCAGGGGGCTGGCCTCGCTGGAGAGCGAGATCTGCGGGAAGCCGATGCGGGCGGCGAGTTCCCCGACGGCCTGTTCGTGGGCGGGGTGGAGGTGGCTGTGCATACAGACCACAGCCACGGCCCGGATCCCGTCGCCGTACGCCTCCCGGAGGGGCCCGGCGAGGGCGTCGAGATCGGGTGCGAGCAGGACGGTGCCGTCGGCGGCGATGCGCTCGTCGACCTCGACGACTCGTTCGTAGAGCAGCTCGGGCAGTTCGATGCGGCGGGCGAAGATGCTCGGGCGGTTCTGGTAGGCGATGCGCAGGGCGTCGCGGAAGCCGCGGGTGATGACCAGCAGGGTGCGCTCGCCCTTGCGCTCCAGGAGGGCGTTGGTGGCGACCGTGGTCCCCATGCGCACGGTCTCGACGGGGTCGCCCGAGTCGGCCAGCAGCGTGCGGACGGCCTCGACCGCCGCGTCGGCGTAGCGGGCGGCGTTGTCCGACAGGAGCTTGTGCGTGAGCAGCCGGCCGTCCGGGCGTCGCGCGACGACGTCGGTGAAGGTGCCGCCTCGGTCGACCCAGAACTGCCAGCCAGTCACGTCAGTACCCCGCTTCCGCGCTGTTCACAGCGCCCGGAGGCCGTTGATCACGTCGCGCAGAATACTCTCGTCCGGCAGTTCGGCAGGGGGTACGGGCCGGTTCACATGGACGAATTCCGAGTCCACGAGATCTCCGACAAGGACCCGTACCACCCCGATCGGCAGGTCGAGTTCCGCTGCGAGTTCGGCGACCGACTGCGGGTCGTCGCGGCACAGCTCAACGATGTCCACGTGCTCCGGGGAGAGCATGTGGTCGGCTTCCGGGTCGTCCGCGTGCGGTTCCGTGACGACGACCGCGATCAGGTCCAGGCGGTGCTGGCCCTGGCTGCTGGTGCGGCCGCGTGTCATGGCGTACGGACGGACGACCGGTCCGGCTTCGTCGTCGAACCAGTGGCTTCTTCCCTGACCGTCAGCGCTCATGTCATCCCACTACCCGCCTGCGGGCAGATCGGTGCGCGGAGCGGCACCCAGATGTACACCGACCCGCTTCACGAGGAGCGTCATCTCGTAGGCGACCTGGCCGACGTCCGAGTCGGCGTCCGAGAGGACGGCGAGGCAGCTGCCGTCACCGGCGGCGGTCACGAACAGGAAGGCGTCGTCGAGCTCGACGACCGTCTGGCGGACGTTGCCGGCCTCGAAGTGGCGTCCCACACCCTTGGCGAGGCTGTGGAACCCGGAGGCGACGGCAGCCAGGTGCTCGCTGTCCTCCCTGGTCAGATCCCTGGACACTCCCGTCGCCAAACCGTCACTGGAGAGCACGAGGGCTTTGCGGATGCTCGCGACTCGGTCCACCAGGTCGTCGAGGAGCCAGTTCAGCTCCCCCTTGATGGTCGCGCTGTGGCCGGTCGCCTTCGGTGCGGTCATCGACCGTCCCCCTCTGTCGTTCCTTGTCGTGCTGCGCCGCTGTGGGCGGCATCGCCCGCGGCGTTCTCGTCACGGCCGCGCTGCCAGCCGCGCTGGAGCGAGGCCATGCGGCTGCGTACTTCCTCGGCGTCGCGTTCGACGGGCTCGGCCTTGTCTTCCGTACGCGGTTCGGTCCCCCGCTTCAGCTGCGGAGCCAGGTTGGCCTGCCGGACGCGCCGGGGCAGTGGCGTGGTGCCGGAGCCGGTTCCCCGCAGCGGGGAACCAGGTGCCGAGCCGGTGTCCTGTGGCGGGGCACCGGAGCCGGTCTCGTGGCGGGTGGGACCGCCGGTGTTCTCCGGCGCGGGCCCGGAGCGGCGGTCGGGTGCGTCCGGGCCGCTGGACGCGATCTCCGCGCGGCGGGTGCGCTTGGGCAGAGTGGGCGGCTCCGACCGGTCGCTGTCGGCCCTGCCGGGCGTGGCCGGGGATTCGGTGTGGTCGGTGTCGCGGCCGGCCGCGCCGATGGCGGGGCGAGCGGATTCCGACCCCCGCCGACGGGCCGGCAGGGGCGGGGGTGCGTCGGTCTGCGCGTCGCTTCCCCGACTGCCACTCGAGGAGTCCTCGGTGCGGCGCCTGACCGGAAGCGCGTGCTCCGGCCCGGACCGGCCCATGGCCCGGCCGCTCGCGGACTCCTCGCCCCGGCGGCGCGACGGGAGCGAGGACGCGGCACCCGATTCCGCTCGGCCGGCGGCCGTGGTGGGCTCGTCGTCGGTCTTCCCCCGGCGGGGGCGCTGGTCGATGACCGGGCGCCCGTGCGAGCTGACCAGCTTGGGGGTGTGGCGGCGGGGCGGGACGGCCGGAGCGCCGAGCTCGTCGCGGGTGTCGGTCCGGTCCCATCCGCTGCGGGCATCGCTCTGCTCCTGCGGATCGGGGCGGCCGGCTGTCTCGTCCTGGGCACGGGTGAGGGAGTGGCGGGAGCGGAACAGAGCGCCGTGTTCACCGCTCTCGTCCTCGAGGGAGCCGGGGAACCCGCTGATGGCGTCCAGGTCCACCGGGGCCTCCAGCTCGACCGGGCCGTCCAGGAGGGAGGCGGGCAGGCCCGGACGCTGTGCGGGCGCCTGGGACAGGGCGGCACGGCGGCTGTCCTGCGGCTCGCTCTCGCCGGCCAGCTGGGGGCGGTCGAGGCGGAAGCCGATGCCGTTCGTGTCCGGGATGTCGTCCGTCAGCAGCGCGTCGGGGATGAAGACGACGGCCGTCGTTCCTCCGTACGGGGAGGGCTGCAGGGAGACCCGGACGTTCTGTCGCTGGGCGAGCCGGCTGACGACGAACAGACCGAGCCGGTCGGTGTCGGACAGCTCGAACTCCGGCGTTTCGGCGAGCCGGAGGTTGGCGTCCAGGAGCGCTTCGGCGGCCATTCCGAGCCCGCGGTCGTGGATCTCCAGGGTGAAGCCGTTGGCGACCCGCTCGCCCAGGACCTGGACGGCGGTGTGCGGAGGCGAGAAGACCGTGGCGTTCTCGAGGAGTTCGGCCACGAGATGGGTGATGTCGGCGACGGCGGGGCCGGTGACGGCGATCCGCGGGAGGCGGCGCACCTCGATGCGTTCGTAGTCCTCGACCTCGGCGACGGCGGCGCGTACGACGTCCATGAGCTGGACGGGCTTGCGCCACTGACGGGAGGGGGCGGCGCCGGAGAGAATCACGAGGCCCTCGGCGTGCCGGCGCATGCGGGTGGTCAGGTGGTCGAGGCGGAACAGGTCGGCGAGTTCTTCGGTGTCCTCGGTCCGGCGCTCCATGGCGTCGAGCAGGGTGAGCTGCCGGTGGAGCAGAACCTGGCTGCGGCGCGCGAGGTTGACGAAGACCTCGGAGACGCCGGCGCGCAGCTCGGCCTGTTTGACGGCGGCTTCGACGGCGGCGCGCTGCAGGGTGTTGAGGGCCTGGCCGACCTCGCCCATCTCGTTCTTGTCGTACTCGAGGTGCGGGACCTCGGTCTCGACGTCGACCTGCTCTCCCGCGGAGAGCCGGCGCATCACGCTGGGCAGTCGCACCCCGGACGCCTCGTGGGCCTCCAGTCGCAGCTGCCGCAGATCGCGGATGAGGGTGCGGCCGACGCGCACGGACAGGAAGAGGGAGACCAAGAGCGCGAGCAGGCCGAGCACACCGGCGATGACCGCCTTGGCGATGACGCCCATGGCCACCGGGTCGACGCGGTCCTGGTAGCGGTCGTTGGCCTGGTCGTTGAGAGTGCCGAGCTCGTCGAGCACGTTTCCGGCGGCGCTGTCCCAGCTCTTCGCGGAGACACCGCGGGGAGCCCCGGCCCCCGAGGAGACGGCCGCTTCCTCGGCCACGCGCAGCGGAGCGGAGGAGGCGTTCTTCCAGAAGCTCTGGTAGCGGTCGCGCTCCGCGACGGGCAGCAGCGGGAGGTTGGCGTCGTACATCAGGGTGCGCTGGGCCACGAGGTCGGAGATGTCGCGCTCTTCGGAGTGGGAGATCCGGCCGACGATCAGGGCGGAGCCGAGGAGGGCGTCCTCACGGGAGAGGAGTTCGCGGGCGCGGGCGAGATTGACCAGCGCGCGGTACTGCTTGTCCAGTTCGACGTTGTCGACCACATGCAGGTTGGCCAGGAGGACGTAGCACGGGTCGACCAGCCGGTTGTAGAGATCGAGGGCCTGAGAACGGTTGACGGTGCCGTCCTCGACACTGCTGCGCAGCGACTCGATGCCTTCGAAGGCGTCGAGGACGGCGGTCAGCCGTTCGTCGGTTTCCTCGCCCATCGCGTCGCGCACGTCAGGGTTCCGGGCGTTGTCGCGGATGCCGTCGACGGCCTTGTCGGTGGCGGTCCGACTGCGCCGGAGCGCTGCGAGCCCGTCCGAGGCGCGGGGGTCGGCGAGGTAGACGAGGGTCTGGCGACGCTCCTCCTGGAGGACGCGGACGGTGTCCTCGATGGGGTAGGCGATCTTCTCCACCACGGACGACACGTTGAACAGGTCGGCCGCCTCACGCCCTGTGAGCACCGTGGCGAAGGCCCAGATCGCGCTCAGGGACACCAGCGGCACGAGAAGCAGCGCCACGATCTTCCGGCGGATGGACTTCCCGCGAAAGCGCATGGCCTCCCCCAGCTCGGGCCCCCGGCCTACCGGGGGTACACATGTGCGTCAACAAACGGCGCGAGCCTACTACCGACCCACAGGGAACTCGAAGACCGGTCCGGAAGGTGAACTTCCGCGCCAGCCACGAGGCATGGGGAGTTGTCCGGGCATTGCGGGAGTTGTCCTCCCGATATCGAGGGCGGCCGTATGGGCCGATCGGCGTGACCCGCCAAGGTGGTTGGCTGAAATTTTTCGGTTCTTGGGAATCTTCGTGGTGGGTTGTTCGTCCTTCTCTACGGGAGATGGGGGCGGAATCGGCCACAGGAGCCGCATCCCGCACCTGGGCGGCGTAATACAGCGCAAGCCGGGCAGCCACTGGGGAGCACGGGTCTTCGGATGCGAGCGAGCGGTCTGCTGGCGGTGGGGAGTGACACGTTGATGGGCACGGCGGAGCGGCGCGGGACGCCCAGGGCTGGTGGGGCGCAAGTGCCGGGGCATCGGAATCGCGAGGCGACTGATCGCGACATTCGGGCCGACGAGGCTGCGACAAGGCCTCACGAAAGAGAAACCCTGGTTCACCAGGTGGGCCGTGGCGTACGCGAGCAGCAGTACAACCGGCCCCTGTGGGTCGAGGAGCCGGCCCGGAGACGGCGGTTGCCGGATCCGGTACGGACGGCGGCCGTGCGGGCGGTGCTCCTCATAGCCTTGACGCTGATCCAGGCGATGGTGGCCTTCCTGTGCACGATGGCCGGGTCCTGGCTGGCGTTCCCCATGGTGATCAGCAGCGTGGTCAGCACGATCGCGGCCACCTGGGGAGCCCTCGACGTATGGGTGACGCGTCAGGTCTGGAACCAGCGCAACGGCGTGGTGTCCATGCCCAGCAGCACGGCACGGGCCCTGCGCCGCGAGCGGCGTCGAGCCCGACGGCAGGCACGCGCGGCCGTGCGGGCGCCGGGGCGGATACGCCGGCGGGGCGGGGCCGGGCAGTTGTCGCACTCGTGACGAGTGACGGCCGGGGCCCCCGGCGAGGCGTCCGGACCTTGGGCCGGACGCCGGACCGGATGCCCTTGCCGGTACTCCTCACCGCGCGGCGGACCGCACCCGCTCCTCCCCCGCGCCCCGGGCGAGTTCGCGTCGCGCCCGCATGAACGGGCGAGGGCGGTCCACGGCGAGTACCGCCGTCGTCCGGCCGTCCCGCTCGTACCGGGCGAGGAAGCCGCCCTCGGCCGCCGCGCCGTCGGAGAGTTCGCCCTCGGTGATGCGGACGGTGTCGCCGTCCGCGCGCCGGCCGGCGAACTGGATGCGGGCGCCGTACTGGTCGGACCAGAAGTAGGGCACGGCGGTCGCGGTCTCGACGGTCCGTCCGGCGAGAAGGTTGGCCACCGCGGCTCTGGGCTGCTGGGTGGCCGACGTCCAGTGCTCGGCGCGAGTACCGCCGACGCGGGCGACGTCGCCGACGGCGACCACCTGGGGCAGGGCCGTCGTACAGCCGTCGTCGCACAGGACGCCGTCGTGCAGGGGCAGGGCCGAACCGACCAGCCAGGCGGTGTTGGGGGTGGCGCCGATTCCGACGATCACGATGTCGGCGGGAAGAGTGCGACCGTCGGTGAGGCCCACACCGGTGACGGTGGTAGTACCCCGCAGTCCGGTCACTCCGGTCCCGGTGACCAGGTCCACCCCGCCTCGATGGTGCAGTGCGGCGCACACGGCGGCCATCTCGGCGCCGAGTTGGGGCACGAGTGGAAGCGGGGCGGCCTCCACGACAGTGACGGAGTGACCGAGGGAGGAACAGGAGGACGCGGTCTCGGCGCCGATGAAGCCGCCGCCGATGACGACCACGCGGCACGGGCCACGGGTGAGTTCCTCGCGCAGGGCACGGGCGTCGTCGAGGGTGCGCAGCGTGTGTACGCCGGCGAGGGTGTCGCCGGGGAGACGGCGGGCCGAGGCGCCGGTGGCGATGACGACGCCGTCGGTGGACACGGTGCGGCCGTCGTCGAGCAGCACGGTGCGGCCGCGGGCGTCGAGGGCGCGGGCACGGACGCCGAGGATCCACTCGGCGCCGAGTTCGGTGGTCTCCTCGGTGTCGGTGAGGGCGAGTCGGGTCTCGTCGGCCCGGCCGGTGAGGAAGTCCTTGGAGAGGGGAGGCCGGTCGTAGGGGTGGTGAGGTTCGTCGCCGACGATCACCAGACGCCCGTCGTAGCCCTGGGCACGCAGTTCCCGGGCCGCGTAGAGGCCTGAGAGGGAGGCGCCGACGATGGTCACGGTTCGCATGCGGCATGCCTCCTCGCGGCGTCCCACGCACTCGCTCCACCGGTCGCGGCACGCCCGATCACGGCACGCCCGATCGCGGCACGCCCGATCGCGGCAGCCGTCCTGCCGGCTCCGCCGCCTGCGGGCCTGCTGCCGGTGTCCGGGGCGTCGGCTCCGCCCGTGGTGACGCGCCTGCTCCCGGCGGCCGGCGGGCGGACGGCACCGCTCACGCCGCACTCTCGTTTCGGGTTCACGCGGCCGTCCCCTCCTCCACTGCGAGGTGGAGGTGGATGAGGCCGTCGTCTACGGTGACGCTGTGGGTGCGGACGGCGCGGCGGGCCGGGAGGCAGGTCGGGTGGCCCGTGCGCAGGTCGAACGAGGCGGCGTGCAGCGGGCATTCGACCAGACAGCCCTCCAGCCAGCCCTCGGAGAGGGAGGCGTCCTGGTGGGTGCAGGTGTCGTCGATGGCGTAGAGGTCACCGTCGTCGGTGTGGAACACGGCGACGGGCGGTGTCGTCTCGATGCGGACGGATTCGCCCTTGGGGAGGTCTTCGAGGCGGCAGACGGGAATCACGGGCCCCCCTTTCGGTCCGGGACGTGGCCGGACCGTTCGGCCAGACTGTAGGCAATTCGTGGAGTGCCACGGGCCGGGGCGGGTCCGGGCACGGAGAGGTGTTGGTGCTCGTCGTCCGGTCGCGCCGTCAGGGCCGAGTCCCCCTTGCGGGAGCTCGTCCCCTTCCGAGATCCGGACGCTTCGGTAACATGATGTTTCACATGGCGCATGAGCAAGCGCTATACGCAACAGAATCCGGGCGGGGCGACCGTCGCGTCAAGGGTTTCCCGCAGATGCGGCCCAAACAGGGCCGACAGGTGGTGAGAGTTCAGCCATGACCCGCACGCAGAAGCAGTCCGACCGCGACGAGAACCCGCAGGAGAACCCCGCGGAGAGCACGGCCAAGCCGGGTGGCAGAGGCGCGGCGAGCGCCGTCCAGTCGGTGGATCGCGCCGTGAGCGTCCTGGAGATCCTCGCCCGGCACGGCGAGGCGGGCGTCACGGAGATCGCCGACGAGCTGGACGTGCACAAGTCCACGGCGTTCCGGCTCCTCGGCGTCCTGGAGAACCGCGGCCTGGTGGCCCAGGCGAAGGATCGCGGCAAGTACTACCTGGGCGCCGGCGTACTGCGCCTCGCGGGGGCGGCGGCAGTGCGGCTGGATGTCTCGCAGGAGGGCGTCCCGGTGTGCCGGGAACTCGCCGACGAGCTGGGCGAGACGGTCAACATCGCGGTCCTGGACGACGACGCGGCGGTCAACATCATGCAGGCCCGCGGCACGGCCTCCGTCACCGCGCAGAACTGGCTCGGCCGCCGCACCCCGCTGCACGCCACGTCCAGCGGCAAGGTGCTGTTCGCCCACATGCCGCCGACCCTGCGCGAAGGCCTGCTGGCGCGCCCGCTGCACCGCTTCACGGAGCGCACGGTCACGGTCGCGTCCATGCTGCGCGGCGAGTTGGACACCGTCGTGCAGCAGGGCTACGCGATCACGGTCGAGGAGCTGGAGATCGGCCTCGCGGCTGCGGCGTCTCCGATCCGCTCGCACGACGGCAAGGTCATCGCGTCGCTCAGCGTCTCGGGGCCGGTGTACCGGCTGAGCCAGGAGCGGCTGCCCGAGGTGGCGAAGCGCACGGAGGCGGCGGCTGCCGAGCTGTCCCGCCGTATGGGATACGGCTTCTGACGTAGCCCGGGCCGGTCGGCCGGAGCGTAGGGCACACAGCGCGGGACCAGGTGGAACCCCTGGTCCCGCGCTGTTGTGTGTCCGGCGTGTTTCGCCCGTCCCGTTCCGTTTTCCAAGGCTTGACTCGTACCTCTTGACGGCTCCTTGATGCGATTCCCACTATGTTCCCCATCGCGCAACCCATCGTGCATTGCGCAACAGCAGAGGAGCTTGGTCGTGCCACACGAGGTCCGTGCCGCAGTTGCTGTCAAGAAAGGCGCACCCGTCGAGGTGCAGACGATCGTGGTTCCCGATCCCGGCCCCGGAGAGGTCCTGGTCGCCGTGCAGGCGTGCGGGGTGTGCCACACGGATCTGCACTACCGGGAGGGCGCGATCACGGACGACTTCCCGTTCCTGCTGGGCCATGAGGCGGCCGGCACGATCGAGGCGGTCGGCGAAGGCGTCACCGACCTCAAGCCCGGCGACTATGTGGTGCTGGCCTGGCGTGCTCCCTGCGGCAGTTGCCGTTCCTGTCGCCGTGGCCGCCCCTGGTACTGCTTCGACTCCCGCAACGCCGCCCAGCCGATGACCCTGCTGGACGGCACACCGCTCACGAACGCCCTCGGCATCGGCGCCTTCGCCGAGAAGACGCTGGTCGCGGCGGGCCAGGCGGTGAAGATCGACCCGGCCGCTCGCCCGGAGGCCGCCGGGCTCATCGGCTGCGGTGTGATGGCCGGCTACGGCGCCGCGGTCAACACCGGAAAGGTCGGCCGGGGCGACTCGGTCGCCGTGATCGGCTGCGGCGGCGTCGGCAACGCGGCGATCGCTGGCGCCTGCCTCAACGGCGCCATGAAGGTCATCGCCGTGGACATCGACGACAGGAAGCTCGACCAGGCGGAGAAGTTCGGCGCCACGCACACCGTCAACTCCCGGGGCACCGACCCGGTCGAGGCGGTGCGGGAACTCACCGACGGATTCGGGGTCGACATCGCCATCGACGCGGTGGGCCGCCCGGAGACGTTCACGCAGGCCTTCTACATGCGCGACCATGCGGGGCTGCTGGTCCAGGTCGGCGTGCCCTCCCCCGAGATGAAGGTCGAGCTGCCGCTGATCGACGTGTTCTCGCGGGGCGGTGCGATCAAGTCGTCCTGGTACGGCGACTGTCTGCCGAGCCGCGACTTCCCGTTCCTCGTCGGCCAGTACCTGTACGGGCTGCTCGACCTGAACGCGTTCGTCAGCGAGACCATCGCGCTGGAGCAGGTGGAGGAGGCGTTCGCGAGGATGCACCGGGGCGAGGTACTGCGCTCGGTGGTGGTCCTGTGAGCGCCGCGTAGACCCAACGTCCCATTCCCCCCGACGCGTTCATCCCATCCCGGCAAGGAGGGGCATGTCCAGCACACCCGAGATCCCCCGCGTGGTCGTCATCGGCGCCGGCATCGTCGGCTGTTCACTCGCCGACGAGCTGACCTCCCGCGGCTGGACCGACGTCACCGTCCTCGAACAGGGGCCCCTGCCCGCACCGGGCGGCTCCACCTCGCACGCGCCCGGTCTCGTCTTCCGGACGAGCCCCTCGAAGACCCTCACCGCCCTCGCCCGGTACACGGTCGAGAAGTTCAGCTCGCTCGACGTCGACGGCGTCTCCTGCTTCAACCAGGTCGGCGGCCTGGAGCTGGCCACCACCCCCGAGCGCCTCGCCGAGCTGCACCGCAGGGCCGGTTACGCCGCCTCCTGGGGCGTGCGCGGCGAGATCGTGGGCGCCGCGCGCTGCAAGGAACTGTGGCCGCTGATCGACGAGTCGGTGGTCCTCGGCGGCTTCCACACCCCGGACGACGGCCTGGCCCGCGCCCTGCTCGCCGCCCGCGCCCAGATGGCACGGGCCACCGAGCGCGGCGCCCGCTTCCTGGACCGGCACACGGTCACCGGCATCGAGCGGCAGGACGGCAGGGTCACCGGAGTCGTCACCGACCGGGGCACCTTCCCGGCCGACCACGTCGTCTCGGCGGCCGGCTTCTGGGGCCCGGTCATCGGCCGCATGGCCGGGGTCGACGTCCCGCTGCAGCCGCTCGCCCACCAGTACGCCAGGACCAAACCGCTCCCCGAGCTGGACGGTGCCACCGCGGAGGCGTCGAAGCCGATCATCCGCTTCCAGGACCGCGACCTCTACTTCCGTGAGCACACCGACCGCATCGGCATCGGCTCCTACGCCCACCGGCCCCTGCCCGTCGACCCCTTCGCGGTCCTGCCGTACGACGAGGCCCGCGCCCGGCACATGGACATGCCGTCCTCCTATCCCTTCACGGAGGAGGACTGGGCCCCCAGCTGGGCCGACTGCCGCCGCCTCATGCCCGCCCTGCGCGACACCGAGATCGAGGCGGGCTTCAACGGCGTGTTCTCCTTCACCCCGGACGGCATGCCCGTCCTCGGCGAGTCCCGGACGCTGCGCGGCTTCTGGCTGGCCGAGGCCGTCTGGGTCACGCACTCGGCCGGTGTCGCCAAGGCCGTCGCCGAGTGGATGGTGGACGGGCGGCCGTCGATCGACCTGCACGAGTGCGACCTCACGCGCTTCGAGGAGGCGCAGCGTTCTCCGTCGTACGTCCGTGACCGGGGTTCGCAGCAGTTCGTCGAGGTCTACGACGTCATCCATCCCCTCCAGCCGATGGAGCGGCCCCGGCCTCTGCGGGTCAGCCCCTTCCACGCCCGTCAGCAGCAGCTCGGCGCGTACTTCCTGGAGGGCGGCGGCTGGGAGCGGCCGCACTGGTACGAGGCGAACGCCCCGCTCGTGGACGCCCTCGGGCCCCTCCCCGAGCGCGATGCCTGGTCGGCCCGCCACTGGTCGCCCATCGCGGCGGCCGAGGCCAGGGCGACGCGGGAGGGGGTCGCCCTCTACGACATGACGCCCCTGCGCCGCCTCGAGGTCACCGGCCCCGGAGCCCTCGGCTTCCTGAACCGTATGACCAGCAACAACCTCCGCAAGAAGCCTGGCGCGGTCACCTACACCCTGCTCCTCGACGAGACGGGCGGCATCCGCTCCGACCTGACCGTGGCGCGTCTCGCCCCCGACCGCTTCCAGGTCGGCGCCAACTCCCCCGCCGACCTGGACCTGCTGCTGCGCCGGGCGCCCGCGGACGTCCACATCCGGGACATCACCTCCGGTACGTGCTGCGTCGGTGTCTGGGGCCCGCTCGCCCGTGATCTCGTCCAGCCGCTCACCCCCGACGACTTCTCGCACGAGGCCTTCGGCTGTTTCCGCGCGCAGGAGACCTACATCGGCCATGTCCCGGTGACCGCCATGCGGCTGAGTTACGTAGGCGAGCTCGGCTGGGAGCTGTACACCACCGCCGACCTGGGGCTCCGGCTCTGGGACACGCTGTGGGAGGCCGGCCGGGACCTCGGCGTGGTCGCGGCGGGCCGCTCGGCCTTCAACTCGCTGCGCCTGGAGAAGGGCTACCGGGCCTGGGGCGTCGACATGACCGACGAGCACGATCCCTTCGAGGCGGGCGTCGGTTTCGCGGTCCGTATGGACAAGGAGGACTTCGTCGGCAAGTCCGCGCTCACGAGGAAGGGCCAGGCCACCCGGCGTCTCACCCCGCTACTCCTCGACGACCCCGCCGCCGTCGTCCTCGGCAAGGAGCCCGTGTACGTCGACGGTGCCCCCGCCGGCTACGTCACCAGCGCGTCGTACGGCTACACGCTCGGCCGCTGCGTCGCGTACGCCTGGCTGCCGGCCCAGCTCGCCACGGGCACGGGCGTGCACATCGAGTACTTCGGTGAGAAGGTCCCGGCCACGGTCACCGACGAGCCGCTGTTCGACCCGAAGATGACCCGTATTCGCCGGTAGGAGGCGTTTCCCTCGTGACGACGACCCCGATCACCCCGAGCCTGATCGCCACCCTCCCCGGGCGTTACTACACCGACCCGGACGTATTCCGGCAGGAGCAGGAGCACATCTTCGAGTCGATGTGGTTCTGCGCGGTCCGCGGCTCCGACCTGGACCGGCCCGGCGCCTTCCGCACCGTCCAGGTCGGCCGCGAGAACGTCATCATCACCCGTACCCGCAAGGGCGAGCTGCGCGCCTTCCTCAACGTCTGCCGCCATCGCGGGGCGCGCCTGTGCATGGAGGAGTCGGGCGAGAACCGCCGCACGCTCCAGTGCCCGTACCACGCCTGGACGTACGACCTCGACGGCAAGTTGATCGCAGCGCCCAACTTGATCAAGATGCCGGACGTCGATCGCGTCGCCTACGGATTGATCAATGTAGCTCTGCGTGAGTGGCTCGGCTACGCCTGGGTGTGCCTGGCCGAGGAACCTCCCTCCTTCGAGGAGACGGTCGTGCGGGCCGCCGTCGAGCGGCTCGGTGACGTGGCGGCGATCGAGCACTACGGCACGGAGAACCTCGCGCTCGGGAAACGCATCACCTATGACGTGAAGGCGAACTGGAAGCTGATCGTCGAGAACTTCATGGAGTGCTACCACTGTGCGACGATCCATCCGGAACTGACCGAGGTGCTCCCGGAGTTCGCCGACGGGTACGCCGCCCAGTACTACGTGGGCCACGGCGCCGAGTTCGGCGACGAGGTCAAGGGCTTCACCGTCGACGGCAGCGAGGGCTTCGGCAGGCTTCCGGCCGTGGGCGCCGACCAGGACCGCCGCTACTACGCCATCACGATCAAGCCGGCGGTCTTCGTGAACCTGGTCCCGGACCACGTCATCCTGCACCGCATGTTCCCGCTCGCCGAGGACCGCACGGTCGTCGAGTGTGACTGGCTGTACGCGCCCGACGTGGTCGAGTCAGGGGCGGACGTGTCGAGGTCCGTGGAGCTGTTCCATCGGGTGAACCTCCAGGATTTCGAGGCCTGTGAACGAACGCAGCCGGCGATGGCTTCCCGGGCGTACCGAAAAGGAGGTGTACTCGTGCCCAACGAGCACCACATCGGGATCTTCCACGAGTGGCTCGTCGAACGGCTGGGAGGCGCGCATGCCGGATCTGTTCATTGACGGTGAGTGGCGGGGCGCCCTCGACGAGCGCACCCGTGAGATCCGCTGCCCGGCCGACGGTTCCCTGGTCGGGATCGTGGACGAGGCCGGCGGCAAGGACACGGTGGAGGCGATCGCCGCGGCCCGCCGGGCCTTCGACGAGGGGCCCTGGCCGCGGATCCCGGCGCATGAACGCGGCGACCTGCTGCTGCGCGTCGCGGACCTCCTCGCGGGGGGCAAGGCGGCCCTCGCCCGCGCCGAGTCCCTGGACACGGGCAAGCGGCTCGTGGAGAGCGAGTACGACATCGACGACGTCGCGAACTGCTTCCGCTACTTCGGGCGGCTGGTGGCGAGCGAGTCCGGCCGGGTCGTCGACACGGGCAGGGCGGACGTCGACAGCCGGGTGGTGCACGAGCCGGTCGGCGTGTGCGGGCTGATCACGCCCTGGAACTATCCGCTCCTGCAGACGGCCTGGAAGGTCGCCCCGGCTCTCGCGGCCGGCAACACCTTCGTGCTCAAGCCGAGCGAGCTGACTCCGCACACCGCGATCCACCTGGTGCGGCTGCTGGCGGAGGCCGGGCTTCCGCCGGGCGCCGGCAATCTGGTCCTCGGCGCGGGCCCGGAGGCGGGCGCTCCGCTGGGCGACCATCCGGACGTGGACCTCGTCTCCTTCACCGGCGGCCTGGAAACCGGCCGCCGGCTGATGGCCGCCGCCGCTCCGACGGTGAAGAAGGTGGCCCTCGAACTCGGCGGCAAGAACCCCAACATCGTCTTCGCCGACGCCGGCTTCGAGGCCGCCGTCGACATGGCGCTGACGGCCGTGTTCCTGCACTCGGGGCAGGTGTGCTCGGCCGGGACGCGGCTGCTCGTCGAGGACTCCCTGCACGACCGCTTCGTCGACGAGGTCGTACGGCGGGCACGGGACATCCGCCTGGGCGGGCCGTTCGACGAGCGGGCCCGGACCGGTCCGCTGATCTCGGCCGCTCACCGCGCCAAGGTCGAGGCCTATGTGGCCAAGGGCATGGCGGAGGGCGCGGTGCTGCGCTGTGGCGGCTCGCGCCCGGACCGGCAGGACCTCGCCGGCGGCTTCTACTACCCGCCCACCGTGCTGGACGAGTGCGCCGCGGGCATGTCCGTGGTCCAGGAGGAGTCCTTCGGCCCCGTCCTCACCGTCGAACGGTTCACCAGCGAGGAGGAGGCCGTACGCCTAGCCAACGACACGATCTACGGCCTCGCGGGCGCCGTGTGGACGAGCGACGAGGCCCGGGCCGCGCGGGTCGCGGACCGGCTGCGCCTCGGAACGGTCTGGATCAACGACTTCCACCCTTACGTTCCGCAGGCGGAATGGGGCGGTTTCAAGCAGTCCGGCTTCGGACGCGAACTCGGGCCCGCGGGGCTCGCGGAGTATCGCGAGACGAAGCACATATGGCGCAACACCCGTCCCACCCCTCAGGGTTGGTTCGACTGATCGAATCCGCCCCGAGGAACACCCATTGAGGAACCGCCCATGAGACCGACCGCGCAGTCCACAGACGCCCCCGGCCAGGACGACGCCGAACTCACCGAGTTCGGCTACAGACCCGAGCTCAAGCGCACCCTCGGCAACTTCCACACCTTCGCCGCCGGGATCAGCTACATATCGATCCTGACCGGCACCTTCCAGCTGTTCTACTTCGGCTACGGCAGCGGCGGGCCCGCCTACTGGTGGTCGTGGCCGATGGTCTTCGCCGGCCAGTTCATGGTCGCGCTCTGCTTCGCGGAGCTCGCCGCCCGCTATCCCGTCGCGGGCTCCGTCTACAACTGGTCGAAGAAGATAGGCAATCCGCATCTGGGCTGGCTCGCCGGCTGGATGATGCTGATCGCCTCGATCGTGTCCATCGCGGCCGTGGCGTTGGCCTACCAGTTGACGCTGCCGCAGATCTCGTCGTTCTTCCAGTTCGTGGGGGACGGCACCGGTACGTACGACGTGGCGACCAACGCGGTCATCCTGGCCGCGGTGTTGATCCTGTTCACCACCTTGGTGAACGCCTTCGGCGTCAAGTTGATGGCGAGGATCAACACGGCGGGCGTGTTCATCGAGTTGATCGCCACTGTCGTACTGATCGTCCTGTTCGCGGTCCACATCACGCGTGGCCCGCAGGTCGTCATGGAGACGCACGGCACCGGCGCGGGGTACGGCAACGGGTACCTGGGTGCCTTCCTGGTGGCCTCGCTGGCCTCCGCGTACGTCATGTACGGCTTCGACACCGCGGCCTCGCTCGGCGAGGAGTCCCTGGACCCGACCCGGAACGCGCCGCGCGCGATCATCCGGGCGATCGTCGCGTCCTTCGTGCTCGGCGGTCTGATCCTGCTGCTTGCGCTGATGAGCGTGTCCAGCCTCAAGGGCGAGAAGCTCTCCACGGACGGTCTGCAGTACATCGTCCTGGACGTGCTCGGCCCGACGGCCGGCAAGGCGATGCTGTGGTGCGTGCTGATCGCGGTGACGGTGTGCGCCCTGGCGGTCCACACGGCGGCCGTCCGGCTGGCGTTCGCGATGGCCCGCGACAACAACCTGCCCGCGTCGTCGAAGCTGGCCAAGTGCCACCCGAAGTTCCAGACGCCGGTGCTGCCGACCGTGATCATCGGGATCCTGGCGCTGGCGATCCTGGTGGTCAACATCCGCCAGCCGCAGATCTTCACCGTCGTCACCAGCATCGGCATCATCATGATCTACCTCGCCTACCTGGGTGTCACGGTGCCGCTGCTCGTCGCCCGGCTGCGCGGAAAGTGGCAGCCCGCGAGCGAGGGCCGTTTCTCCCTGGGCCGCTGGGGTCTGCCGGTCAACATCCTGGCCGTGCTGTGGGGCGGGGCCATGACGCTCAACCTCATCTGGCCGCGGGCCGCGGTCTACAACGCCGCGGCTCCCTACCACTGGTACCTGCGCTGGGGCGCGGTGCTGTTCGTCGCCGTCATCGCGGGCGGCGGCTTCGCCTACTACTGGTTCGTCCAGCGGCACCGGACCGGCGTGCTCGCCGAGCACCGCTCGGACACCACGGCCTCGTCGCCCCTCACCGCGCCGGCGGCCGACTGAAGGAGGACCCATGAGTACACATGAGTTCGACTATGTCGTGGTCGGCGGCGGCACCGCGGGCAATGTGGTGGCGGCCCGGCTGTCCGAGGACCCCTCCGTCACGGTGTGCGTGCTGGAGGCCGGCCCGAGCGACGTCGGCGACGACGACGTCCTGCGGCTGGAGCGCTGGATGGGGCTGCTGGAGTCCGGCTACGACTGGGACTATCCGGTCGAACCGCAGGCCAGCGGCAACAGCTTCATGCGGCACGCCCGGGCGAAGGTGCTCGGCGGCTGCTCCTCCCACAACTCCTGCATCGCCTTCTGGGCACCCGCCGAGGACCTCGACGACTGGGCGGCCGCCGGCTGTACCGGCTGGGGCGCGGCCGACCTGTTCCCGCTGTACCGGCGCCTGGAGAACAATGACGCGCCCGGCGACCACCACGGCCGCACCGGCCCGGTGAAGCTGCGCACGCTGAAGAGCGACGACCCGTGCGGCACGGCCCTGCTGGAGGCGTGCGCGCAGGCGGGCATCCCCACGGTCGCCTTCAACACGGGCCGGACGGTCGTCCGGGGCGCCAACTGGTTCCAGATCAACTCCGACGAGAACAACATCCGCCAGTCGTCCTCCGTCGCCTATCTGCACCCGGTTCTCGGCAAGAGGCCCAATCTGGAGGTACGCACGGGAGTACGCGCCAAGAAGCTGGTGCTCGATGGGCGGCGCTGCGTGGGCGCCGAGTACCTCGACCCGGACCTGATCCACACCCGGACGGTACGGGCCAGGCGCGAGGTGATCGTGTCGTGCGGGGCGATCGACTCGCCGAAGCTGCTGATGCTGTCGGGCATCGGACCGGCCGGGCACCTGCGTGAGGCCGGCGTCGAGGTGGTCGTGGACGCGCCGGGCGTCGGCGAGAACCTCCAGGACCACCCTGAGGGCGTGATCATGTGGGAGGCCCGGCAGCCGATGACCACCACGTCCAGCCAGTGGTGGGAGGCGGGCATCTTCTACGACACCGAGCCGGGGCTCGACCGGCCGGACCTGATGTTCCACTACGGGTCCGTGCCGTTCGACATGAACACCGCCCGGCACGGCTACCCCACCTCCGAGAACGCCTTCTGCCTCACGCCCAACGTGACGCGGGCGAGGTCACGCGGGACGGTGCGGTTGCGGACGCGGGACTTCCGGGACAAACCGAGGGTCGATCCGCGCTACTTCACGCACGAGCACGACGTGCGGGTGATGACGTACGGGCTGAGGCTGGCCCGGCGGATCGCCGAGCAGCCCGCGCTGAGCGGCTGGGCGGGAGCGGAGCTGGCGCCCGGGCCGGACCTGCGGACGGACGAGGAACTGCTCGGGTACATCCAGCAGACGCACAACACCGTCTATCACCCGTCCTGCACGGTGAAGATGGGTGCGGACGACGACCTTTCGGCTCCCTTGGACGCGCGGTTGCGGGTCAAGGGTGTCGAGGGGTTGCGGGTGGCTGACGGGTCGGTGATGCCGGATCTCGTCAGCGTCAACCCGTGCATCACGACCATGATGATCGGCGAGAAGTGTGCGGATCTTCTGAGGGGTACCTGACCGTGGGCGGCTGCGCGACCGTTGTGGCTGGTCGCGCAGTTCCCCGCGCCCCTAAGGCGTTGTGGACGCCGGGCGTTTGTACATTCTGGTCGCCGTGATCTCGCTGTGGACCGCCTCGCCTGCTTCGGGCTGCTGGGGCAGGCCCGGGCGGAGGTGTTCCTCGACGCTGATGTACTTCAGGCCGGCCCGCAGGTCGGCGTCGTTGCGCATGCGGATGACGAGGGGGAACTCGGCCAGCGCGGTGGTGTCGAACAGGCCCGTGGTGTAGAGGAGCTGGACACCGAGGGCGTCCGACACCGCTCGCTGGAGTTCCAGCAGGTACGTGGCATTGGCTCGGCCGATGGGGTTGTCGAGGAACAGGGTGCCGGCGTGCCGGTGCTTGTCACGGCCCCGGTCGTTCGAACGCAGCGCGGCCATCGTGCAGTACAGGGCGATGGCGGCGGTGAGGAGCTGGCCGCCGGAGAAGACGTCGCCCATCTGCCCGACGGGGACGCGCTCGGCGCGCAGCACCGCGTCGGGCTTGAGGATCTCGACGGCGATGCCCTTGGGCTGCAGCGCCGCGGCGACACCCCTCAGCAGCAGGGACATACCGTCGCGCCGCAGGTCGGAGTTCTTCTTGACGGCCGCGCGGGTCGCCTCGTCGATGACCTCGCCCAGCCGCTCGGTGAGCGTGGCCTGGTCGGGCTCCTCGAAGCGGATGCGGAGGAACTCCTGCCCCGACCACTCGCCGAGGCCCTCCGGGAGACGCGACAGCCGCTGGGCGGAGCGCAGGGTGGCCAGGGCCGACTCGACCAGGCCGCGCAGCCGGTCCACGATCGAGTCGCGGTTGCGCTCCAGTTGTTCCAGCTCGTCCGTCAGGACGCGGAGGCGGGGCGCGAAGGCGTCCGCCCACTTCTGGGCGTGCTCGGGCAGCGCGGAGGCGGGCAGTTCGCGGATCTGCTGCCGTGCCGGGGTGCGGACCTGCTCGTAGCGCGTGGAGTTGGCGTGCCGGACGAGGATGTCGCCGGCCTCGCGGACGGCGGCCTCGGCGGCGGACAGGTCGGCGGCGCAGCCGCGCAGGGAGCGGCGGGCCTCGGCGGCCGACTGCCGGGCCTCCTCCGGGGTGCCTGGGTAGGGCTCGGGCTCTTCGTGCTCCTCGTCCGTGGCGTGCTCGCGGAGCAGGTCGCGGAGCATGGCGGCGATCTCGTCGAAGCCGCCCGCCGCGTCCTCGGCGGCGCGATGGGCGTCGAGGAGTTCGGTGTGCGCCTCCCGTGCCTGGTTCAGCGCCTCGGTGTGGGAGGCGAGTTCGCCCGTGGCGGTGCGCAGCAGGGTCTGCGCGTGCTCGGCGTCGCACGGCCGCGATTCCTCGGGGAGTTCCGTGTGGGTTTCGCCGTCCTCCGGAGCGTGCCGTTCTGCCTCGCCGCGCAGCCGCCCGAGCTGCTCGCTCGCGTTCGACATACGGGTCTCCAGGAGCTGCACCAGCTCCTCGGCCCGGGCGGCGGCGGCCTGGCGGCTGGGGCCGTCGGAGCCGTCGGGGGATTCGAGGAGCTGCTCCGCGCGCGTACGGACCTTGTTGCTGAGCCGGTCCAGCTCCGCACGGGCCGCGCTCTCGTCGCTCTCCGCGCGGGCCTGCTCGGCCCGCAGGTCGGCACCCACGCCGACCTTCTCGTACACCTGGGACGCGGCCCGGTAGGCCTCGCGCAGGGCGGGCAGGGAGGCCTTCGGGGTCTGGGTCTCGTCCTCGGGTACGTCGTCGGGGGCGCCCGCGATCTCGGAGCGCTCGGCGCGCAGCGCGCGGGCGGTGCGGCGCGCGTCGTCGGCGGCGCGCTGGGCGCCACGCCGGTCCTCGTCGGCGGCGCGGGCGCGCTCCAGACAGGTCTGGGCGCCGGCCTCGGCCTCGGTCGCCTCGTCGGCCAGTTCCCGCAGCCTGACCTGCCAGCCGGCCCGCTCGCGCAGCCGGAAGGCGAGTCCGGCGAGGGCGTCGGCGGAGCGGCGGGCCTTCTGGGCGGCCTCCTGGCGCTCGTCCCGTACCCGGGCGGCCTCGGTGGCGGTCTCGTCGGCCTCGGCCCGCACCGTGCGCCCCTCGGCCAGTTCGGCCTCCGACTCCTCGGCGAACGCCCGGGTGTCCTGTGCCGCCCGGGCCAGTTCGGTGAGCCGGCCGGCGGGGCAGCCGGTGCGCCAGGAGGCGAGCCGAGCGGCCAGTTCGCGGTCCTTGCCGAGGCGGGCGGCGAGCGCGCGGATCTCCTCGTCACGCTCGGTCGCCCGGGCGCGCAGGGTCTGCCGCTCCTCGTCGGCGGCGTGCTCGTCGTGCATGGCCGGGTTCGGGGGGACGAGGAACACGTCGCCGCTGTCGGCGTCCGGGGCGGGGGCCGGGGCGAGCAGGGCGGCCGCCGTGCCCACGGCCACGGCGGAACGCGGCAGCAGCGCGGCGTCGCCCAGCGCGTCCCGGGCGCGTGCGTGGGAGTCGGGGTCGGTGATGATCACGCCGTCGACGAGTTCGGGCCGGGCAGCCAGCACGCGCGCGTGGTCGGCGGGGTCGACGGCCTGGGCGAGATAGCGCCAGCCGGGCAGCGCGGGGATGCCGTGCTCGCCGAGGTACTCGACCGTGGCCAGCACGTCCGGGCCGGGCGGCAGCAGCCCGCCGTCACCGAGCGCGCCGAGGATCCGGGAGTCGTCGGCGGCGGCCGTACGCAGGTCGAACAGCTGGCGTTCGGCGGAGCCGACGGCGTCGTCCAGCAGGTCGCGCAGGTCGTCGGCGAAGCGGTCGAGCTGCTCGGGGCTGAGCCCCTGTTCGCCGGACGCGGTCGGGAGGGCCGGCTCGCTGTCCGAGCCGTGACGGGGCTGCGGGATGCCCGGGCGGGTCTCGGAGGTGAGGCTCAGCAGCTCCACCAGCCGCTCCTCCCCCGCCAGCGCCTCGGCGGTGCGGCGCTCGGCCTCGTACGACCGCTCCGCCGCCGTGGCCGCGTCCGCCGCGCGGGCCGCGGTGAGTTCCGCGCGGGTCTCGGTGGCGGCTGCCTCGCGCGCGTGCTCCGCGGCCCGGTGGGACGCCTCGCGGGCCGCGTCCCAGGCCGCCACAGCCGTCTTCTCGGCGTCGCTGGCGGCGAGCGCCGCGCGGGCCGGGTCGGCGTCGGGTGCGCTGTCGTCGAGCCAGCCGGCCCGTACCGCCTCGGCGGTCTCCTGCTCGACCTCGGCGAGGCGCTGCTTGAGGTGCCCGACCTCGCTGCGGGCGCGCTGTGCCTCGGTGGCGGCGGCGGTGGAGTCGCGGTAGGCCGCGTCGCTGACCTCCTGGAGGGCGGCGGAGCGCTCCTCCTCCTCGTTGGCGAGGTTCTCGGCCTTACCCGCGGCCGCGTGCAGGGCCCGTACGAGATCGACGGCGGCCTTGGAGCGGGCGGCGAGCGCCGGGGCGGCGTCACGCTCCGCCTCCTGGATCGCTGCGGACACCCGGGCCACGCGGTCGGCGGCGGCGCGGTGGCGCAGTACGGCCTCGGCGGCCTGCCACGCGGAGTACAGCGTGCGGGCGTCGGCCAGTTCGCGCTTCTGCGCGGCGGCGGACTTCTCGGCTGCGGCGAGGGCCAGCGAGGCGTGCCGGTAGGCGAGCTCGGCGGAGATCAGCGCGCTGCGCTCGCGGGCTTCTTCGGCCTGTGTGACCGCGTACGCGGCGGCGGTGACCCGCTGCGCCAGGTCGGCGGCCCGGGTCCGCTCCTGGACACCGCGCGCGGACAGCCTGCGTGCCAGGTTCCGCGTACGCCGCTCGGCCCCGGCGTGGATGTCCCGCGCGCGGGTGCGCGCCTCGGTGGCCTCGACGATCCGCCCGAGCAGGTCGACCGATCCGGCGGTGAAGTCGCGTTCGGCGATCAGCTCGGCACGCCGGCCGAGCTTGTTGCCGAAGCCGCCTACCAGGTCGGCGAGTCCGTCGGTGTCACGGGTGTCGGTGACGGCACGCAGCAGCAGATCGGTGAAGTCGGCGTCCTTCTTGACCGCGAAGAGACCGGCGGCCTCGCCTTCGTCGGCGTTCATCTCCCGCTGGTAGCGGAAGAGTTCCGGGTCGAGGCCGAGATCGCCCAGGTGCTCGATCCAGCGGTCGTGGATCTCCTCCCAGTGCACCTCCAGGTGCGGGTAGGTCTTGCCCGCCTCGGTGAGGGCGTCGCGGAAGCCCTTCATGGTGCGACGCCGGCCGCGTGCGCCGGACTGTCCCTCGACCGGGGCCCGTACGGCGGTGGACTCGGCCACGGGGAGGTTGTCGAGGCTCAGTCCGGGCCCGGGCCGGAAGGAGTACCAGGCCTCGGCGAACTTCCGCGGGTCGTTGGAGACCTGCCGCCCGCGCCACTCGCTGACCTTGCCGACGACGACGCACTCGCCGGTCAGCACGTGCTGCCATTCCAGTGCGACGTGTCCGCAGTCGTCGGCGAGCAGGAACTTGCGCAGCACACCGGAGCTGGCGCCGCCGAGCGTGTTGCGGTGGCCCGGCAGCATCACGGAGAAGATGAGCTTGAGCAGCACCGACTTGCCGCCGCCGTTCTCGAGGAAGAGCACACCCGCGGGCGCGGGCCGGCGCGGCGGGCCGACGGGCTCCTCCTCGAAGAACTCCGCCTGCGTGGGCGCGGGGTCGGGCACGGCCTCGCCCACACCGCGCAGGTCAAGCACGGTGTCGGCGTAGCGCGCACCGGCGGGCCCGATGGAGTAGAGGCGGACCCGGGACAGCTCGTACATGGCGGACTCTCGTAAGTCTTCGTGAAGTCGGAGGGTGTGGGGTTCAGGAGGAGTGGAACGGCAGCCCGGCGTCGGCCACCAGCTCCAGGTCGTCGCTCTCCTCGGCGGGCAGCAGCGTCGGGGTGCCGTCGGTGACCGGGACGACGCCCAGCTCCAGCAGTTCGGCCATCGCGGCACTGCCGGCCATGTCGCGCACCTGGAGCTGGTAGCGGGCGGTGGTGCGGTACGTGCCGCCGTTGTCGTCGCCGGTGCGCTGGAGGAAGCCGGATTCGGTGAGGAAGGCGACGGCCTTGGCGACGATGCCGGTGGTCGAACCGGCGGGCCGGCGCGCGTCCTTGGTGGCCCCGGTCGCGCTGCGCCGCACCCAGATCCGCCAGGCGGCCTCCAGGCCGGGCGTGTCGGTGGCCGGGTCGGTGTTCTCGCCCTGCTCGGCGGCGCGCTCCTCCAGGCGGCGGCAGGCCTGGCGCACGAAGGCGTCGACGCCGTTGACCGTGACCCGGCCGATGTAGCCGTCGTCGGCGAGGTCCTCGGGACGCGGGAACGCCATGGCGGCGACGGCGAGATGGGCGAGTCCGTGCAGGAACCGGTCGCCGCCGTCGGCGGAGGTACGACGCGCGTAGTCGCCCATGCGAACGGCGAACACCGAGTCCTCGGCGGCGGTCACGGCCATGCCCGCGCGCGGGGACACCTCCAGCACGATCAGCCCGAGACCGGTCGCCACGGCGTCGGCGAGCCGCGCGAACGGCGGGTCCTCTCGGTACCGCCGCAGCAGGTCCGCGTACTCCTGGTCGCGGGCGGGCTGCAGCTTGGGCTGCAGCCCGAAGGACACGAGCCGCGCCGCGTCGGCGGCGTCGGCGGGGGTGACGGCGGCGGTGGCCGTCGGCGCCGGTCCCTCCGGCTCACTCCACTCGACGTGCTCGCTCACGGTCGGGGCTCCTTGTTCCTCTGGTTGTCACTCATGCCGCTGGAATTCGCTCATGCAGCTGGTACTCACTCATACCGCCGGTACACACTCATACCGCTCCAGTCCGCCGGTACACACTCATGCCGCTCCAGTCCGCCGGTACACACTCATGCCGCTCCGGTCCGTCGGTACACACTCATGCCGCTTCGGTCCGGTCCGCCGCCATCCCCGCCGCGTCCAGCAACGCCGTACCCACGATCAGATCGGCCCCGCCGAACTCCGGATCATCGAGCTCCGTCCCGTCGTCCACGGCGAACAGCAGCTTCTGCTCCCCCTGGCGATAGGCGGTGCCGACCGGCGGACTGGCGGCGTGCACGGCCAGCAGAGCCACCAGGTACGGCAGTTCGGGATCCTGCCGGCGGGCCTCGGCGAGCAGCCCGGACAGCCGGCGCGGCGCGTCGGCCGGCAGGTCGAGCAGCTCCTGCGCGGCCGCCATCTGCTCCTCGCTGAACCGGCTGTCGTCAGGTGTGGCGATGACGTCCGGCTCGGGCATCTCCGCGCCCAGATGCTCACGCTCCACCGGCGGCGTCAGCAGTATGTCGACGAGGTCCCCGACCCGGACGGACACGGGCGTGCGCAACCCGGTTCCGCGGGCGAAGAAGGCGTCCGTGACGCGGACGGCCTTCTCTAGCGACAGGGGCAGGACGGGGGCGACGAGATGGCCGTAGAGGTCGATCCCGGAGGTGGTCATCGGGGTGGCGAAGGCCTGCCGGTCCTGCTCGGCGCGGAACAGCGGTCCGGCCTCGAGCAGCCGGGACTGCAACTGCGTGTGCCGCCGAATGCAGTCCTTGACGATGTCGACGAGCTCGGCGGCCCGGCGCTTGTGCTCGGGGTCCTCGGACTCGTCACGGGCCTTGCGGATGTTGGTCAGGATCGCGTTCTCATGGCGATAGCGGTCGGCGACGTGCTCCAGGGCCTCGGCGATCATGTCGGGCACGGTGGTCAGCCAGTCCACCGCGCGCACGTTGCGCCGGGTCGCGTCGAGGGCCCTGCGCAGGGTCTCCGAGTACTGCACGGTGCGGTAGCGGGCCTGTTCGGCCGCCAGCTGGGCGTCGGCGAGCCGGCCGCGGCTGATCAGCACCTCCAGCTTGACCTCGGCGGCGATCTGCGCGCTGGTGACATCGGTGTCGAGGGCGCCGACGAGGACGTTGACCGCCTCGTCCGTCGTACGGAGATACACCGTGCCGCCGGGGCCCGGGACCTCCTCGATCAGCTTGAAGTCGTAGTCACGGCGCACATATGTGCCGTCCGCCCCGAACGTGCCGTACACCGCGCGGAAGCCGCGGTCGACGCTGCCGACGTTGATCAGGTTCTCCAGGACCCAGCGGGCCACCCGCTCGTGCTCGGCGGCGGGCCGCTGCGACGCCTGCGCGGCGATGCGCGGGATGAGGCGGGCGACGATCTGGTCGTGGTCCGCGCCCGTGTCGAAGTCCATGTTCAGCGTGACCAGGTCGATGGCCGAGAGGGCGACCTCCGCCATGCCGTACACCGAGTACTCACCCGCGAGGTTGGCCTTGCGCGCGTCCAGGTCGTGCAGCGGCGCGGTGCAGGCGAGCGCGCGCAGGCGCCGCGCCAGGCCCTCGTCGGCGGCCGGCCCCGGCGCGGGGCGCGGCCCCGCGCTGAGCTGGGGCGGAACGCTGTCCGTCGATGCAGGCGAAGTCACGGTGCACAGACTAGGTCCTGGGTCTGACAACCACCCAAACGACGCGGGTACGCCCCCCTCGACGGGCCTTCGGCGGCCCTCTCAGCCGTCCTCGCCGACCCGCCGCCGGTACACCTCGACGACCCGCTCCAGCGAGTCGTCCAGGTAGCCGGCGAGCAGACGCTCGGCCTTGCCGCGCTCCCCGCCCTGAAGAGCCTCAAGAATCGCGACATTTCGCGTGATGTACGGCTCATGCAGCCGCTGCGGCTCGTCCACCACGTGGAACGCGAGACGCAGTTCGGCGAAGACGCTGCGCATCAACTCGTCGGTGCGCTCGCTCGCGGCGAGGGCGACCAGCTCCCGGTGGAAGTGGATGTTGGCCGTACCCACCGCCTTCCAGTCACCTTCCCGGGCCGCCCGCCGCCCCTCGGCGACGGCACCGGCGAGCCCGTCGAGGCCGTAAGGCGGTTCGCCGAGGCCGCGAACGACGGCGCACTCTACGAGTCGGCGCGTGCGGTAGATGTCCTCGACGTCCTCCACGGTCAGGACCCGGACGAAGACGCCCCGGTTCAGCTCGTGGACGAGCAGGCGTTCGTGGGTGAGCAGGCGGAACGCCTCGCGCAACGTGTTGCGGGAGACGCCGAGCGCGCCGCCGATGCTGTCCTCCGACAGGCGCGTCCCGGGCGGGAAGTAGCCCTCGGCGATCCGGCTCCTGAGGATGTCCGAGACCCGTTCGGCGGTACTGGTGCGCCCCAGGAGAGCCCGGTCGTCGGCGAGGTCCTTCAGCTGCTCTGCCATGCCGGAATTCAATCGCAGATCACAAGAAGAACCAACATGGGTATTGAGGGATCGTTGAACAATCCCCTACGGTGCTGGGCACGGCGTCGCCTCCCCCACCGCGGCGCCGACCGCTTCCGCACGGCACGGCTCACCCCGAAGCACCCCCCGTCCTCCCTCTGCGAGGTGCCCATGAGCACGACCCCTCCACCGCAGGCCCTGACCGACGAGACACGCCCCGACGCGGCCGAACGCACCTCCGACGACGGGGCGTTCGGCTGGCTGCGCGCCCTCGGGCCCCGCGGCCGCCGCGCGTTCGGCGGCGCCTTCGGCGGCTACGCCCTCGACTCGTACGACTACTTCACGCTGCCGCTGAGCATGGTCGCGCTGTCCGCCTACTTCGGGCTGAACAGCGGCCAGACCGGTCTCTTCACCACGGTCACGCTGGTGGTCTCCGCGATCGGCGGCGCCCTCGCCGGCGTCCTCGCGGACCGCATCGGCCGGGTGAAGGCGCTGATGATCACGGTGATCACGTACGCCGTCTTCACCGTCGCCTGCGGCTTCGCGCCCAACTACGAGACGCTGCTGGTCTTCCGTGCCCTCCAGGGCCTCGGTTTCGGCGGCGAGTGGGCGGTCGGGGCGATCCTCGTCGCCGAGTACGCGAGCGCCAAGCACCGGGGACGCACCCTCGGCGCGATCCAGAGCTCCTGGGCCGTGGGCTGGGGCCTCGCCGTGATCGCCTACACGCTGGTCTTCTCCGTGGCCGGCGACGATCTGGCCTGGCGCATCATGTTCTGGACCGGGGCGCTGCCCGCGCTGCTCGTCATCTGGCTGCGGCGCAGTGTGCAGGACGCGCCCGAGGCCGCCGCCGCCCGTGAGCAGAGCGCGGAGAAGGGCTCCTTCAAGGCGATCTTCAAGCCGGGCCTGCTGCGTGTCACGCTCTTCTCCGTGCTGCTCTCGACCGGTGTCCAGGGCGGCTACTACACGCTGGCCACCTGGGTGCCGACGTATCTGAAGTCCGAGCGCGAGCTGTCCGTCGTCGGCACCGGCGGCTATCTGACGTTCCTGATATCGGGCGCCTTCATCGGCTACCTCACCGGCGGCTATCTCACCGACAAGCTGGGCCGCAAGCGCAACATCTGGCTCTTCGCCCTGCTGTCGGCGATCTGCATACTGGCGTACGCGAACATCCCGAGCGGCGCCAACACCCTGCTCCTGGTGCTCGGTTTCCCGCTCGGGTTCTGCATGTCGGCGATCTTCAGCGGATTCGGCTCCTACCTGAGCGAGCTGTACCCGACGGCGGTACGCGGCACGGGGCAGGGCTTCACGTACAACACCGGGCGCGCGGTGGGTGCCGTGTTCCCGACGATGGTCGGTTTCCTGGCCGACAGCTGGGGTGTCGGCGGCGCGCTGGTCTTCGGGGCGATCGGCTACGGCCTCGCGGCGCTGGCGCTGCTCGGGCTGCCGGAGACGCGCGGGAAGGAGCTCACGTGAACGGCACCGACACCGACACCCGCACCCGCGCCGCCGCCCTCACCGGCACCGACGCCCGCGCCGGGACAGAAGACCGTCCCGTCGTCCTCGTGGACGAGCACGCGCACGCGTGGAGCCCGGAAACGGCCCGCACCCGCTTCCGGGAGGGCCTGACGGGCCCCACGGCCGGGGTAGCGGCGGGCCACACCCAGGTCAACCTCATCTCGGTACCCGCCGACTGGGCCTACGACATGCTGCTGTTCTGCCAGCGCAACCCCAAGCCCTGCCCGGTCCTCGACGTCACGGACGCCGGATCCTTCACCACCGTGCTCGCCGACGGCGCGGATCTGCGCACCGACCTGCCGCGCTACCGGGTGTGGCGGGACGGCGAGCTCGTGGACGAGCCGACGGACGTGCGCGCGTACTGGCGGGACGACCTGGTGTCGTTCCTGATCGGATGCAGCTTCACCTTCGAGTGGGCGCTGAGCGAGGCGGGCGTCCCGATCCGCCATGTCGAGCAGGGCCGCAACGTCCCCATGTACGTGACCGGTCGGCAGTGCCGTCCGGCGGGGCGGCTGCACGGACCGCTGGTGGTGTCCATGAGGCCGGTGCCGCCCCGGCATCTGGCGGCGGCGATCCGCGAGAGCAGTCTGCTGCCGGCGGTGCACGGCAGCCCCGTGCACTGCGGCGACCCCTCAGCGCTCGGCGTCGACGACCTCGGCCGTCCTGACTTCGGCGACCCGGTGGACACCGAAGCGGACGACATCCCCGTGTTCTGGGCGTGCGGGGTGACCCCGCAGGCGGCCGTGATGGCCTCGCGTCCGCCGTTCGCCCTCACGCACACCCCGGGGCAGATGTTCCTCACCGACGCCCGCGACGAGCAGTACCGCGTGGCCTGACAGGAGATGCGACACGTGACCTCGATCGACCTGAACGCCGACCTCGGCGAGGGCTTCGGCCGCTGGCAACTCACCGACGACGAACGGCTGCTGTCCGTGGTCACCAGCGCCAATGTGGCGTGCGGCTTCCACGCCGGGGACGCGGCCACCATGCGCCGGGTGTGCGAGCTGGCGGCCGAGCGCGGGGTACGGATCGGCGCCCAGGTGTCCTACCGGGACCTGGCCGGGTTCGGGCGGCGCGCGATGGACGTGCCGCCCGCCGAGCTGGCGGCCGAAGTGGCCTACCAGATCGGCGCCCTGGAGGTCTTCGCCCGCGCCGCGGGCTCCCGTGTGGCCTACGTCAAACCGCACGGGGCGCTCTACAACCGGGTCGTGCACGACGAGGAGCAGGCCGCCGCGGTCGTCGAAGGGATACTCCTCGCGGATGCCGCGCTGCCCGTGCTGGGCCTGCCCGGCTCGCGTCTGCTCGACCTGGCGGGCAAGGCCGGACTGCCGGTCGTCACAGAGGCGTTCGCGGACCGCGCGTACACCGACGCGGGCACGCTGGTGCCGCGTACGCGGGACGGCGCCGTGGTCACCGACCCGGAGGCCGTCGTGGAGCGGTCCCTGGACCTGGCCCGCTCCGGCGAGGTCTCCTCCCGGTCGGGGACACGCATCGAGGTACGCGCGCGTTCCCTGTGCCTGCACGGTGACACGCCCGGCGCGGTGGAGCTGGCGCGCCGGGTGCGGGAACGGCTGGAGACGTCGGGGATCCGGGTGGAGGCCTTCGCATGAAGGTCCGGCCCGTCGGTGAGGACGCGCTGCTCGTCGAGGTCGCCTCGGGCGAAGAGGCCCAGGCCCTGCACGCGGAGCTGCTGCGACGCCGCGCGGAGGGCTCGCTGTCGGCCCGCGAGATCGTCCCCGCGGCCCGCACGGTCCTCCTGGACGGCCTCGACTCCCCCGCCCGGCTGGCCGCCGAACTGACCGCCGCCGAACTTCCGCCCTCTCCCCCACGCGCGCGTGAGGTGGTCGAGATCCCCCTGCGGTACGACGGCCCGGACCTGGCCGATGTCGCCGCGCACTGGGGCGTGCCGGAGCGGGAGGTCGCCCGTATCCACGCGGAGACGGAGTTCCGGGTCGCCTTCTGCGGCTTCGCGCCCGGCTTCGGCTATCTCACCGGGCTGCCGTCGCGCGACGACGTCCCACGCCGGGCCACCCCGCGCACGGCCGTCCCCGCCGGGTCGGTGGCCTTGGCGGGCCCGTACACCGGCGTGTATCCCCGCTCGTCGCCGGGCGGCTGGCAGCTGATCGGCACGACGGACACCGTCCTGTGGGACCACGCGCGGGTGCCGGCCGCGCTGCTGTCGCCGGGCACGCGCGTGCGGTTCGTCCCCGAGGCGGCGCCATGACGGATCGTGCCCTCGCCGTCGTACGGGCCGGGGCCCTGACCACCGTGCAGGACCTCGGCCGCCCCGGCCACGCCCATCTCGGCGTCCCCCGCTCCGGAGCCCTGGACGGGCCGGCCGCGGACCTCGCCAACCGGCTGGTCGGCAATCGGCCCGGGGCGGCCGTGCTGGAGACGACGCTCAACGGCTGTGCCGTACGCCCCCGTTCGACGGTCACGATCGCGGTGGCGGGCGCGCACTGCCGGGTCACGGTGGACGGCCGGCCCGTCCCCTGGGGTGCGCCGGTGCGCGTGCCCGCCGGGGCGCTGCTGGACGTCGGTCCGGCCGTGTCGGGCGTACGCGCGTACGTGGGTCTCTCCGGGGGCGTCGCCGTCGAGCCCGTGCTCGGCAGCCGTTCGACGGACCTGCTGTCGGGGCTCGGTCCGGCCCCGCTCACCGACGGCACGGTGCTGCCGCTGGGCCGGCCGACCGGTGTGCACGCGCGCGTGGATGTCGCCCCGCAGCCGGCGCCGCCGGCCGAACTGGTCCTGCGGGTGACCCTGGGCCCGCGCGACGACTGGTTCACGCCGGATGCCGTTCGCGCCTTCGTCTCACGCGCCTACCGGGTGTCCGCCGCCGGCAACCGCATCGGGCTGCGCACGGAGGGCCCCGCCCTGGAGCGGGCCCGGCACGGTGAACTCCCCAGCGAGGGCATGGTGCTGGGCGCGGTCCAGGTCCCGCCCGACGGCAGGCCGGTGGTGTTCCTGGCCGACCATCCGACCACCGGGGGCTACCCGGTGATCGCGGTGGTCCGAGCCACCGACCTTCCGGCCGCCGCCCAGGCGGTCCCGGGTACGCCGGTGCGCTTTGTGGCCGTACGGCGCCGGTAATCCGTCCGGACCGCACCGGCCACCGCTGAACCGTGGGGCCTCGCCCGACTGCTGATCTGTCAAGCGCCGCGTCCGGCTGCTGATCTGGCAGGCCGCGTCCGGCTGCTGATCTGGCAGGTCGCCTCCGGCTACTGATCTGGCAGGTCGCCTCCGGCTACTGATCTGTCACGCCGCGTCCGGCTGCTCCGCCACCGACAGCGCGGCCAGCGCGGCCGACACCGCCGCGGAGGCCCGCAGGTCGAGCCGGGCGCTGGTACCGCGGGCACGGTGCCGCAGTTCGTCGGCGGCCAGGGTCAGGAGCTGGGGGAGCAGGTCGGTGCACCGGCGCGCCACCCATCCGGTGCCGGCCGTGGCCAGCCACCACAGGCTCGCCGACTTCGTCGGAACGGGGAAGTCGGGCTCGGGCGAGGGCGCGGGCCCCGTCGCGAGGCCGTGCTCCGCGAGCAGCGCGTGGAAGCGCAGGGCCAGCTGCCGGTGTCCCCGCTCGCCGGGGTGCAGCCGGTCCGCGCTCCACATGGCGCGGTCCGTGGTCCAGTCGCCCTCGCACGCGTGCAGATGCAGGGCTTCGTACCGGTCGGACAGGGCATGGACGACCGCGTTCACGGCCCGTTGCCGCCGCGCCAGCGGGTGGGCCAGCGCCCCCGGCAGACCCAGCATCGTGCCCGGGTCGGGCAGACACGCGGTGAGCAGGACCGCGCCCTGCTCGGCGCAGGCCTGGTACACGCGGTCGAGCCGGGCCGCCACGGCCTGGATGTCGAAGGTGCAGCGCAGGGTGTCGTTGACGCCGACGACGACGGACACGAGCTCGGGCCGCAGCTCGAGCGCGGCGGGCAACTGCCGCTCCAGCACGTCCCTGGTCTGCGCCCCGCTCACCGCGAGGTTGGCGAACCGGGCCGGCCCCTCGGCGAGCCCGTCGGCGAGCAGCGCGGCCCAGCCGCGCCACCCCTCGCCGACGGGATCGCCGACGCCCTCGGTCAGCGAGTCGCCGAGGGCCACGAAACGCGGGGCTCCCGCGAGCCGCGGGGGTCTCATGCCACGCCTCCGGGCACGTACGGGCGCACGGGGACGGCCGCGTCGTGTGCGGCGAGGAAGGCGTCGACCGCGGCGTTCCAGCCGAAGCACTCCGCACGCGCGCGTGCGGCCTCGCGCCGGTCCGCCTCCAGGCCTTCCAGCAGCAGGTCCACGGCGTCCGCGAAGGCCTCCCCGTGGTCCGCCGCGACGGACCCGGCGGAGCCGATCACCTCGGACAGCGCGGACGACGCGCTGGCCACCACGGGCGTGCCGCACGCCATGGCCTCCAGCGCGGCGAGCCCGAAGGTCTCGGCGGGCCCCGGCGCCAGGGCGACATCGGCGGACGCCTGGAGCGCGCCGAGCAGCCCGCGGTCCGTGACATGCCCGAGGAAGGTGACCGGCAGGGCGCTCTCGCGTGCCCGCTGTTCGAGCCGTGCGCGCAACGGACCGTCGCCCGCCACCACCAGCACCGCCCGTCGCCCGCGCCGCCGTAGCGTCTCCAGGGCGTCCAGCGCCGTGCCGGGCCGCTTCTCCACGGACAGCCGTGAGCACATCACCAGCAGCGTCTCGTCCCCGCGCGCGTGCCGCGCCCGCAGCTCCGGATCGCGCAGCGCCGGGTGCCGCTGCACCAGGTCGACGCCCAGCGGGGCCCGGACGACGTTGCGTGCCCCGATCCGCACGAACTCCCGCTCGGCGAACTCGGTGGTGCACACCACGCGCGCGTAGGTGTGGGCCGTACGGACGTTGAGGGCGTCGGCGGCACGCCGGGCGGCACCCTCGGGCAGGCCCCAGGTGCGCAGCACTCCGTCGGCGGTCTCGTGGGAGACCATCACGGCCGGGACCCGGGCGCGCCGCGCCCACTTGCCGGTCCACCTGAGGGTCGTACGGTCGGACACCTCGAGACGGTCCGGCGCGAGTTCCTCCAGGAGCCGGGCCACCCGCCGCTTGTCGGCGAGGACGCGGTAGCCGCCGGTGCCGGGCAGCAGCGGCCCGGGGAGGGTGATCACCCTCCCCTGCTCGGTCTCGCGGTCGCTCGTCCGTTCGCCGGGGACGACGAGGACGGGCTGGTGCCCCGCCTCCTTGAAGCCCCTGCCGAGTTCCCGCAGGGCGGTGCGCAGACCGCCGGACGCGGGGGCGACGAAGTTGGCGAGCCGGACGATCCGCAGCGACTGGCCGGTCCCGTTCCGCGCGCTCATGCCGCCACCGCCGTCCTGCGTCCGGCGAGCACGTTCGCGTAGTGCCCGATCAACTGGTCGCCGACGGCCGCCCAGGTGCGGCCCTCGACCGTGGCGCGTCCGGCGGCGCCGAAGGCGGCCCGCAGCCCGGGATCGGCGGCCAGGGACCGCACCGCGTCCCGTACGGCACTCGCGTCGCGCGGCGGCACGAGCAGCCCGGTCCGGCCGTGCGCGACCAGGTCCAGCGGCCCGCCCGCGGCGGGCGCCACGACCGGCAGACCGCTGGCCATGGCCTCCTGCACGGTCTGGCAGAAGGTCTCGAAGGGGCCCGTGTGCGCGAAGACGTCGAACGAGGCGAAGACCCGAGCGAGATCGTCACCGGTCCGGCGGCCGAGGAAGACAGCGCCGGGCAACGCCTGCTCCAGGCCGGGCCGGCTGGGGCCGTCGCCGACGATCACGACCCGCACACCCTCCAGGCCGCAGGCACCGGCGAGGAGTTCGACCTGCTTCTCGGGGGCGAGCCGGCCGACGTAGCCGACGATCAGCTCGCCGTTGGGGGCCAGCTCGCGGCGCAGGGCCTCGTCGCGGCGGTCCGGCCGGAAACGTTCGGTGTCCACACCGCGCGGCCACAGCCTGACCCGGGGCACACCGTGCGTCTCCAGGTCCTTCAGGGCAGCGCTGGACGGGGCGAGGGTGAGGTCGGCGGCGCCGTGGACGGAGCGGATGCGCCGCCAGGCGGCGGCCTCTCCTGCGCCCATGTACGTACGGGCGTATCCGGCCAGGTCGGTCTGGTAGACGGCGACGGCGGGGATGCCGAGGCGGGCGGCGGCGGCCATGCCGCGCACGCCGAGGACGAAGGGGCTGGCGAGGTGGACGACATCGGCACGGTGCTCGATGAGGGTGGCGGCCAGGCGGCGGCTGGGGAGGGCGACGCGGACCTGGGGGTAGCCGGGGAGCGGGAGGGAGGGGACGTGGACGACGCGGCACGGCGCGGAGGCGTCGGGCTTGTTCCCGGGCGCCGGGGCCGGGGCCACGACGACGGGGGTGTGACCGCGATCGACGAGGTGCCGGGCGGTCTGGAGCGCGCAGTGAGCCACGCCGTTCACGTCGGGGGGAAAGGATTCGGTCACGATGACGACACGCATACCGGTGTTGTCGCCGGGCCGGACGTGGCCGCGTCAACGTGGATCTTTCCGAACGAGGAACGTCCTATGAGCGTTCTGAGGTGCACCCGCGCAGGTCAGGCCGCGTCCATACGCTCCTGACCCGTGAGTCACCCCGCGTTCACCCGGACGGCCTGAATCCACCCTGGCGTCCTGCCGGAGGGGGGTTCACACAGCGGTCTCCTCAGGACCGATCCGGCTGCGTACGGCCGTCTGGACCTCGGCCTCCTCGGCCGGGTCTGCGGCGAGCCGGCGCAGTCGCTCCACGACCCGGGTGTCGCCGGTCTCGGCGTGCCGGGCGGCGATCTCGCGGGTGGTCTCCTCGCAGTCCCACAGGCATTCGACGGCGAAGCCGGTGGCGAAGGAGGGGTCGGTGGCGGCGAGGGCCCGGGCGGCCCGGCCGCGCAGATGGGAGGAGGCGGTCTCGCGGTAGACGTGGCGGAGCACGGGTGCGGCGCAGGCGATGCCGAGCCGTCCGGTGCCGTCGACCAGGGTCCACAGGGTCTGCGCGTCGGGGCCTTCGCCGCGCACCGCCTCCCGTAGCGCCGCGAGGACCAGGTCCCGGTCGTGCACCCCGCCCAGACAGGCGAGGACGCGTCCGGCGGCGGCTCCCAGCTCGTCGGGCCGGTGTGCCCAGCCGCGCGCCCGGTCCACCGCCGTGAGACTGCGCATCCGTTCGAAGGCGTCGACGGCGGCCTCCACGACGACCGTCGAGCCGGTGGCCACGGCGGCCTCGATCAGATCGAGGGCGTCGGGATCGTTGCCGTCGGCGAGATAGCGCAGGGCGGTGCACCGGGCTCCGTCGCCGCCGTCCTTCGCGGCCTGGACGATCTCGGCGCGGTCCTCGGGCCCTGCCACGGCGGTGAGGCAGCGGGCGGCCGGGACATGCAGTGCGGCACCCCGGTCGAGGCCCTGCTGGGCCCATTCGAAGACGGCCTGCACGCTCCAGCCCGGACGCGGACCCGTCGGCCGCATCTGCCGCTGCCAGCGGTCGAAACTGCCGGTCTCATGGGCGGCACGCACACGTGTGGCGATGGATTCGCGCGGATCCTCGGCCCACAGCCGCCACGGCCGGGGCTCGAAGGCGTCGCGGACGGTGGCGGCCAGCTCGGCCTCGCCCTCCGCATCGGCCGGGAACCGGGCGAGGACGGGCGCGGCGAGGGCCCGCAGGCCGGCGTCGTCGTCCCTGAGGGCGAGTTCGTCGAGGGCCCAGGCCCAGTTCGAGCCGTGGGCGGCGTACCTGCGCAGCAGTTCGAGCGCGTCCCGCCTGCCGTAGGAGGCGAGGTGCCCGAGGACGGCGAGAGCGAGCCCGGTGCGTGACTCCTCGGTGTCGAGGACGTCCTCGGCGTCGAAGAGATGGGCCTGGATCGCGTCCAGCTCGCCGTTCAGGTCGAGGTAGAGGCGGGCGTAGTAGAGGGAGCGGTTCTCCACCTGCCAGTCGTGGCGGGGATCGCGCAGCACACAGTGGTTCAACGCCGCGAGCGCCTCGGGGCGCGGGGCGGTGAGCGCGTGCAGCGTGCCGTCACCGCGGCCCCGCTGGAGCAGGCCGAGCAGCGTACCGCTGGGCGCTATGACCGGATCGAACATGGGAAACAGCCTCACATCAAGCGTCGACGCAACCGGGGACGTGTACTACCTGGCCGCGCGACAACACGTCGGAGTGCCCGCCGTTTCCTGCTTGCTGTAGACCATCTTCCTCTGCCTCTCGTCGGTGGCCCCTGCGGACCGCGTCACGGCCCGCGCGGTGCGGCAACACCTGCCCAACCATCACGTCCGTGAACCACGTCGTCATGATGACTCGGCTGTTCCGTCTGCCGCGACCGAAATTTCGGCGGCCCTGTACCGCCTCCCCCGTTTTCTGTGTCGTTCCAGGTCAGACTGGTCGGCTCAGCGCTCGCCGAACAGTTCGAGCAATTCCGTCCGGCCGAACATCCGGGCCGTGTCGACGGCCGAGGGCGTGCCGGCGGACGGGTCGGCGCCGCCTTCCAGGAGGGCCTTGATCACGTCCGTCTCGCCTTTGAAGGCCGCTCCCGCGAGCGGGGTCTGGCCTCGGTCGTTCACCCGGTCGGCCTCGGCACCGCGGGCGAGCAGCGCGCGCACCGCGTCGGAGTGGCCGTGATAGGCGGCGAGCATCACGAGCGAGTCGCCGCGGTCATTGGTGAGGTTGGCCGGAACACCCGCGTCGACATACGCCACGAGCGCCTCGGTCCGTCCCCGCCGGGCCAGATCGAAGATCTTGGTCGCCAGCTCCACGACCTCGGGGTCGGGGACTTCGGTCATCGGCCGGACCGCCTCTCCACTGCTCATCACGCCGGGTGCGCACGTCTGCGAGCGGTGCAGCCGTACGAGTGAATCGCCAGGGTACTGGCTCGCGCGGCACATGACCCGATGTGCCCGAGGTAAAGATCACCACAGCACCGGGCGGGCACAACACCCCAGCTCGACCGGTTCCGGAACCACGCCGCAGCCTGGGAGAAACCACCCGATTTCCACCCAGTTGCACCTTTTATCGTATGGATACATCCTGTGAGCCTGGAAGTACTCATGGTGACTGTCCCCGCGAACCAGGAGAACCCAAATGATCCTCTCCATCTCAGGCGTGGTCCTGCTCGGCATCGTCGTCTTCATCTTCTTCCGCAAGGACGGCCTCAAGGCGTCGCACGCCGTGGTCGCGATGCTCTTCGGCTTCTACCTGGCCAGCACGGCCATCGCCCCGAGCATCAAGGCAGGCGGCGAGAGCCTGGCGAGCCTCCTGGGCGGAATCAAGTTCTGACGGCCCCGCACCCCGTACGCATCCCGCCCGTAGGCACCCTCTGGAGGCAGCAGTGGCCCGGCGCCCCCTCCCCCGCATTCTGAGCAACGGCAGCGCGCAGCTCGTCCGGAGCCGGGAGCTGGCCCGAACGGCCGCCGACAGCGCCACCGACGTCCTCCATCCGCTGATCACGATCACGCGCGGTCTGCGCCGGCTGGCAGCGGCCGGACGGCGCAGGTGGAGAGAGACACCCAAGGAGAAACGGGGAGCGCTGCTGTTCCTGGTGGCCTCCGTCATCCTCGTCGTGGCCCTGATGCCGTACGGACCGCTGCTCGCCGCCATCACCCTGATGGCGGCGGCCGCATGGCAGGGCCGGGAACGGGCCGCGTCGGCGTCCGACGGGCCCGACGAGTCGCAGAGCCAGCGCCTGCAGTCCCTGTACGAGGCGCTCGTGCCGTACTTCTCCACCGCCGAGGACCCCGAGCCGCTGTACTCCCACGGCGGCACCTGGGAGAAGGCCTTCCCCACCTACGCCTTCGACGGCACCGGCCGCATCTCGCACCTGGTGCTCCACTACCCCGCGTACTTCGCCGACGGCGAGACAGAGTCCCGTGCCCGGATCGAGGGCCTGCTCGCGGCCAAGTCGGGCAAGGGACGTGAGTACCACTTCGCGTGGGAAGAGGAGGGCAACCAGTTGACGGTCAGCGTGCTCATGCCGCTCGCCGTCGACATCGCCGCCCAGCGCTTCGTCACCGCTCCGGGCGAGACGGTCCTCGGCTTCACCGACCCCACCCGGGTCCAGCGCACCCTCCCCCTGGCCTCCGGCGAACAGCGGCGGGACGTGCCCCCGGTCCTCTGGCGCACGGGCCTGCGCTCCACCGAGCCCCATCTGCTCGCCCTCGGCCAGCCGGGCACCGGCACCTCGACCCTGCTGCGGTCCATCGCCCTGCAGGCCCTCCAGCACGGCGACGTGGTGATCGTCGACGGCGGCGGCACCGGCGAGTACGCCTGTCTGACCGGCCGGGACGGCGTCCTGGCCGTCGAATGCGGCCTCCCCGGGGTGCTGGCGAGCCTGGAGTGGGCCGCGACGGAGACCGAGCGCCGGCTGATCGCCGCCAACCGTGCCCACCAGGAGGGCCAACCGCCGCCCGACGACACCAAGCGTCCCCTGTGGATCCTCCTGGACCGTCCCACGGCGTTCACCCACCTGGCCGCCGCGCAGGACCGCAAGGACCCGCAGTCCCTCCTCCAGGTCCCGCTCCGGCACGGCCGCCCGGCGAACGTGACGGTGGTCGTGGCCGAGCAACTGGACACCATGGACGCCCTCGGCGAACCGGTGCGCCAGCACACACGCGCGCGCGTGGTCCTCGGCCCGGCGACGGCCGAGCAGCTCGAGTCCGTACTGGGCGCGCCCCCGCACACCACCCCCGTCGACGAGGTCCCGCCCGGCCGCGGCTACGCCCGCCTCGGTCTGGGCCCGGTCCACCGCCTCCAGGTCCCGGCCACGCCGAACCCCTACGACGACGCCACGTCCGACGCCCACCGTCAGGCGGTGCTGGACCTGCTCCCGCCGCGCACGACACCGGCGGACGGGGAGACGGTCCCCGAGCCGGAGGGGACGGAGGCGGAGCCGCTCACGACGGGTCCGAAGCCGGAACCCGCGCCTGATCCGGTACCGGTCCTGACGAAGCCGAAGGACTCGATTCCGAATCCGGTACCGGTTCTGACGAAGCCGGCGAAGACGAAGGCGAAGGCGACCTAGCCACACCAGGCGACCTAGCCACGCCAGACGCCCCCGACCACGCCAGGTGCCTGACCACGCCAGACGCCCCGACCACGCCAGACATCCTGACCAGGCCAACAGTCCCCACCACGCCAGGCATCCTGGCCACGCCGGCGCGGAGCGCTACGCCACGAACGTCCGCGGCGCCTCTCCGGCCCCCGCGCCGCCCTCCTCCACGATCCGCGCCGCCGCGGCCAACCGCACGGCCGCCTCCTCGGCCACCGCGCCTCCCACGGTGAACGGCAGCCGCACATACCCCTCGAACGCGCCGTCCACGCCGAACCGGGGCCCGGACGGCACCCGCACCCCGACCCGCTCCCCCGCCTCGGCGAGCCGCGACCCGGAGAGCCCTCCGGTCCGCACCCACAGCGTCAGACCGCCCCGGGGCACCTCGAACTCCCACCCGGGCAGCTCCCGCCGCACGGCAGCCACGAGTTCGTCGCGGTTCTCCCGGGCCTGCTCCCGCCGCACCTCCACGGCCTGCTCCCAGCCCCCCGTCCCGAACAGCCAGTTGACGGCCAGCTGCTCCAGCACGGGAGTGCCGAGGTCGGCGTAGGCCCGCGCGGCGACCAGACTGCGGATCACGTCCGGCGCGGCCCGCACCCAGCCGATGCGCATCCCGGCCCAGAACGCCTTGCTCGCCGACCCCACCGTGATCACCGTGGACCCGGCCCGGTCGAAGGAACACACCGGCTTCGGCATGCTCACCTCCGGGTCGAGCCACAGCTCGCTCATCGTCTCGTCGGCGATCAGCACGGTCCCCGCGGAGCGCGCCGCGTCCACCAGTTGCCGCCGCTGGTCCTCGGCGGCGAGCGCACCGGTCGGGTTGTGGAAGTCGGCGACGACGTACGCGATCCGGGGCGCGGCGTCCCGCAGGACCTGCCGCCAGCGGTCCATGTCCCAGCCGGTCAGCCCCTCGGCCATCGCGACGGGCACCAGCCGGGCCCCGGCCTCCCGCATCAGCTGGAGGATGTTGGCGTACGAGGGCGACTCGACGGCGATACGCTCGCCCCGCCCGGCGAACAGATGGCAGATCGCGTCGATCGCGCCCATCGCCCCGGTCGTCACCATGATCTGCTCGGGCATGGTCGGGATCCCGCGCGCGGTGTACCGCTCGGCGATCATCGACCGCAGCGCCGGCAGCCCGGCGGGGTAGTCGCCGTGCGTGTGCGCGTACGGCGGCAGTTCCTCCAGGGCGCCCTGCACGGCACGGGTCAGCCACGGCTCGGGGGCCGGCAGCGCCGCACAGCCCAGGTCGATCATCGAGCCGAGGGTCTCGGGCGGCAGCGGTTCAAGGCCTCGCGCGGGCAGCGGGTTCCCGGCCGGTACGGCGGTCCAGCTGCCCGCGCCGCGCCGGGACTCCAGGAAGCCCTCGCCGCGCAGCGCCTCGTACGCGGCGGCGACCGTCGTACGGCTGACGGACAGGGAGAGGGCGAGTTCCCGCTCGGCGGGCAGCCTGGCGGCCACCGGGACCCGTCCTTCGAGCACCAGCAGGCGGATGCCGTCGGCGAGCGCGCGGTAGGCGGGCGGGCGGCGTGTGCCCGGTCCTGCCGGGCGCTCCTGCTGGGAGTTGAGCAGCCGGGCGAGCTGCGCCGCACCCACGGCCGAAGTCCACTGAGCCATCGGAATCAGTCCACCTTCCCCGGATTGGCCATGGATGACCTCTCCATCCAAGCCACAGGGTGTCATGCATCAGTCCACTGACACCACAGGGGAGCACATCATGTCCACGCGGCGCCATCTCACCCGGCGGCTGACGCAGCTCTACGCCGGTCTCGCGCTGTACGGCGCGAGTTCGGCGCTGCTCGTCCGGTCGGGGCTCGGGCTGGAGCCGTGGAACGTGCTGCACCAGGGCCTCGCCGAGCGGACGGGGCTGTCGATCGGCGTGGTGCTGACGATCGTGGGCGCGGCGCTGCTGCTCATCTGGATCCCGCTGCGTCAGCGGCCGGGCCTCGGCACGGTCTCCAACGTGCTGGTCATCGGCATGGCCATGGACGCGACGCTGGCCCTGGTGCCCGACGCGCAGGGCCTGGTGGTGCGCGTGACGCTGATGGTGGCGGGGATCGTCCTGAACGGCGCGGCGACCGGCCTGTACATCGCGGCGCGCTTCGGCCCGGGTCCGCGCGACGGCCTGATGACGGGCCTGCACCAGCGCACGGGGCTCTCGATCCGCCTGGTGCGCACGGCCATCGAGTTCACGGTCGTGGCGACGGGCTTCGCCCTGGGCGGCACCGTCGGCATCGGCACCCTGCTGTACGCGGTCTCGATCGGCCCGCTCGCCCAGCTGTTCCTGCGTGTGTTCGCCGTCCCTGCGGCATCCGGCGGCAGCACGGTCGTTGCCACCGGTCAACCCCGAGGAGCGATACTGCGTCCGTGACCCCGCGGATACGCCATCCCTATCTCGACCACCCCGGCCCGATCGCCTTCGCCCACCGGGGCGGGGCGGCTGACGGCCTGGAGAACACCGTGCGGCAGTTCCGGTGCGCCGTCGAGGCGGGCTATCGGTACATCGAGACCGACGTCCATACGACCCGGGACGGAAAACTCGTCGCCTTCCACGACGCGACCCTGGACCGGGTGACGGACGGCGCGGGCCGGATCGCGGACCTGCCGTGGCACGACGTACGGCACGCGCGCGTGGCGGGCGAGGAACCGCTGCCCCTCTTCGAGGAGCTGCTGGAGACCTTCCCCGAGGTGCGCTGGAACGTCGACGTCAAGGCGGAGGCCGCCCTGCTGCCCTTCCTGGACCTGGTCGGGCGGACGGGCTCCTGGGACCGGATCTGCCTCGGCTCGTTCTCCGAGGCACGCGTGGTGCGCGCCCAGCGGCTGGCCGGCCCGCGCCTGGCCACGTCGTACGGCACCCGGGGCGTGCTCAATCTGCGGCTGCGCTCCTGGGGACTGCCCGCGGCGGTGCGCCGCTCGGCGGTCGCCGCCCAGGTCCCCGAGATGCAGTCCGGCATCCAGGTCGTGGACCACCGCTTCCTGCACGCCGCCCACGCCCGCGGGCTCCAGGTGCACGTGTGGACCGTCAACGACCCCGAGAGCATGCACCGGCTTCTGGACCTGGGGGTGGATGGCATCATGACCGATCACATCGACACGTTGCGCAAGGTCATGGAGGACCGCGGCGTCTGGGTCTGACACCGCGCCCCGCCGCCTCCGCGCGTTCACGGGGAAGCGAGGGCACGGGTGGGCACCGACACCCTGCGGACACCGCAGGACGACGGGGCGGCTGATCTCAGACGCGAGCAGCGCGGCTGGTACTTCTACGACTGGGCGTGCTCCGTCTACTCGACGAGCGTGCTCACCGTCTTCCTGGGCCCCTATCTCACCTCGGTCGCCGAGTCGGCGGCCGATGCCGACGGGTACGTCCACCCCCTCGGGATCCCGGTGCGCGCCGGGTCCTTCTTCGCGTACTCGGTGTCCCTGTCGGTGATCGTGGCCGTGCTGGTGATGCCCCTGGTGGGCGCCGCCGCCGACCGCACCGGCCGCAAGAAGCCCCTCCTCGCGATCGCCGCCTACACGGGCGCCACGGCCACGGCGGCCATGTTCTTCCTGGACGGCGACCGCTATCTGCTCGGCGGGGCCCTGCTGGTCGTCGCGAACGCGGCACAGTCCGTGGCGATGATGCTCTACAACTCCTACCTGCCGCAGATCGCCCCGCCCGAGCAACGGGACGCGGTCTCCTCCCGCGGCTGGGCCTTCGGCTACGCGGCGGGATCGCTGGTCCTCGTCGTCAATCTCGTCCTCTACACGGGGCACGAGAGCTTCGGCATCTCCGAGAGCACGGCAGTCCGCATCTGCCTGGCGTCGGCCGGTCTGTGGTGGGGCGCGTTCGCCCTCATTCCGCTCCGGCGGCTGCGCGACCGCAGGTCCGCCGCGCGCGAGGCGGCCCTCCCCGGCTTCCGGCAGCTCGCGGCGACCGTCCGCGACATGCGCCGCCACCCCCTGACCCTGGCCTTCCTGCTCGCGTACCTCGTCTACAACGACGGCGTCCAGACGGTGATCTCCCAGGCCTCGGTCTACGGCTCCAAGGAACTGGGCCTCGGGCAGTCCACCCTGATCGGCGCCATCCTGCTGGTGCAGGTGCTGGCGGTGGCGGGCGCACTGGCGATGGGCCGGCTGGCCCGGACCTACGGGGCGAAGCGCACGATCCTCGGTTCGCTGGTCGCCTGGACGGTGACGCTGGCGGCCGGATACTTCCTGCCGGCCGGGGCGCCGGTGTGGTTCTTCGTCCTGGCCGCCGGGATCGGCCTGGTCCTCGGGGGCAGCCAGGCGTTGTCCCGCTCCCTGTTCTCCCATCTCGTCCCGCCCGGGAAGGAGGCCGAGTACTTCTCCGCGTACGAGATGAGCGACCGCGGCATGAGCTGGCTCGGGCCGCTGCTGTTCGGGCTCACCTACCAGCTGACCGGGAGCTACCGGGACGCGATCATCTCGCTGGTGGGCTTCTTCGTCATCGGTTTCGTGCTGCTCGCCCGGGTACCCGTGGGGCGTGCGATCCGCGAAGCGGGGAATCCGGTTCCGGACAGGATTTAGCACTCGGCGCGAAAGGGCTGTAGTGTACGCGTTTGGCCTGCCAGGCGTACCGTTACTGCGCGTCAAAGATGCCGAAACGCTAGGTTACATCTGCTAGCAGATGTGACAAACCGGGCGCTGGTGGGTACTGCAAGGGTTGACAAGGCTGCGGCTACGACGGCGACGCATGACCCGGAACGGGACTCGGAACGGGAATCTTTACCGCCGACCGGACGTTGACCGGATGACGACGACAGCGACACCTGTCCTGTGGGCGACAAGCCCGGGAGGCACGATTCATGAGTGAGCGAGCTCTTCGCGGCACGCGCCTCGTGGTGACCAGCTACGAGACGGACCGCGGCATCGACTTGGCTCCGCGCCAGGCCGTGGAGTACGCATGCGAGAAGGGGCACCGGTTCGAGATGCCCTTCTCGGTCGAGGCGGAGATCCCGCCGGAGTGGGAGTGCAAGGTCTGCGGGGCCCAGGCACTCCTCGTGGACGGCGATGTCCCGGAAGAGAAGAAGGGCAAGCCCGCGCGTACGCATTGGGACATGCTGATGGAGCGGCGCACCCGTGAGGAGCTCGAAGAGGTCCTTGAGGAGCGCCTGGCGGTGCTGCGCTCCGGTGCGATGAACATCGCGATTCATCCCCGGGACAGCAGCCGCAAGTCGGCCTGACCCTCCGGGCCGGCCGAACAGCGCATCAAAACCGCGGGCGCCGTACGTCACGTACGGCGCCCGCGGTTTTGTCGTGCTCGTGTGCGCGCACCTCGCGTGTGCATGTCGGCCGCCCGGAGCGTGTATCTGACGGCCGCCCGGAGCGTGTGCCTGACGGCCGCCCGGAGCGTGTATCTGACGACCGCCCGAAACGTGTGCCCGACGGCCGCCCGGACGCTCAGTGCGTCAGCGGCGGGCGCGGCTCCCTCGGGGCGTCGCCCGGCTCGTCCCTGATGACCTCGCCCTGGACGACCTTGCCGTCGGGCCGGTGCATACGGGCCTGCTGGAACGCACCGCCCAGGGTGCCCGCGTCGGCCTCGCGGAGCTTGCGCTCGAAGGTGCGCTCGGCGGAGCGGCTCACGGCCTTCTGGACCGGCGGCAGCAGCAGAAGCAGCCCCACCGCGTCCGACACCAGACCGGGGATGATCAGCAGCAGACCGCCCAGCATCATCAGGCCGTTGCCCTCGCTGTTCGGCCGGGCCGCCGCCGGCATCGCGCCGCTCTGCTCCTGTTGCAGCGCCTCGGAGAGCTTCCGGAAGGCGCGCCGGCCGGCTCGCTTGATCACGACCGAGCCGAGGACGAGGCCGGCGAGCAGGACGAGGAAGACCACCAGCCCGCTGGACGCCCCCGCGACCACCGTGAGCAGCCAGATCTCCAGCACGAGCCATGCGGCGATCCCCAACGGCAGGAACGTGCGCAGCCGGGAGCGGCGCGGCCGGGCAGGGGTACTGGGGGTCTGAGCGCCAGTCGTCATGCCTCCAGTGTGCCTGGACCCGGCTCAGTCCGGGATAAGGGCTGCTCAGCCGCCCCCGTCAGCGCCCCGGAGGTCCGCTACGGCTTGGCCCCCGGCTTGCCGCCGCGCCCCGTGACCTTGCCGACCCGCTCCCCCACGCCCCAGGCGGTGACCCGCCACAGCGCCTCGACCAGGATGTCGCGGCTCATCTTGGAGTCGCCGAGTTCGCGCTCGACGAAGGTGATCGGCACCTCGACGACGTGGTAGCCGGCCTTGACCGAGCGACGCGCGAGGTCGACCTGGAAGCAGTAGCCCTGCGAGGCGACCTCCTCGAGGCCGAGGCCCTCCAGGGTCTCGCGGCGGAAGGCCCGGTAGCCGCCGGTGATGTCACGCAGCGGCAGGTCGAGCGCGAGCCGGGAGTAGAGGCTGCCGCCGCGGGAGATCACCTCACGGGACTTCGGCCAGTTCACCACCCGGCCGCCGGGCACCCAGCGCGAGCCGAGCACCAGGTCGGCGCTCTTCAGGGCGGTGAGCAGACGGGGCAGTTCCTCGGGCTGGTGGGAGCCGTCGGCGTCCATCTCGATCAGCACGCCGTAGTCACGCTCCAGGCCCCAGCGGAAGCCCGCCAGGTAGGCGGCGCCCAGGCCCTCCTTGCCCTTGCGGTGCAGCACGTGGACGTGGTCGTCGTCCACCGTCAGCTCGTCGGCCAGCTTGCCCGTGCCGTCCGGGCTGTTGTCGTCTGCCACGAGCACGTGCGCCTCGGGGACGGCCTCGCGCACCCGGCCGACGATGCTCTTGATGTTCTCCGCCTCGTTGTAGGTCGGGATGATCACCAAGGCCGTGCCGAGCGGGCCGAACTTCCTCCCCTGGGCTCCTGCCGCGAGGGTTCCGTCGCCGTCGTTCACTGATGCCCCTTCAAGTCCGTACGCAGGGATCCACCATAGTGGGCCCGGCCTGCGATGACGCGACAGGACGTTCGAACAGGGGTGTCGAATCCGCGAGGCGCGGGTAAGAATGCGCTTTCGCGAGCGAGCGTACGGCGGATGGGGGCCCGGCGCCCTTCGGGCCGACCTGGGACCCGCTGGCTGCGGATCGACCGAAAGCCGTTGTCTACTGAGCGTCCGGGCCCCTCCCGGGTCACACCTCCCCGACCGGCCGGAACGTTCCCTCGGCGCTGCGCCGGCCTGAGCCTGGCTCCCAGTGGCGGTGCCCGGTGCGGCACACCGTCCCTGACCCGGCGGCGCTGCGGCGAGTGCGCGGACGTTCCCGGTCGGGCGTCCGGTGGTGGACTCCGCCGAACCTACCGGCCACCCGCTGCCGCCTGTCAACAGCCGTTTGACCTGCGCTTCTCCCGGCAAAGGCCTGGTCAGTGCGGAGGATGCGCAGGTCGCGCGCCGGGGGTGCGGCACAAGATCGCGTGCGCGCCACCCCCGTAGATCACTCGCCCGGCCGTACGAAGACCGTGCGTCCGCCCACCACGGTGCGCAGACAGACGGGCAGGTCGCGGCCGGGGGTCAGGTCGGGCAGCCCAGGGGTGCCGGAGCGGGGATCCGTCGACCAGCGGGCGACCCGGTCGTCCGGGGCCTGCACCACGAGCTCGCCGGTGTGCCACACCGCGTAGTCGGCGGGTGCGCCCGGCACCAGGACGCCCGCGTCGTCCCGCCCGACGGCCCGCCAGCCACCGCGCGTGTGCGCCGTGAACGCGGCGCGCACGGAGACCCGGTGCTCCGGCGTGCGGTGGAAGGCGGCGGCCCGGACCGTGCCCCACGGGTCGAGCGGGGTGACCGGGCTGTCGGAGCCGAAGGCGAGCGGGACACCGGCGCGCAGCAGGGCGGCGAACGGGTTCAGCGCACGCGCCCGCTCGGCGCCCAGCCGCTGCGCGTACATGCCGTCCTCGCCGCCCCACAGGGCATCGAAGGCGGGCTGTACGGAGGCGGTGAGGCCGAGTTCGGCGAAGGCCGCGATCGCGTCCGGGGTGAGCATTTCGGCGTGCTCGACTCGATGGCGGGCGGCGCGGACGCGGGCGAGTCCCAGTTTCCCGGCGGCGGTGCGCACACCCTCGACCACGGCGTCCACCGCCGCGTCGCCGATGGCGTGGAAACCGGCCTGGAGACCCTCCTCCGTGCAGGCGACGACATGGGCGGCCACGGCGGCGGCGTCCAGATAGGCGTTGCCCCGGTGGCCGGCGTCGGCGTACGGCTGGTGCAGACAGGCCGTGTGCGAGCCGAGGGCGCCGTCGACGAAAAGGTCGCCCGCGGCGCCGATCGCGCCCAGCTCCCCCGCCTTGGCGACGTCCCGCTCGGCCCAGTAGCCGACCACGCGCGGTCCGGGTTCCCCGGCGGCGAGGCGCAGCAGGCCGGTGAAGTCGTCCTCGGAGGAGATCTCCGGGCCGGCGCACTCGTGGACCGTGCCGATGCCGAGCGAGACCGCGTGCGCGAGCGCGGCGCGCTGCGCGTCGACGCGCTGCCGAGGCGTCACGGCCGCGAACGCGGCGGCCCGTACGGCGTGGTGGGCGTCGGCGGTGAGCGGCCCGTCCGCCCGGGTGACGCCGGGGACCAGGTCGAGCAGGGCCGTGGTGACGACGGCCGAGTGGACGTCGATCCGGCTGAGGTAGAGGGGCCGGTGCCCGGCGGCCTGGTCGAGCTCCGCACGGGTCGGGGGGCGGCCGCCGGGCCAGCGGGCGGCGTCCCAGCCGTGTCCGAGCAGGACGCGGTCGTCCGGCCGGGAGGCGGCGAAGTCCCGTACCAGGGCCAGGGCGGCCTCGAGAGTGGGGGCCGCGGACAGATCGAGGCCGGTGAGCGCCAGCCCGGTGGCCGTGGTGTGCACATGCGCATCGGTGAACGCCGGAGTGACCAGCGCGCCGTCCAGGTCGAGCACCTCGTCGACCCCGTCCACGAAGGCGTCGGCGGCTCCCTCCGACCCCACCCAGGCAACCTGCCCCCGTTCCACGACCATCGCGGTGGCGAACGGATCGGCAGGGCTGTGCACCTCTCCACGACGGAGCAGGACGGTCTTCGGCGGGGCGCTGGGCTCACTCATGGGCAACAGTCTCGCGCCTGACCCCGAGCACTCCGAACAAGGGTCGCCTTCCACGCCCGGCGGCGATCAGATCCGCGGCGGCCGCGCCTCGTACGGCGTGGACAACACCACCGTCGTCCGCGTCGAGACCCCGGCCAACGACCGCACCCGGGCCAGCAGTTCCTCCAGTTCGTGGGGCGTCGCGACCCGCACCTTGAGGATGTAGTTCTCGTCCCCGGCGACACTGTGGCACGCCTCGATCTCCGGCACGCCCGCGAGCCGCTCCGCGATGTCGTCCGGCGCGCTCGGGTCGAACGGTTTGACCGAGATGAACGCGGTCATGGGCAGCCCGACGGCCTCCGGGTCGACGACCGCGGCATAGCCGCGGATGACGCCGCGCTGTTCCAGCCGGCGCACCCGCTGGTGCACGGCCGACGTGGACAGGCCCGTGGCCTTGCCCAGGTCGGTGTAGCTCATCCGCCCGTCCTTGACGAGCAGCTGCACGATCTGTCGGTCCAGCTCCTCCATGGCGCAAGAACCTACAGTGCGGTTGATCTCCTCGGATACCTGAGCAGCCCAGGTCATGCCCGGTTCGTGATGTGGCCGGAAGCCGACGGTCAGCCGTCCGGGGGACAAACCGACCGCAGTGGGCACCTGCGTGCGGCATGTGACGAACGCCACAGGGCTCGAACGGTCTCCGTGATGTTCTCGTGATTACCGCCGAGAGGGGACGGGAAGTGCTTGCTGTGGCCGAGGCCGCAGCGCCGATACGGCCCAGTCCGAGGGGGAGAACCCAATGCAGAGTCTTAAGCGCCCTGGTCGCACCGCGCCCAAGCGGCCGCAGCTCGTCGTCGAGCCCGAGCCGGAGGGCGTCGAACCCGACACCTTCGACGACGAGCTCGACTCCTACGACACCTTCGAGATGTTCCGGGTCGTCTGCCCGGACTGCGCTCAGCCAATCGCGCTGCTGGCGGACGAAGAGGTTCTGCCGGAGCACGCGCTGTGCGCCTCGCCGTGGAATCCGTTCGGACTCACGGTCTGTGCCGGCACCGGCCGCAGGGCCACGGACGCCCGCCCCGCGGACGAGTCCGTGGATCCTCAGGAGCAGGACACCGCCCTGCTGTTGACGCTCCCTCAGGGGCTCGACTGGCGGACCCAGCCCTTCTCACACGTCGGTGGCCCTGGCTCGCGCCCGATGAGGGTGCCCGTCATGCGCCGCCAAGCGGCCTGAGCCCGGGCGCTCCCGGCCCGCTCGCTCCGCCCAGTAGCTGCCCCGCACCACGGCTCGCAGGCCGCCGTGGTGCGGTTCAGTGTGCCCGGAACGTGAGGCGGCACTCCACACGTGCCCCGGAGGGGACACGGGGACCGGACGCCCGTGAACGCACGCCCGATTCCGCTACCCGGTGACCTGTCCGGCCTCCTCCGCGTTGCCCTGGTATGACCCCCATCTCCTCAGCGACCGGGCGTCAGCGCCTCCTCTTCGTCCCGGCACCCGCAGAATCGGTTCGGCCGACCGCGCCGCGCTACCAGGACCCGCCGATCTACCGCGACTTGATGCGGACCTGGGCCGAGGGCGGCCGCACCCTGCCGGGTCGGCACGACCCGGAGTGGATGCGGCTCGCGGCGCCCTGGCGGGGCCTCGACCAGTTCAGCGCTCCTCTGGACCCACGAGATGGCGGGCGATGACCATCCGCTGGATCTGGTTGGTGCCCTCGACGATCTGCAGCACCTTGGCCTCACGCATGTAGCGCTCGACCGCGAAGTCCGCGGTGTAGCCGTAGCCGCCGAGGATCTGCACGGCGTCGGTGGTGACCCGCATCGCGGTGTCGGTGCAGTGCAGCTTGGCCATGGCGGCCTGCCGGGCGAACGGCCGGCCCGCGTCCCGCAGTCGCGCCGCGGCGAGGTAGAGCGCGCGGCCCGCCTCGATCTGCGTCGCCATGTCGGCGAGCATGAAGCGCAGCCCCTGGAAGTCGGCGATCGCCTTCCCGAACTGGCGCCTTTCGGCCGCGTACACCAGTGCCTCGTCGAGCGCCGCCTGCGCCACGCCGATGGCGCACGCCGCGATGCCGAGCCGCCCCGAGTCCAGCGCGGACAGGGCGATCGCGAAGCCCTGCCCCTCCTCGCCGATGCGCCGGTCGTCGGAGACCCGTACGCCGTCGAAGTGGACCTGGGCGGTGGGCGAGCCCTTCATGCCCATCTTCCGCTCGGGCGCCGCCGCGCTCACGCCCGGCGCGTCGCCGGGGACCAGGAAGGCGGTGATCCCGCGCGGGCCGTCCTCGCCGGTGCGCGCCATGACCGTGTAGAAGTCGGCGATCCCGCCGTGTGTGATCCAGGCCTTGGTGCCGGTGATCACCCAGCTGTCGCCGTCCCGCACCGCCTTGGTGCGCAGGGCCGCCGCGTCCGAGCCGGAGTGCGGCTCGGAGAGGCAGTAGGCGCCGAGCATGCCGCCGCCGAGCATCCCGGGCAGGTGCTCGACCTGCTGCTCCTTGGTGCCATAGGCGGCGAGCGCGTAGGAGGACAGGGAGTGCACGCTGACGCCGAGGCCGACCGTGAGCCGGGCCGCGGCGAGCTCTTCGAGCGCCTGGAGATAGACCTCGTACGGCTGGTCGCCGCCACCGTACTCGGACGCGTAAGGCAGGCCGAGCAGGCCGGAGTGCGAGAGCAGGGTGAACAGCTCACGCGGGAAGCGGCCGGCGTCCTCCTCCTCGGCCGCCTTCGGGGTGATCTCCTGCCGCGCGATGTCACGGACGAGCGAGATCAGTTCCCGGGCCTCCTCCGTGGGCAGTTGTCGGTCCACCGGCTGCGGGGCGCGGTCGGGCATGGCGACGCTCTCCTCCCTGTCGGGCACTGGCGGTCGGGCCCATGGGTGGGGGCGGCGCCGCCGGGTCGATCTGGTGCCTGGCCGATGCTTGCAGTCCCGGGTCTCGGAAGCTGCTGACCAGCGGCTGTGCGCTGTGAGTATGCCCGATCGGAGGCATGCAGTCACCAGTTAACGACCGCTTACTTCAGGTAATACCCGAGTGCATCCGCCGGATCGAAATTGGTCCGCACCATTGACCGAACTGGTCTAGTCCTCCTACCGTTTCGCTTCACCGAGTCATCGCGTTCATGCCAATCGGCGCGCGTTCCCTCTCCCCACGAGGAGACACCGGATGCACACCCCCCACCGTTCCCGCTTCCGGGCCATCGTGTCCGCGGCCTGTTGCGCCGTCCTCGGCGCCGGTCTCCTGGCCGGCGCGGGCACCTCGACCGCCACCGCGGCGACCTCGGCTCAGGAGGCCGCCGCGGCATCGAAGGCCGCACCCGGCTCCAGGGCCGCCGGGTCCAAGGTCATCGGGTACTTCACCGAATGGGGCACCTACGACCGCAAGTACTACGTCAAGAACATCGAGACGTCGGGCTCGGCGGCCAGGCTCACGCACATCAACTACGCGTTCGGCAACGTCACCGGCGGAAAGTGCGCGATGGGCGACGCCTACGCGGCCACCGACCGGGCCTACACCGCCGCCGAGTCCGTCGACGGCAAGGCCGACACCTGGGACCAGCCGCTGCGCGGCAACTTCAACCAGCTGCGCAAGCTGAAGCAGAAGCACCCCGGCCTCAAGGTCCTGTGGTCCTTCGGCGGCTGGACCTGGTCGGGCGGCTTCGGCGAGGCCGCCAGGAACCCGGCCGCCTTCGCCCAGTCCTGCTACGACCTGGTCGAGAACTCCAAGTGGGCCGATGTCTTCGACGGCATCGACATCGACTGGGAGTACCCGAACGCCTGCGGCGCCACCTGCGACACCAGCGGCAAGGCGGCCTTCCGGAACCTGACGCAGGCCCTGCGCGCCAAGTTCGGCTCCGGCAACCTCGTCACCGCGGCGATCACCGCCGACGCCACCCCGGGCGGCAAGATCGACGCGGCGGACTACGCGGGCGCCGCCCGGTACGTCGACTGGTACAACCCGATGACATACGACTTCTTCGGCGCCTGGGACGCCGCCGGCCCGACGGCCCCGCACTCCCCCCTGACCTCGTACTCCGGCATTCCGAAGGCGAACTTCCACACCTCGGCGACCATCGCGAAGCTCAAGGGCCTCGGCATCCCCGCCTCGAAGCTGCTGCTCGGCATCGGCTTCTACGGCCGCGGCTGGACGGGTGTCACGCAGTCGGCCCCCGGCGGGACGGCCACCGGGCCGGCGAAGGGCACGTGGGAGAACGGCATCGAGGACTACAAGGTGCTCAAGAGCACCTGCCCGGCGACGGGGACGGTGGCCGGCACGGCGTACGCCAAGTGCGGGAACAACTGGTGGAGTTACGACACCCCGGCGACCATCGGGACCAAGATGACGTACAAGAACCAGCAGGGTCTGGGCGGCACGTTCTTCTGGGAGCTGAGCGGTGACACGGCGAACGGTGAGCTGATCAAGGCCATCAAGTAAGGCGGGGCGACACCCCCCGGGGGCGGACGGGCCGTGACGGGCCCTCCGCCCCCGTTCTCACGCGTCCTGGCGCGCGGCCGCCTGCGGGGCCGGGTAGGCGGGGTCCAGGTCCTCGATCGCGCGCAGGGCGCCGCCGAGCCCCTTCACCAGCAGTTCGCACATGGTCTCGCGGGGCAGTTCGGGGCGGTCGATCCATTCGAGGGTGGCTCCCTCGACGCTGCACACCCAGGCCAGCAGGCCCATCCTCGCCAGCGGGGTGATGTCGACGCGGCCGTACGCGCCCTCGGCGATGGTGGCGACGATGGCCTCGCGCACACCGTCCCGGATGGCGTGCACCTCGGTGTCGAAGCCGACCCCGCCACTGACGATCGTGCGGTACGCGGCCTGGTGGTTCTCGGCGTAGCGCAGATAGCTGTCGATCGTGCGCTGGACGCGGTCGACCGGGGGCAGTTCGAGTCCGCTCGCCGCCAGGGTGACCAGATCGGTGACCGAGTCCTGGATGATGGCCAGGTAGTAGCCCCGCTTGGACTGGAAGTAGTAGTAGATGAGGCCCTTGGCGACGTGGGCCTGCCGGGCGATGTCGTCCATCGAGAGGGCGTCGTAGGACGTGTCGGCGAACAACCTCCGGCCGATGGCGATGAGTTCGGCACGGCGCGCCAGCGAGCGCTCGGTGCCGCGGGCTCTGGGGCGCGCGGCAGGCTGTTGACTGATATTCAATTTCGACCCTGGTTCCAGGCGGGCGAGGCGGGACATCCGCAGTATGGCAGGTCGGAGGGCCGGGGCGTGGGTCAGGTCACATTGCTCCGGGCCGGGGTCACAGCAGCCCGAGCTGTGTCACGAGCATCGCGACGACCACGACGAGCGTCCAGCCCACGACATGCTCGGCGATCTTCGGCCCGTCGTCCTTGGGGCCGCCCGTGCGGACGCCGGCGGCGGTGGCTGAGTGTGCGGTCATGGCTTCTCGCTGATCCGGTGGGGCGGGCGGACTTCCCCCGAAGTTCCGCCCACCTTGCCACCCTGAGCGGCTTTTGCGGCCGAGAGCTTGCTCACACGCGGACGCCCACGGCGGTCAGCGCCCTGCGCTGGGCAGCGGTCGGGCGCGCCGGGAAGTACAGGTAGCAGACGCCGCCGGTGCCGGAGACGACCTTGCCGGAGGCGTTGTACCGCTTGGTCCGCAGCCAGATGTTCTCCCACTCGCGCCGCCGGTAGACGCGCCGCACGGCCTCGTTGCTCGCCGAGGCGGGGTCGTTCGCGATCACGTCGCCGCCTGCCGTGAAGCCGATGACCGTCATCAGGTGCCCGGCGGTGCCGTACCCGGCGCCGGTCAGCTCCTCCTTCAGGAAGGACTGGGACGTTATGGCAGGGATGCCCGCCGCGATCAGCGTCTCCAGATCGGTGAGCGAGCCGAGCCGGGTGACCACGCCCTGGAGGTCCTTGAACGTGGCCGCGTAAGCGGCGTTGAAGGGCCAGTTGCCGCAGCCCGCGTACTGGTGGTCGTAGGTGAACCGGGCGGCGTGGCACACCTGCGGATCGGCGAACGAGGGATCCACCCAGGCCAGCTGCTCCGGGGTGAGCCGGCCGCCCCAGTACTCGACGATCATCTGGGAGGAGGTCGGGCTGCACCAGGCCTCGCCGCCGTTGTCGTACTCGGGGTACTGCCCCTTGTGGATCTCCTGCGAGTACCGCGGGACGGACAGTTCCTTCGCGAGGCCGGGCGCGGACGCCGGGACGGTGAACCGGTCCGGGACGTCGGAACCCATCGCGCCGAGCCGCCACACGGTGGGTGTGGCCTTGCCTCCGGGCTTGCGGTACAGGGTCAGACGCAGGCGGTAGGAGGCCAGACGCAGGCCGGTCGCGGGGTCGTCGACGGCCAGCGTGTCCGTCCAGACGGTGCTCTTGCCGTCGCTCTGGTCGTCGACCGACGTGCGCTTGATGTCCTTGTCGCCGGACGCCCAGCGGCCCATCACGTACCAGGGGCTGCTGGTGCCGTCTGTGTAGGTGGCCTTGAGTTCGGCCTGGATCCAGGTGCCGGCCGGGGTGCGGGCGTTCCAGGAGACGATCGCCTCCGTCGCGGGGACGGCGAGCCGGTGGACGGCGGACGTCCAGGTGCCGTACTCCCAGGAGGCGGTGGTGCCGGTGTGCGGGTCCCGGTAGTCGGCGGTTCCGGCGGGCTTCGCGATCACCAGACCGGGGCGGGCGCCCGCGACGGCGCGGGTGCCCCGGGCGGTGCCGCCCTGCCAGTCGTCGTACGAGACCCAGGCCCGGTTGTCCACGGTGCGGGCCGGGACCGCCCGGGCGGGGTCTGCGGTGTCGGTCGTCATGGGGATCTCGGTGTCGGCGGCCGCCGGCCCCGCGCTCGCGGTGACGGCGGCGGCGACCGCGGCGGCCAGGACGGTTCTGCGGGACGGCTGTTCGGCTCTGCTCATGGCGGGGACCCCCGGATGTCGGAGTCGGGCAGGGGCGGGGCAGGTCCGTTGCACGGTCGGTCGCACATGCGTGTGCGCCACATATGAGCACAGCCCGCCGGGTCCTGCCAGCACTTCGACCCGCGCCACGCCCACCAATATTGGCGTCGACCAGTGGCAGGAGCCGTGGACCGCGTGGCTCCCCAGGTCGTTAGAGTGCTGCGCGAGATGAATCCGTCCTTCCGCCCCGCACCGGGGCCCGCCGTCCGTGACCTGGCCTCCCGGATCCGCCGCCTCTCCCCCTCCTGCGGCCCGGTCCGTCTGGTCGGCGTCGACGGGCATGCCGGATCCGGAAAGACCACGTTCACCGAGTGGCTGGCCGGGGCGCTCGGCGGCTCGCCGGTGCTGCGCCTCGACGACATCGCCAGCCACGACGAACTGTTCGGCTGGACCGGACGGCTGCTGGACCAGGTGATCGAGCCGCTGGCCGACGGCCGGACCGCGCACTACGCCCCCTACGACTGGCGGGCCCGCCGCTTCGGCCCTCAGCGCCCCCTGCCCCCCGCACCGGTGATCCTCGTCGAGGGCGTCGGCGCGGGACGCCGGGCGCTGCGCCCCCACCTGGCCCTGCTGCTCTGGATGGAACTGCCGCGCGAGGAGGCCTGGGCCCGGGGACGGTCGCGGGACGGGGAGGAACAGCGGGAGTTCTGGGACGGATGGGTCCCTGCGGAGCGCCGGCATCTCGCCGACGATCCCTCTCGGCCCTTCGCTGATCTCCTGGTACGGCAGGGAGAGAAGGGGTACGAGGTGTTTCCGGGACCTGCCGGGACTGCTGGACCGGACCAGTTCCTCACGCACGGTGACGGACCGCCCGCAGTGTGCTGAACTTGTGAAGGCGCTTGCGGTGCAACTTGCCGGAGTGCTTCAACTCGGCTTGACCGGTGGGCCGTACAGGACTTACGTTCTCAATGTGCGGCCATTCGGAGCCGCCCACAGACGCGAAGCCCCCGGTTGTTCCCCCGTGATCGGGGGCTTCGTTCTGTCTTCTTCCGATTTTCCGGGCCCCGCGAGGCGCCGAACGCTCACACTCGGTCACCGTGCGCGAGTGCGCCGCATCCGCTCCCACCTCGTCGAACGGCCCGTGCGGCACCCTTCGGGGGCGCCGCCCCCGCAGGTACGATGCCCTCGTCGCGACCTACGGACGGTTGCTCCGCGCACCTCGCAACTCCGGTCCGTGGCACAGCGGTTCGAGCAGGGCAGCCGGCCGGGGGGACGGCTCGTTGGCATACCGACGGGGGCACGGTTCGTGGGGGACGTGATGGACTTCGGCACGCAGGGCCCGCAGGCCCCGGCCGACCTCGCCTGGCTGCGAGGCGTCGATGCCTACACCATGGGCGCCTATCCGCAGGCGGAGGAGGAGTTCCGCGCCGCCGTACGGATGGACCCCGGGATGGCCGACGGCTGGCTCGGGCTGCACGCGCTGCGCGTCGACACGACGACCGCGCTGCTCAGGATGTTCCGGCACCGGGACCGCTTCGGTGAGCAGCGCTCCCGCTACCGCCGCACCCTCAACTCCTGGTACTGGCTGGGCTGGTGGGTGCAGCCCGTGCTGGAGAGCCCCCGCGACCTGCTGCTCGCGCACGCCTCCCACTGGCTGGACGGCCGGCACGTCCCCGAGCTGGACCGGGCACTCGCCGGGCTGCCGCCGGTGGACACCGACGCCCAGGTCCGCTTCCTGCACGCCTGCCGCGCCTATCTGGTCAAGGACTGGGAACAGCTGGTCCGCCACACCGATCCGCTCCTCGACGACCCGATGCTCGGCATCGAGGCGGGACTCTTCGGCGGCATGGCCCGGGTCCGTCTGGAGATGTACGGCCAGGCCGAACCGCTGCTGTCCGCCGCGCTGATGCGCTGTCGCAGCGAGCAGCCCCAGCGCAAGGAGCTGCGCTACTGGCTCGCCCGGGCCCACGAGGGCACCGGCCGCAGCGCCGCCGCGCTGCCCCTGTACCGGGCCGTGCACCGCGTCGACCCCGCCTTCATGGACACCGCGGCCCGGCTCGCCGCGATCGCCGAGGGCGACGGGTACGACGACACCACCGACCTCGCGGCGATCACGCTCCCGGGTCTCGGCCAGGACGCCGTGGACGGGCCGGAGGGATTCGACCCGCTCTTCGGCACCGAGGGCCGCGACCTGAGGCTGCCCGACCTGGAGCCGCCGGGCTCCGCTCCCCTGCCGCCGGTCACGGACCCGGCCGTACGCGAGAGGTTCTCCCCGGGACCGTCCCTGCCCGCCGGGCCCACCGATCCCGCGTTACTGGAGGAGGCACTCGCCGAGCTGGAGCGCATGGTCGGTCTGGAGCCGGTGAAACGCCAGGTCAAGGCGTTGTCGGCACAGCTGAACATGGCCCGGCTGCGGGCCGGGCAGGGCCTGCCGGTCCAGCCGCCCAAGCGGCACTTCGTCTTCTCCGGCCCCTCCGGCACCGGCAAGACCACCGTCGCCCGCATCCTCGGCCGCGTCTTCTACGCCCTCGGACTGCTCGGCGGCGACCATCTCGTGGAGGCCCAGCGAGCCGACCTGGTCGGCGAGTACCTCGGGCAGACGGCCGTGAAGGCCAACGAGCTGATCGACTCGGCCCTCGGCGGCGTCCTCTTCGTCGACGAGGCGTACTCGCTGTCCAACTCGGGCTACGGCAAGGGCGACGCGTACGGCGACGAGGCGCTCCAGGTGCTGCTGAAGCGTGCGGAGGACAACCGCGACCATCTCGTGGTGATCCTGGCCGGCTACCCGGAGGGCATGGACCGCCTGCTCGCCGCGAACCCCGGGCTGTCCTCCCGCTTCACCACCCGCGTCGACTTCCCCTCCTACCGTCCCCTCGAACTCACCGAGATCGGCAAGGTGCTCGCCGCGGAGAACGGCGATCTGTGGGACGAGGAGTCCCTCGACGAGCTGCGGTCCATCGCCGGGCACGTGGTCGACCAGGGGTGGATCGACGAGCTGGGGAACGGGCGGTTCCTGCGGACGCTGTACGAGAAGAGCTGTGCGTACCGGGATCTGCGGTTGTCCGTGTATCCCGGGGTGTTGGGCAGGGACGATCTGGCGACGTTGCGGTTGCCGGATCTGATGCAGGCGTACGGGGAGGTCTTGTCGGGGCGGGGACCGCAGGATCCGTCGGCGATATGAGTTCGTCGGCCGCGGGCCGGTGAGGGCTGGTCGCGCGGTTCCCCGCGCCCCTGAGTGGGTGCAGTGAAGGCCGGTCGAGCCCCACCCACCTGTCTGGAGGCGCGGGGAACCGCGCGACCAGCCCCCACGCGCCCGCAGCCGACCGCCTACGAAGCCAACGCCTCCTCGCTGCTCCGAGGTTCGGTGACCCGAACCTCCGGCACCTCGCGGTGCGCGGGATCCCGCACCTCCCCCACCAGCAGCTCCAGCACATCCTCCAGCGCGACCAGCCCGAGCACCTTCCCCGAACCGTCGGCCACCTGGGCCAGATGCGTCGCGGCGCGCCGCATCACCGTCAGCGCGTCGTCCAGTGGCAGCTCGGACCGCAGCGTCGTCATGGGCCGCCACAGCTGCTGCGGCACGGCCCGGTCGGAGTGCTCCAGGTCCAGGACGTCCTTCACATGCAGATAGCCCATGAACGCCCCGGTCTCCGCCGCGACCGGGAACCGGGAGTACCCGGTCCGGGCCGTCAGCTCGACAATGCGGCCGGGGGTGACCGACGGGCTGACCGTCACCAGGGACTCGCGCCTCAGCAGGACGTCCGTCACCGGGCGCGACCCCAGCTCCAGCGCGTCCTCCAGGCTTTCGGCCTCCTCGGGGTCGAGCAGACCCGCCTGGCCGGCGTCCTCCACCAGCCGGTTGAGCTGCTCACTGGTGAAGACGGCCTCGACCTCGTCCTTGGGCTCGACGTGGAAGAGCCGCAGGATGCCCTGGGAGACCGCGCCGAGCGCGGCGGTGATCGGCTTGCAGAAGCGGGCGAACCAGACCAGGCCGGGGCTGAGCCACAGCGCGGCCTTCTCGGGGGCCGCCATCGCCAGGTTCTTCGGGACCATCTCGCCGATGACGAGGTGGAAGAAGACCACCGCGGCGAGGGCGATGACATAGGTCAGCGGGTGGATCATGCCGTGCGGCAGATGGACCCACTCGAAGACCGGCTCCAGCAGATGCGCGACGGTCGGTTCGGCGACCGCGCCGAGGGTGAGGGAGCAGATCGTGATGCCGAACTGGGCCGCCGCCATCATCTGCGGCAGCCGCTCGAGCCCGTAGAGGACCTGCCGGGCGCGTGCCGTGCCGAGCGGTTCGATCTGGCTGCGGCGTACGGAGACGAGCGCGAACTCGGCACCGACGAAGAAGCCGTTGGCCAGCACGAGCAGCGCGGCGAAGAGAAGCTGGAGGACGCTCATCGGACGGCCTCCACCATGGCGGCCACCGGGGCCGTCCGCACGAGCCGGACCCGCTCCGCGCGGTAGTGGCCGACCTGGCGCACCGACAGCCGCCAGCCAGGCAGCTCCGCCCTGTCGCCGACGGCCGGGATACGGCCCAGCAGATCGGCGATCAGGCCCGCGACGGTCTCGTACGGGCCTTCCGGCACGTCGAGGCCTATGCGCCGCAGGATGTCGACACGGCAGCTGCCGTCGGCGTCCCAGGCGGGCCTGCCGTCCTCCGGCGGTGCGGAGGCCAGCTCGGGCAGATCGTGTCCGTCGTGCTCGTCGCGGACCTCGCCGACGATCTCCTCGACGATGTCCTCCAGTGTGACGACGCCGGCCGTGCCGCCGTACTCGTCGACGACGACCGCGATGGGCTGCTCGCTGCGCAGGCGGGAGAGCAGCGGCCGTACGGGTAGCGTCTCCGGCACGAGCAGCGCCGGGCGCGCGATGCGGCCGACGGGGGTCCGCAGCCGGTCCCGCACCGGCACGGCCAGGGCGTCCTTGAGGTGGACCATGCCGACCACCTCGTCGATCTTCTCCCGGTAGACGGGGAAGCGGGAGAGGCCGGTGGCGCGGGTCAGGTTGACCACGTCCTCGGCGGTGGCCGAGGACTGCAGGGCGCTGACCTTCACGCGCGGCGTCATCACGTGCTGCGCGGTCAGCTCACCCAGCGACAGGGTCCTGACGAAGAGGTCGGCCGTGTCCTGTTCGAGGGCGCCGGCCCGGGCCGAGTGACGGGCCAGGGAGACGAGTTCGCCGGGGGTGCGGGCGGAGGCCAGCTCCTCGGTGGGCTCGATTCCCAGAGCGCGGACGAGCCGGTTCGCGACGGCGTTGAGGCCGGCGATGACCGGGCGGAACAGCCGGGCGAAGACATGCTGCGGGCCCGCGACGAAGCGCGCGACCTGAAGCGGCCTGGACACCGCCCAGTTCTTGGGCAGGAGCTCGCCGATCACCATCTGCACGGCGGAGGCCAGCAGCATGCCGACGACGACCGTGACACCGGAGACGGCTCCCTCGGGTATGCCGATCGAGGTGAACGGGCCGTGCAGCAGCTCAGCGAGCGCCGGTTCGGCGAGCATGCCGACGACGAGGGAGGTGATGGTGATGCCGAGCTGGGTGCCGGAGAGCTGGAAGGACAGTTCCTTGAGCGACTCGACAACGCGGTGGGCGCGCCGGTCGCCCTCGGCGGCGGCCTTCTCGGCCTCGGGCCGCTCGACCGTCACGAGTCCGAACTCGGCCGCCACGAAGAATCCGTTGGCGAGAATCAGCAGGAACGCGGCTGCCAGGAGCAGCAGGGGGGTGGTCATGATGCCGCCGCCTCCGCAAAGTCGCGTACCTCGAGAACGGGGTACGCGCTATGTCGGCAGGGGGCGGCGCAGGTACTACAGGACGATCCGTCCATCGCCGGAGAGGGTCACTCCTCGGTTAGCAGGGGCCTTCTGTGCACCGGGCGGGGCAGCAGAGGCGGAGGCGCATCCGTACACGCCTCCGCCAACAGATTAATCAAGACACGGCCCGGTGCGGCAGTGGCGATCGCCCAGTGGATTCCCCGAGTCAGCTCTGATGCCGCTCGTGCGCCACGGAACGGGCCTCGGCGAGCGCCCGCAGGGCCCGGGCGTCGGTGATCGCCCGCTGCCTCGCGATACCCGGCTGAATACCGAGGACAGGCAGGCTGGTGCCGTCGCTGAGGTTGAGGAACACCCAGGGGTCGCCGGGCCGGAGGGTCACCTGAAGGATCTCGGCCCACTCCAGCCGGCGCTTGTTCGTGAGGTTCACCACGGTGACCCCCGACTCGTCGGCGACGACCTTGGGCCGGGCCAGCAGGAGCAGCACCGCGTCCAGCAGCAGCGCCGTGACGACGAAGCTGAGACGTTCGGCGGGGCTGAGCTGCTTCAGCAGCATCGCGACGGCCGTGATCACGACCAGGATGGCGACGGCGGCGGAGAGCAGCACCGCTCGGGTGCTGCCCGGCCGGAAAGTGACGGGCAGAGTGGGCAGATCGGACATCGCTGTACGCCCCTCAGAGACGGCAGGCGTGGATGGCCGTGGTCAGGATGGCCCGGGCGCCGATGTCGTAGAGGTCGTCCATGATCCGCTGCGCCTCCTTGGCCGGGACCATCGCGCGGACGGCGACCCAGCCCTCGTTGTGCAGCGGGGAGACCGTCGGCGACTCCAGGCCGGGGGTGAGGGCGACGGCCTTCTCGAGCTGCTCCACGCGGCAGTCGTAGTCCATCATCACGTAGGTCCGGGCGACCAGGACGCCCTGGAGGCGGCGCAGGAACTGCTGCACCTTGGGGTCGTCGGCGTCCGCGCCGGTGCGACGGATCACGACGGCCTCGGACTTCATGATCGGCTCGGCGACGACCTCAAGGCCCGCGTTGCGCAGCGAGGTGCCGGTCTCGACGACGTCCGCGATGACCTGGGCGACGCCGAGCTGGATGGCGGTCTCGACAGCGCCGTCGAGGTGGACGACGGAGGCGTCGATGCCGTGGTCGGCCAGGTGCGCCGCGACGATGCCCTCGTAGGAGGTGGCCACGGTCTTGCCGGCGAGGTCTGCCAGGCCGCCGATGGTGCCGGGCTTGCAGGCGTAGCGGAAGGTGGAGCGGGCGAAGCCGAGCGGGAGGATCTCCTCGGCGTCGGCGCCCGAGTCGATGAGCAGGTCGCGGCCGGTGAGGCCGATGTCGAGCTGGCCGGAGGCGACGTAGATGGCGATGTCGCGGGGGCGGAGGTAGAAGAACTCGACCTCGTTCACCGGGTCGACGATCCGCAGCTCCTTGGACTCCCGGCGCTGCTGGTAGCCGGCCTCATGCAGCATCTCCGCCGCAGGGCCGGACAGGGAACCCTTGTTGGGGACGGCGATGCGCAGCATGAGGTCGGCTTCCTTTGCGTGGTGTCGTACGGGAACGGGTGCGGCGTGCCGCGGCTTACAGGTGGGCGTAGACGTCGTCGAGGGAGATGCCGCGGGCGACCATCATCACCTGGACGTGGTACAGCAGCTGCGAGATCTCCTCGGCGGCCGCGTCCTTGCCCTCGTACTCGGCGGCCATCCAGACTTCGGCGGCCTCTTCTACGACCTTCTTGCCGATGGCATGGACGCCCTTCTCGACCAGCTCTGCGGTGCGGGAAGTGGCGGGATCGCCCTGGGCGGCCTTGTGCTGGAGCTCGGTGAAGAGCTCCTCGAACGTCTTCTTGGACATGGTGACGCCTAGCCTACGCGGTGTAGGGGGCGCCTCAGCGCCAGGGTTCGGATACCGAGCGGAGGGTGGCCGCGGTCGCCACCGCCGCCGTCACCGCCTCGTGTCCCTTGTCCTCGTTCGAGCCGGGCAGGCCCGCACGGTCCAGGGCCTGCTCGTCGGTGTCGCAGGTCAGCACGCCGAAGCCGACCGGGACGCCGGTCTCGACCGACACCTGGGTCAGGCCCTGGGTCACGCCCTGGCACACGTACTCGAAGTGGGGGGTGCCGCCGCGGATGACGACGCCCAGGGCCACGATCGCGTCGTAGCCGCGGCCCGCGAGGACCTTGGCGACCACCGGCAGCTCCCAGCTGCCGGGGACCCTGAGCAGGGTCGGCTCGTCGATGCCCAGGTCGTGCAGGGCGCGCAGGGCGCCGTCGACCAGACCGTCCATCACCTTCTCGTGCCACTGTGCCGCGATGACGGCGACCCTGAGGTCACCCACATTGCGTACGGACAGTTCCGGTGCACCCTTGCCGCTCACGTCTCTCCTCAGAGCTTTCTCACTGCCGACTTGCTGGGCTGTCTCGCTGTGCTGTCTTACTGGTTGCTGCAGGCCGGCACGGTGGTCGTGTCGAGCCAGGGCAGGTCGTGGCCCATCCGGTCCCGCTTGGTGCGCAGGTAGCGGAGGTTGTGCTCGCCGGCGCTCACGGGCATCGGCACACGTGCCTTGACGGCGATGCCGTGGCGGACGAGCGCGTCGGTCTTGTCGGGGTTGTTGGTCAGCAGGCGCACGCCGCGCACCCCGAGGTCGGCCAGGATCTGGGCGCCGGCGGCGTAGTCGCGGGCGTCGGCGGGCAGGCCGAGTTCGAGGTTGGCGTCGAGGGTGTCGCGGCCGCGCTCCTGCAGTTCGTAGGCGCGCAGCTTGGACATCAGGCCGATGCCGCGGCCCTCGTGTCCGCGCAGGTAGACCACCACTCCCCTGCCCTCGGCCTGGATACGGGCCAGGGAGGCGTCCAGCTGGGGACCGCAGTCGCAGCGGGCGGAGCCGAAGACATCGCCGGTGAGGCATTCGGAGTGGACGCGGACGAGGACGTCCTGGCCGTCGCCGATCTCACCGTGCACGAGGGCGACGTGCTCGACGCCGTCGACCGCGGAGCGGTAGCCGTACGCCGTGAACGTGCCGTGGGCGGTGGGCAGTCGGGTCTTGGCCTCGCGGCGGACGGTGGGCTCGCTGCCGCGGCGGTAGGCGATCAGGTCCTCGATGGAGATGATCGTCAGGCCGTGCTTGCGGGCGAAGGGGATCAGCTCGGGCAGCCGCAGCATCGTGCCGTCCTCGCCGGCGATCTCGACGATCGCCCCGGCCGGGCGCAGGCCCGCGAGGCGGGCGAGGTCGACGGCGGCCTCGGTGTGGCCGTTGCGGGTCAGGACCCCGCCGGGCCGGGCGCGCAGCGGGAAGATGTGGCCGGGGCGGACGAAGTCGTCGGGCCCCGTGACGCCGTCGGCGAGCAGCTGGAGCGTGGTGGCGCGGTCGGCGGCCGAGATGCCGGTGCTCACGCCGTGCGCGGCGGAGGCGTCGACGGAGACCGTGAACGCGGTCTTCATCGACTCGGTGTTGTCCTCGACCATCTGCGGCAGACGCAGCCGGTCGAGTTCGTCGCCCTCCATGGGGGCGCAGATCAGGCCGCGGCACTCGCTCATCATGAAGGCGACGATCTCGGGGGTCGCCTTCTCGGCGGCGATGACGAGGTCGCCCTCGTTCTCCCGGTCCTCGTCGTCGACGACGACGACCGGGCGGCCGGCCGCGATGTCGGCGATGGCCTGCTCGACGGGGTCGAGCGCGAAGTCCTCGACGTCGTCGGTGCCGTACAGGACAGATGTCGAGGGGGTGGCGCGATGGGGGTCCCCCCAGGCCTTCTGCTCTGGGGGAGCCTCGTTCAGGGCGGTGGCGGGTGACGGGTGGGCGCTCATGCCGGCGCTCCTTCCAGGGTGGGCTGTGCTGCCGCGCGCGAGCGCAGCCACCAGTCGCGCATGCCCCACAGGACGAGCGCGCCGTAGATGATGTAGACGAAGCCGGAGAAGGCGAAGCCGTTGGCGAAGTTCAGCGGGACGCCGACCAGGTCGACCAGGAGCCAGGCGAACCAGAACTCGACCATGCCTCGGGCCTGGGCGTACATCGCGACGATCGTGCCGACGAAGATGTACGCATCCGGCCAGGGGTCCCAGGAGAGGGTCGGGAAGGCGGTGAACAGGCCGCCGACCGCGAGGGTGCCGACGGCGGCCGCACCGGCCAGTGCCCCGCGCTCGCGCCAGGTGGCGAACCGTACGGCGATGGAGCCGTCCTGGGCCTGCTGCCGGCCCCGGTTCCACTGCCAGAAGCCGTAGGTGGCGACGAGCATCACGACGATCTGCTTGCCGGCACTGCCCGCGAGGTGGGCGGTGGCGAAGGCCGTGAAGAGGATGAGGCCGGAGAGGAACTGGGCGGGCCAGGTCCACAGGGAGCGCCGCCAGCCGAAGGCGAGGCCGATCAGACCGATCACGTTGCCGATCATGTCCGACCACTTGATGTGCTGGCCGAACAGCGTGAACGCCTCGGAGTTGAGCCAGTTCACTTGGCCGCTCCCTGCACACGGTCGCCCAGCATCCGCTCGACGTACTTGGCGATGACGTCCACCTCGAGGTTGACCGGGTCGCCGGGTCCCTTGTGGCCGAGCGTGGTCAGGGCGAGGGTGGTGGGGATGAGGCTCACGGTGAAGTGGTCGGAGCCGGCGTCGACGACGGTGAGGCTGATGCCGTCGACGGTGATGGAGCCCTTCTCGACCACGTAGCGGGTGAGGTCCGCGGGGAGGGAGATCTTCACGATCTCCCAGTTCTCGGAGGGCTTGCGTTCCAGGATCTCGCCCGTGCCGTCCACATGGCCCTGCACGATGTGCCCGCCGAGGCGTTCGCCGACGGCCATGGGGCGTTCGAGGTTGACGCGGGTGCCGACCGCGAGGGCGCCCAGGCTGGAGCGGTTCAGGGTCTCGGCCATCACGTCGGCGGTGAATTCGTCGCCCTCGTGGTCGACGACCGTGAGGCAGACGCCGTTGACCGCGATCGAGTCGCCGTGCTTGGCGCCCTGGGTGACGACGGGACCGCGCAAGCGGAAGCGGCAGGCGTCGTCGAGGGTCTCGACGGCGGTGATCTCGCCCAGCTCTTCGACGATTCCGGTGAACACTTCCCGGGTCCTCCTGCCTCTTGGGGCACGGACTCCGGGGCTGTCGATGACGACAGATGTACGAGCAGAGACACCGGGGGCGACGCCGGACGGAGTCCGCCCCCAGGACGGACTTCTTCGGCGGCACGCACGTATGCCTGCCCGCCGCGCACTGCCTCCCATCCGGACTTTAACCGTCGGTCCAGGAATTTCACCTGGTCAACCGATCGCTGGAGGCGACCGGGTCGCGGACTGTAACCGCCGGTTCGGACTTTCACCGACCCCGGAGTGCGCTGCTACTGGTACACGGCCAGTGTGCCACGCCTGATCGACGTTCAAAGAGGCGATCGGTGTGGGCTGCCTCACAGACCGTGTCGCCGCACTCACCGGGATTGGTACGCACCTATTGACGGTGTGGTCTAGTCCTTTCTAGGGTCGGGCTCCAGGGTTGGCACACCCACGCGGACCGGCCCGGCGACGGTGACGACGGCCCTTGCCCGTCGCCGGGCCTCCCCACGCCGCGCGGACGGCGTTCTGGCAGGGTGAGCCCCATGACCACGACGACCGCCGACGAGTTCGAGGTCCACCGGCCCCGGCTGTTCTCGCTCGCCTACCGGCTGCTGGGCTCCGCCGCGGAGGCCGAGGACGCGGTCCAGGACGCGTATCTGCGCTACAGCGGCGCCGACCGCGCGGGGATCGAGCATCCGGCGGCCTGGCTCGCCAAGGTCGTCACGAACCTCTGCCTGAACCGGCTGACGTCCGCGCGCGCCCGGCGCGAGCGATACGTCGGCACCTGGCTGCCGGAGCCGGTGGTCACCGGGGACGACACGCTCGGCCCGCTGGAGTCGGCCGAGCAGCGGGACGCCGTGTCGATGGCGATGCTGGTGCTGCTGGAGCGGCTCACGCCGACCGAGCGGGCGGTGTACGTACTGCGGGAGGCGTTCGGGTACGGGCATCGGGAGATCGCCGGGGTCCTGGACCTGGGCGAGGCGAACTGCCGCCAGCTGTACCGGCGGGCCGTGCGGCGGGTGGGCGAGCCGCAGGCCCGTTTCGAGCCCCCGTCCGAGCAGCAGGAGGAGCTGGTCGCGTCGTTCATCAGGGCGGCCCGCGACGGCGACCTGGCCGGTCTCGAGAAGCTGCTCGCGGCCGATGCGACCTGGTGGAGCGACGGTGGCGGCAAGGCCACGACGGCCCGGTGGCCGATCGAGGGCGGTCCCAGGATCGCCCGGTTCCTGGCCGGCGGGGGCCCGAAGTTCACGGTGGGCCTGGACTTCGTGCCCGTCGAGGTCAACGGCGCGACAGGGCTGGCGACCTGGGCGGGCGACACGCTCGTCGGACTGGCGGCGTTCGAGGTGCGCGACGGGCTGGTCACCGGGGTGCGGGCTGTGGTCAATCCGGAGAAGCTGGCGTTCGCACGGGGTCAGCTCCCCCGGCCGTAGGGCCATCGGAGACGGTCGTGGTCCCGCCGGGCGCATCTGTCACATTCGGCGAGGGTGTTCGGTCTCAGCTGACGAGGGGCGCTCCGGCCGGGGCGCCCGGGCCTTCGAAGGGACTGAACGGCATGACCACGATTCTGGTGACCGGTGGCACCGGAACACTCGGCCGGCTCGTCGCCGAGCGGCTGCGCGCGGACGGGCACGAGGTGCGGGTGCTCAGCCGGCACGCCCAGCCGTACGCGGTCGACCTGATGGAGGGCGGGGGCGCGCTGGACGCGGCCGTCGCCGGTGTGGACACGATCGTGCACTGCGCGTCGGCGCAGAAGGGCGACGAGCAGGCGGCGGCGAATCTGATCGGGGCGGCACGCGGGGCCGGGGTGCGGCACCTCGTCTACATCTCGATCGTGGGCGTCGACCGGGTGCCCTTCGGCTACTACAAGAGCAAGCTCGCCGTGGAGCGGCTGGTCGAGGAGTCGGGACTCGGCTGGACCGTGCTGCGGGCGACGCAGTTCCACGACCTGCTGGTCATGGTGCTGCAGGGGCTGTCGAAGCTGCCGGTCCTGTTCCTGCCGGCCGGTGTCCGGGACCAGCCTGTCGAGGTGGCCGAGGTCGCGGACCGGCTGGTCGAGCTGGCGGCGGGTGAACCGGCGGGGCGGGTCGAGGACATGGGCGGGCCGGAGGTACGCACGTTCGAGTCGCTGGCCCGCGCGTATCTGAAGGCGTCCGGCCGGCGCCGCGCGGTGGTGAACGTACCGCTGTGGGGAGCGGCGTACCGGGGCTTTCGGAGCGGGGGTCATCTGACGCCGGGGCGGGCGATCGGCACGGGGACCTTCGAGATGTATCTGGCGGGGCGGTTCGGAGGCGGGCAGGTGCGGACGGGGAGCGGACGGTCCCGGGCGTAGCGGAGGGCCGCGCGTAGCGAAGGGGCCCGCACATCCGGGGCCCGCACATCCGGGACCCGCACATCCGGGGCCCGCACGTAGAGGGTGCCGACGAGGAGCGGGCGGTCCCGGGCTTGGCCGGGTGTGGACGAGGAGCGGCGGTCCCGGGTGCGGAGGTTCGGCCGGGAGGCCCGGGGCGGCCTACCAGCGCTGGATCGGCCGCTCCCCGGGGGTGAAGAGTTCCTCCTGGGCCCGGTCGCGGGCCGTGAGAAGGGCGCCGCGCAGGACGGCGCCGCCGCCCAGGGTGGTCGTCCGTACCTCCGTGGGCAGGGGAGTCATCCGGGCGATCCGGTCCTGCACCCGGCCGGCGAGCTCCTCGCCGCCGGCCTGCCCGACCTCACCCCCGAGCACCACACACCCGGGGTCCAGAATCGCCACCACCGAGGCGACCCCGACGGCGAGCCGATCAGCCAGGGCATCGAGGAATCGGGCAGCGGGGGCGGCGGACCCGGGCGGGCCCGACAGCTCGTCCCCACCCTCGGACCGAGACCCCCCGCTCTCCACCCCCCGCACCTGATCCACCGCGGCCCGCACCACTCCCACCGCCGCCCGTACGACCCCCACCGCCGACGCCTCCTGCCCCGGCTCCGCCGGAACCCCGTGCTCCGCCGCCAGATCCACGACCGCGGTCGACGCGGCCAGGCCGTGGAAGCCGCCCTCGCAGTCCGTCGCGGAGGGCAGCGTGGTCGTGCCCGGGACCGGGAGGAAGCCGATCTCGCCGGTGCCGCCCGAGGCGCCGCGGCGCAGCGCGCCGTCGAGAACCACGGCCGCGCCCGTACCGTGTCCCAGCCACAGCAGGACGAACGTGTCCCGGTCCCGGGCGGCGCCGTCGCGCTGCTCGGCCACCGCCGCGAGGTTGGTCTCGTTCTCGACGCGTACCCGTGTCTCGGGCAGTCGCTCCTGGAGGGCGGCGACCAGACGCCGGTGCCACTCCGGCAGCCCGGAGGAGTCACGGAGTTCGCCGCTGGCCGGGTCGATCAGGCCGGGCGCTCCGATGCCGACGGTGTGCAGCCGGTCGGCGCCCGCCTCCTTCACCACCCGCTCGACCAGCGCGACCGCCTGTTCCACGGCGGAACCCGTCGCCATGTCACCCCCGATGGGCACGGAAGCCTCGGCCAGTACCCGGCCCACCAGGTCGGCGACGGCGACGGCGACACCCTCGGTGCGTACGTCCAGCGCGGCGAGGTGCGCCCGGTCGGCGACGATGCCGTACACCTTGGCGTTGGGCCCGCGCCGCTGCTCCCCCGCCTCCCCGACGACCGCGATCAGCCCCGCGGCGGTGAGGCGTTCGACGAGGTCGGCGACGGTCGGCCGGGACAGGCCGGTGAGCTGCTTCAACCGCCCTGCCGTCAGCGGGCCCTCCTGCTGGAGCAGACGCAGGGCGAGCCGGTCGTTGATGGCCCGGGCGGTGCTCGGGGATGCGGGCATGCCGGGATCCTTCCAGATCGGCGGGTCCGTCGGCCGTGGCCCGCCGGGAAACCCTCTTATTATCAGGCAGGCTTCCTGATAGTTTACGCCCGCATGACGTGAGCGCGGCAGAGAGCTGGAGGGGGACCCCAGAATGGGCAACGTGGTCGACGAACTGCGCGAGGTGAAACGGTCCCGGTATGCCGTGGCCGCCGTCTTCGCCGTGCACGGCGCCGTGACCGGCTCGTTCGCCACCCGGGTGCCCTGGATCCAGGACCACGCGGGAGTGAGCGCCGGGCAGCTGGGGATCGCGCTCGCCTTCCCCGCGCTCGGCGCGTCCGTCGCGATGCCGCTCGCCGGCAGTGTCAGCCACCGGTTCGGAGCCCGCAACGCGCTGCGTGGACTGATCGCCCTGTGGACCCTCTCGCTGGTTCTGCCGTCCCTCGCCCCGAACCTGCTCACGCTCTGCCTGGCCCTGTTCGCCTACGGCGCGACGGCGGGCATGGCCGACGTGGCGATGAACGCGCTGGGCGTCGAGGTAGAGAACCGCCTCGGCCGGTCGATCATGTCCGGGCTGCACGGCATGTGGAGCGCGGGTGCCCTGATCGGCTCGGCGGCCGGCACGCTCGCCGCGCACCTCGGTTCGGACGCCCGGCTGCATCACGTGCTGGCCGCCGCGGTCCTCACCGTGATCGGCGTGGTGGCCTGCCGGTGGGTGCTCGATCTCCAGCCCGCCGAGGACGAGGAGCCGCCCCCGAGGTTCGCGCTGCCGCCCCGGTCGGCCCTGCTCATCGGCGCGATCGGGTTCTGCGCGGTGTTCGCCGAGGGCGCGAGCCTGGACTGGTCGGCCGTCTATCTGCGCGAACAGCTGGAGACCTCGGCCGGTCTCGCGGCGGCGTGCACCACGGGCTTCACGCTCACCATGGCCATCGCCCGGATCGCCGGCGACAGGATCGTGGACCGCTTCGGTGCCGTGCGGACCGTGCGGGTCAGCGGTGTGCTCGCCGTACTCGGCGGTCTGCTGATCGTCGTCGCGGACCATCCGGCGGTGGCCATGAGCGGGTTCGCGCTGATGGGGCTGGGCATCGCGGTCGTCGTACCGCTGTGCTTCGCGGCGGCGGGCCGCAGCGGCTCCAACCCGAGCCTGGCCATCGCGGGCGTCGCGACCATCACGTACACCTCGGGCCTGATCGCGCCGAGCGCGATCGGCATGCTGGCCCAGGCGACCAGCCTGATGGTGTCGTTCTGCCTGGTGACGCTGCTGTCCTGCGGCCTGGTGGCGTTCGCGCGGGTGCTGCGCCCGGGCGACCGGGCGCAGATCAGCCGACCGGAGAGGGCGGCGGTTCCCGACCCGCGGCCCTGAGAGGAGCCCCGACCCGGCCGTCCTGGTCCGCCCCGGTCACCGCCGCTCCTGACGCACCCCGACAATGGTCCGGACACTCGCACGCACGACGAAAGCGATACCGCACCATGGATCTCGGCGTCCGCTGGAAACTGCACGGCGACGGACGCACCCCGGCGCCCGGCGCGGTGGTCCGCCCCGACGAGCGGCTCTCGTGGCCCCGCACGGCCGGGCTCGGCGCCCAGCACGTGGTGGCCATGTTCGGGGCGTCTTTCGTGGCTCCGGTCCTGATGGGTCTGGACCCCAATCTCGCGATCATGATGTCGGGCGTCGCGACCGTCGTGTTCCTGCTGGCCACGCGCGGCCACGTCCCCAGTTACCTGGGCTGCTCGCTGTCCTTCGTGGGCGTGGCGGCCGTCATCCGCGCGCAGGGCGGCAGCAGCGCCACCGTCACCGGCGCGGTCTTCGTCGTCGGCGCCGCGCTGTTCCTGGTGGGGCTCGCCGTGCGGCGGTTCGGGGCGCGGATCATCCACGCCACGATGCCGCCGATCGTGACCGGCGCGGTGGTGATGCTGATCGGCTTCAACCTGGCGCCGGTGACGGCCTCGACGTACTGGCCGCAGGACCAGTGGACGGCCCTGCTGACGATGCTGTTCACCGGTCTGGCGGTCGTCTGTCTGCGCGGGTTCTGGTCCCGGATCGCGATCTTCCTGGGGCTGGTCTTCGGCTACGGCGTCTCCTGGGTGTTCGACCTGGTCTTCGGCAAGATCCACTCGGTGGACGCGAGCGGCAAGCTCACCGACCACTGGCGACTCGACCTCTCCGGCGTGGACAAGGCCGACTGGATCGGGCTGCCGACTCTGCACGGCCCGTCCTTCGAGTGGTCGGCGATCCTGGTCGCCCTGCCGGTCGTGATCGCGCTGGTCGCGGAGAACGCCGGGCATGTGAAGGCGGTCGGCGAGATGACCGGCGAATCGCTGGACAACAGGCTCGGCACGGCGATCTCGGCCGACGGCGTCGGCTCGATGCTGTCCACCGCGGTCGGCGGCCCGCCCAACACCACGTACTCCGAGAACATCGGCGTGATGGCCGCGACCCGTGTCTACTCGACGGCCGCCTACTGGGCCGCCGCCGGCTTCGCCCTGCTGTTCGGTGTCTGCCCGAAGTTCGGCGCGGTCGTCGCGGCGATCCCGGGCGGGGTGCTCGGCGGCATCACCGTCATCCTGTACGGCATGATCGGCCTGCTCGGCGCCCAGATCTGGCTCAACGCCAGGGTGGATCTGCGCAATCCGCTGAACCTGGTCCCGGCGGCGGCGGGCATCATCATCGGCGTCGGCAACGTCACCATGAAGTTCACGGACACGTTCTCGCTGAGCGGCATCGCGCTCGGCACGATCGTCGTCATCACCGGCTACCACGCCCTGCGGGCCTTCGCCCCGGCCCATCTGAAGACCCAGCAGCCACTGCTGGACGAGGGCACCTCGTCCTACGACGAGGGCAAGCCGTAGCCCCTGCGGCGGGCGAGGCCGTTGCGTCGTCCGGCGAGGCGAAGCCGTAGCGTCCTCCGGCGAGGCGAAGCCGTAGCGTCCTGTGGCGAGGCCAGTCGCAGCGCCCTACGGCGAGGCCAGTTCGTAGGCGTACGACGCCGTGAACGTCCCCGGTCTGCCCTTGCAGCCGTCCGACTCCCCGGGGAGCTTCACCCACAGGTAGGCGTCGATCCGGGCCTCGCCGGTGCCGAGAGTCGGGGTCCGGCCGAGCTTGCGGCCCGACGGGTCGCACCACTCCCCGTCGGCCGGGGCACCGTTGCCGTTGCGGCTGGTGTCGATGACGGCGCCCAGGCCCGCCGGGCCACCGAGGGCGTCCAGGACCCGCCGGTCGTAGGCGACCTCGTCGGCGGTGGTGTGGAAGTTGGAGACGTTGCTGAAGATCCCGTCGGAGGACTCGGGCGAGGCGGCACCGGCCTGCCGCAGCCATGCCGCCTGCTTGCCGGGCGCGTTCCAGCCGGAGTGTCCCGCGTCGAAGTACACGCGTGCCCGGGGGTTGGCGGCCTTCAGGACGCGCCCTGCCCGGGCCAGCGAGGCGAAGCGGTCCGCGCGTGCGCCGGCGGAGAGGCACTCGGTCTGGGCGACCGAGTCCGGCTCCAGGACGACGATGACCTCGCCGGAACCCAGCCCGGCCGCGAACCGGTCGATCCAGGCGTCGTACGCGTCCAGGTCGGGCGCTCCGCCCTGGGAGTGGCCGCCGCAGTCCCGGCCGGGTATCGCGTACGGCACGACGACGGGCACCCGGCCCTGTGCCGCGCCGCCGGACGTCACCGCGGCGACCCGGGCGGTGAGCGTGTCCGGGGAGTAGTCGGCGAACCAGACGGCGGCCGGCCGGTCGGCTATGCGGGAGGCGATGACCTCGTGGCGCGGGTCGCCGTCGTGGGCCCGGATCCAGTCGAGCACCTGGGAGTCGGGATGGCGGTAGAGCCGGCCGGTCACGGCAGCGGCGGTCTGCTTCCGGGCCTCGGTCCTCGGGGGTGAAGGCGCGGGGACGGCGCTCTTCGTCGGAGACGGTGTGGGCGAGGCGGAGCCGGAGACCGACGGGGACACCGACGGCACCGCGGGCAGGGGCGCCAGGCGGGGCGAGGCGGATACCCCGGAGGGCCGGGCCTCGTCCGACGACGGCCGGTCCCCGACCGCGGAGAGCGCCCCGGCGACCGCGCCGACGGCGACCACACAGGAGGCCGCCACGACCATCGCGCCGCGCCGGGCGGCGCGCCTGCGCTCGGCCCTGCGGGCGGCCAGGCGCTGGGCACGTGAGCCTGACACGGTGCTGCTCCCCCTCCCCCTGCGGCGGGCGGCGTTCCCCCGTTTCGGGGAAGCGCCGGGCCAGCCGGTACTCCCGCCAGCCTAGAGCTGGGACTCTGCCCGCATGCCGCGATGCGAACAAGTCCCCTCAGCCCTGGACACTCCGGTCGACGGAGTCATCTCCCGTATGCGCGCCCTCGACGCGGCACTGCACCCCCGGGACGGGGTGGCGGTCTTCAACCGCGTCTACCTGGCCGTGACGGAGGCGGTGGACCGGTACGTCGACACCGGTCGGTTCGCGGACCCGCATGCCGCGATCACGCTGGACGTACGGTTCGCGGAGCGGTACCTGGAGGCCGTCGAGGCAGCGGCCGCGGAGCGGCGCCCACCCGCCTGCTGGCGGCCGCTGTTCCAGTTCCGCCGCCATCCCGGGGTACGGCCGTTGCAGTTCGCCCTCGCGGGCATCAACGCGCACATCGGGCACGATCTCGCGCTGGCCGTCGTGGACACCTGCCGTACGCTCGGCTGCGCACCCGCCGACCTGGAGGACGAGTTCGACGCGGTGGGCGATCTCCTCGTCTCGCTGGAGGAGCGCATCCGCGAAGATCTGATGCCGGGTCCCGATCTGCTCCAGATCGCCGACCCGCTGACCCATCTGCTGGGCTCCTGGAGCCTGGACCGTGCCCGGGACGCTTCCTGGACCGCGGCCCGGGCCCTGTGGGTGCTGCGCGAACTCCCCGACGTGGCCGAGGACTTCACCACCCGCCTGGACACAGCGGTGGGCTTCGCGGGGCGCATGCTGCTCACGCCGTTGCAGAGCTGATCCAACTCGGTTGCCCTGGCGGCGAATTCGGCCGGGAGCCTGCTGACAGGATCGTTCACTACGCTGTGCGCGCATGGTCGGATTACGCGCGTGGGCGACTCGCCGACGCAGCACGGTGCTCTTGGTCCTCGATGCCCTGGGCGGCGTTTCCTGGGTGGCGCTCGGGCTCTTGCTCGCCCTGGTCTGGGGGAGCTTCGTCGGCTTCGTCATGCCGGGCGAGGAGGAGGACCGGCCCGGTGGCGCCGCGATGGGAACGGCTCCCCCGTCCGACCAGTGGTCCTACGGCGAGGAGATCGAGCGGGAGCGTCGCCGCCTCTTCGACGTCACGGTCGTCCACACGAACCCGCGCGCCCTGGGGCTCGTGGCGGATGCGCCGCCTCGCCGGTTCCGGGTCGAGATTCCGGGCGCCCGGGTCTCGTCCGGCTCCGGCGAGTCCCAGGCGGTCGCCAGCGCGGGTACGCAGATAGGGGTGAAGCTGCGTTGCTCCGGTGCCGGTGTGCGGTGCACGCCGCTGTCGTCGGAACGGCAGAGTGTCCTGAGCCGCGAGGACGTCGCTGTCTGGCTGTGGGAGGTGCGGGCCGAGCGTGCGGGGACGTTCAGTGTCGCGCTCACCATGACCTCCTACCTCCGCGACACCGACACGGTGCTGGTGGAGAAGCCGCCCCTGATCTGGAGCGTGGACGCGGTGCCGCCGCCCGAGGACGACGACTGGCTCTCCTGGGCCGGCGGCCTGTGGCGGCGGGTGACCGAGGCGATCACCGGTCTGGGCGGACTCGCCGTGTCCGTGAGCGCCATCGCCGCCGTGATCGCCATGGTGATCCGCCGCAGGCTGCCGGCCGGCGGGCCGGACGACGACGCCGGCACCGCCGGCACCGCCGATCCCGCACCGGACGTCGGCCGACGTCCGCGGCCACGACCGGTGCCGCGGGTGCGAACGGTGCGGCTGGTGCGACCCGTGCCGCGGATGCGACCGGTGCGGCGGGTACGCTCACGCCTCGGTCGGGCCGCTCGCAGAGCCCGAGCCCGTCAGTCCTCCGGGAGTTCCACCGGCGCGATCTCGTCGTAGACGTCGCCGGGCCCCGGGTTCGTCGGGTCGGTCGTACCGCCGAAGTGGTGCATGACGCCCCAGACCGCGTTGAGGGCGGTCTGGACGGCACCCTCGGCCCAGCCGGCCGTCCAGGAGATGTCGTCGCCGGCGAGGAAGATGCCGCGCTTGTCCTCGGGCAGCTCCTCCTGCATGAAGTGCGTGAACAGACGCCGCTGGTAGCGGTAGTGGCCGGGCAGGTTGGCCTTGAACGCGCCCATGAAGTAGGGCTCGTTCTCCCAGGAGACGGTCACCGGGTTGCCGATGATGTGCTTGCGGATGTCGACCTTGGGATAGATCTCGCCCAGCGACTTCAGCATGACCTCCATCCGCTCGTTCGCGGACAGCGGCAGCCACTTCAGGCTGTCGTCGCACCAGGTGTAGGAGAGGCAGATGACGGCGGGCTTGTCCGGGCCGTCGTCGAGCAGGTAGGTCCCGCGCGTCATACGGTCGGTGAGCGTCATCGACATGACGTCCCGGCCGGTCGGATTTCCCCTGTCGTCGACGGCCTTGTCGAGCCAGAAGGGACGGTCGACCGGCACGAAGAGCTTGGAGCTCTCCATGTAGTGGGTCCGCTCGATGGCCGTCCAGTGGTCGATCGGGAAGAGCGAGTCGTCACAGTCGATCTTCGACAGCAGCATCCAGGACTGGGCGGTGAAGATCGCCGTCCGGTAGGTGCGGATGTCGCCGTGCGCGTCGGTCACGGTGATGCGGTTGCCGGCCGTGCGGTGCAGCCGGGTCACCGCCGGACGCGGCTCTCCGCCCTCGTGCAGACTCGCGAGCGAGGTCCCCTGCGCCCAGTGGACGATCTTCTGGGGCTCACGCTCCCAGAGGCGCAGCGGCAGCTGCTGGGAGCCGCCGACGATGCCGCGGTGGTGGTCGTCGGCCTCGGTGTAGACGACCCGGAGGATCTCCAGGATGGAGTTGGGGAAGTCGGTGTCCCAGCCGCCCGTGCCGAAGCCGACCTGGCCGAAGATCTCGCGGTGCCGGAAGGACTTGAACGCCTCGGAGTCACAGAGGAAGCCGTAGAAGGTCTGGTTGTCGAGCTTCTCGACGAGCCGGGACCAGATCTCGCGGATGCGCGGGACGTCCCGCTCGCGCAGGGCCCGGTTCATGTCGGAGAAGTCGGCGCCCTCCTCCAGGCACCTGTTCCACGCCTCGGCGACGTCCCGGTAGACCTGGGGCAGGTCGGCGACCGTCTCGGCGTAGTGCGACTCGCCCTTGAGGTCGACGACGGTCGACGGGGTTCCCTCCGCGAGGGGGTTGGGGAAGGACTGGGTCTGAAGGCCGACCAGGTCGATGTAGTGCTGGAGCGCGGTGGACGACGGCGGGAAGCGCATCGCGCCCATCTCGGCGGTGAGGGACTCGTCGCACCCGTCGAAGCCCACCGTCCGCAGCCGGCCGCCGATCTGGTCGGCCTCGTACACGACCGGCTTGAGGCCCATCTTCATCAGCTCGTACGCGGCGACGATGCCGGACAGGCCGCCGCCGATGACCGCGACCTCCGTGCCGTGCTCGGTCGCGGGTATCTGCCCGAGACCCGCCGGGTGGGCGAGGAAGTCGTCGTAGGCGTACGGGAAGTCCGGGCCGAACATGGTGATCGGCGGCTGCTGCGCGTCTGCGTGCTCGACGGCGTTGGGCACGGTGGACGTCATGGGGTACGGACTCCTTGCAGAGGAAACAGACAGGTGTGGGGGGGATCAGGCGAGCGACCCGTAGAGGCCCGGGCGCCGGTCCAGCAGATACGGGTTGGCCTCGCGGGACGCGGCGAGGAGGGCCGGGTCGACGTCGGCGAGGGCGAGTTCCTCGCCCCGGCCGGCCCGGGCGCGGGCGACCCCGTCGGGCCCGGCGAGCGTGGACAGTCCCACGAACTCGAACTCGCCTTCCTGGCCGGCTCGGTTGACGTACGCGACGTACATCTGGTTCTCGAAGGCACGCACCGGGATCACCGACTCGGCGACGAACTGGAACGGGTGCATCTGGGCCGTCGGGACGAGAAGCAGGTCGGTGCCGGCGAGGGCGTGGGCGCGGACGTTCTCCGGGAACTCCACGTCGTAGCAGATCAGGATGCCGACGCGCAGACCGTCGATCTCCGCCTGGACGACCGGCTGGTCCCCCGGGGTGAAGTGGTCGCGTTCGAAGCAGCCGAAGAGGTGGGTCTTGCGGTAGTTGGCGAGCCGGGTGCCGTCGGCGGAGATCAGCTGGGCCGAGTTGAACACGGCGTCGCCCGCCCGCTCGGGATAGCCGTAGGCGATCGCCATGCCGTGGCCGGTCGCGATCTCGGCGATCGCGTCCGCGCAGTCTCCGTCGGCGGGCTCGGCGAGGCGGCCGATGTCGTCGCCGATCGCGTACCCCGTCAGGAACATCTCCGACGTGACGAGCAGCCCGGCGCCCGCGGCGGCGGCCCGGCCCGCGGCCTCGTCGAGGACCTTGAGGTTCTCGACGGTGGAGCCGGGGCGGCCGGAGCTCTGGAGCAGGGCGGTGCGCATGCGTGTTCCTCACCGGGGCACGGAGGGTTTTCGGGGGCCTGATAGACGGTACGGTCGGCGGGCTCGGCCGGACAAGGAGCAGCCATTGCGCGCCGGTGAGCTGATCATTGCGTCCGTCGAGGGCTCGGCGGCGATTCGTTGCGGGACCGCGGTCGTACGTCGGTCCACCCGTGGGCGCAGACCGGTGGGGTGCTCCCCCGCCGGGCGGCGGAGGCGGGGTCCCGCCCCCGGAGCGATGTGGGGCGGGCGCCGCGCCGGGACAGTGGTGAGCGTTCCAGCGACCTGCATCCCTGCGGAAAGGACCGCCATGAACCGCCGTACGAAGACCGCCGTGCTCGGGGCCGCGCTGCTGCTCACCGCGACCGCCACGGCGGCCTCCGCCGCCGCGTCCTCCGATTCCGGCTCCGGCTCTCCGGTGCAAGCGCGGGAGGCCGCCGCGCTCACCGGCAAGGCCAAGCTGTACCGCTCGGCCGGGGACGACATCACCTTCTCCTTCGACGCGCATCTGGCCGCGAAGGACAACGCCGACCCGATGAAGGCCACCGGCACCTTCGAGTGGAGCCACTATCTGAACGGCGAGGGCGCCCGGGCGAAGGCGAAGGTGGACTGCCTGGTCACCGGCGGCAAGGTGGCCGTCGTCTCCGGCGTCATCACCTCCTCCGACCTGCCCGGCGCCGAGGGCAAGCGGGTCGGCATCACCGTCCACGACACCGGCCGGATCGACCGGCTCGGCTACAGCTGGGCCTCCACGGGCAACCCCGTCGAGACGAAGGGATTGCCCAAGTGCGTGGGCTCCGCCCCCTTCGAGAAGGTCAGGAAGGGGACGGGCGACTTCACCGTCGTGCCGTGGCGGCCCGACTTCTGACCAGCACGAGGGCCGTCATCAGGTAGGGGATCGCCAGCACCGCGAAGACGGTGCCGTGCGCCAGGTCCGTGCCGAGCAGCACGTACACCCCGAACGTGGCGATCGTGGCCAGCTCGGTGCCCAGGCTCGCCACGGAGGTGAGCGTGGCCCGACTGGAGTCGTCGATACGGTGCTGGAGGCGGACGTCGGCCAGCACCTCCGCCAGCTGGAACCCGGCGAAGGCGACGCCCACGAGAGCGATGCCGGCCAGGGAGCGGGCCAAACCGCCCACGGCCAGGGCGAGGGCGGCGCCCGCGAGCAGGGCTGCGAGACCGGCCGGGCCGAGGCGTTCGGCCGGTCCCGTCAGGAGGCTGCCGACGGTGACGCCCGCCCAGATCATCATGATCAGGTAGGGCACGGTCGCCTCGGCGACGCCGATGTCCCGGACCAGCAGCGGCGTGTACTCGTCGAGGGCGCCCCACACGGCGGCCACGGCCGGGACCAGCAGCAGGGCGCCGCGCACCGCACGGTTGCCGCGGACCTCCGCGAGTCCGGTCCGCAGGGTCGTCGCCCAGCTGTCGTCAGCGCTCTCCCGATGTACCCGGTGTTCCGGGAAGCGGGTCGCGGTGGCAGCGCCCAGCAGACAGGCCAGGACGCTCGCGGCACCGACGGCGGCGTAGCCGCCCTGGGCGAATACCGGCCCCGCGAGGCCGAGCGAGGCCACGGTGCCGACCAGCCGGGCGGCCCGGGCACGGCCCATGACCCGGGCGTAGCGGCCGGCGGCGCCGAGCCGGTCCAGTTCGTCGTAGACCAGCGCCTCCAGCGCGCCGGAGCCGAGCGCACCGCCCGCGCCCCACAGGACGAAGCCGGCCGCGAAGGCCCCGTACGACGGGGCGAGCACCCACAGCGCGAAGCCGGCGGCGGTGAGCAGCGGGCCGATCCACAGCAGCCGGCGTCGCGACACGGTGTCGGCCCAGGCGCCGGACGGCACTTCCAGGACCACCGAGGTGATCGACCACAGGGCGAACAGGGAGGAGGTCTGCCAAAGCGACATGCCGGTGTCGGCGAACAGCAGCGCGTACACCGGGTAGAGCAGGACAAAGTCGTCGAGGAACGCGTAGCCGTACAGCGTGGTCGTCAGCCGCCGGACACCGGTGGCGGGCACGTGTGCGGGTGAGAGTGTCATGAGGCCTTCCCGTATGGACCGTTCGGACGCCGGAGGTACGGCGGCCGAGGCGGTCCTCGGGAGGCACGGCTGGTGGATCAATGTCGCCAGGTCATGGCACCGATGTTAGGCCCGGGTCCGGGGCCGGGCCACCGGCTTACGTGGGCGATCCCGACGAGAAGCGCCGCAGCAGCGGCGACAGCACGAGCACGGACTTGGTCCGCTCGACGAACGGCTCTCCGGCGATCCGCTCCAGGACCCGTTCGAAGTGCCGCATGTCGGAGGCGAAGACCTGGGCGATCGCGTCCGCGTCCCCGGTGACGGTGGACGCGGCCACGACCTCCTGATAGCGCTCCAGGCCCCGCTGAATGGTTTCCGGGGAGGTGTTGCCCCGGCAGTAGATCTCGACGAACCCCTCGGTCTCCCAGCCCAGGGCGCCCGGGTCCACCCGGACGGTGAAGCCGGTGATGGCTCCGGTGGCCCGCAGCCGGTCCACCCGCCGTTTCACGGCGGGTGCGGACAGACCGACGATCTGGCCGATGTCGGCGTAGGAGCGGCGGGCGTCCTCGGCCAGGGCGTGCACGATGCGTTCGTCGAGATCGTTCAGCACAGTGGGTTGATCACTTCTCGGATGGTGCGAGTCGGGAACGGCGATAGCCGTACCCGAAGTAGAACACGAGCCCGACGGCCATCCAGACACCGAAGACCACCCAGGTCACGGCCGAGAGGCTGCCCATCATCCAGATGCAGAAGCCGAAGCCGAGGGCGGGCATGACCGGGGAGAGCGGCACCCGGAAGGTGCGGGGCATGTCCGGGCGGGTCCGGCGCAGCACCACGACGGCCACGTTGACGAGCGCGAAGGCGAACAGGGTGCCGATGCTGGTGGCGTCGGCGAGCTGCCCGAGCGGGATCGCGGCGGCGAGCACACCGCAGAACAGCGACACGATCAGGGTGTTGGCACGGGGGGTCTTGGTCTTCGGGTGGACCTTGGAGAAGACCTTCGGCACCAGCCCGTCGCGCGACATGGCGAAGAGGATGCGGGTCTGGCCGTACAGCACGGTCAGGACCACGCTCGCGATGGCGATGACCGCGCAGAACGCCAGCAGTGTGCCCCAGAAGGTCTGCCCGGTGACCTCGCGCATGATCTGGGCGAGGGCGGCCTCGGAGTCGGTGAAGTTCTTCCAGGGCTTGGCCCCGACCGCGACGGCGGCGACGAGGACGTACAGCGCCGTGACGATGACCAGCGACAGCATGATCGCGCGGGGCAGGTCGCGCTGGGCGTTCTTCGCCTCCTCGCCGGCCGTGGAGGCGGCGTCGAAGCCGATGTAGGAGAAGAACAGCGTCGCCCCGGCGGCGCTCACACCCGCCATGCCCAGCGGCATGAAGTTCTCGTAGTTGCCGGAGCGGAAGCCCTGGACGCCGATGGCGCAGAACATCACCAGCGCGGCGATCTTCACGATGACCATGACGGTGTTGGCGCGGGCGGACTCCTTGGCGCCACCCAGCAGGAACGCCATCGCGAGCAGGACGACGATCAGCGCGGGCAGGTTGAACACGCCGCCGTCGCCGGGCGGGGCGGACAGGGCGGCCGGGATGGTGACGCCTATGGTCCCGTCGAGCAGTTCGTTGAGGTACTCGCCCCAGCCGACCGCGACGGCGGCGACGGAGACGCCGTACTCCAGGACCAGGCACCAGCCGCAGACCCAGGCGATCAGCTCGCCCATCGTTGCGTACGCATACGAGTACGAGGATCCGGCGACCGGGATGGTGCCCGCCAGCTCGGCGTAGGACAGGGCCGAGAACAGGGCGGTGAGGCCGGCGATGACGAAGGAGAGCGTGACGGCCGGGCCCGCCTTGGGGACGGCCTCGCCGAGGACGACGAAGATGCCGGTGCCGAGGGTGGCACCGATGCTGATCATGGTGAGCTGCCACAGGCCGAGGGAGCGCCGCAGCGACCCGCCCTCACCCTGGCCACCCTCGGCGACCAGGCTTTCCACCGGCTTGCGACGCATGAGGCGCGCACCGACGCCCGGGGGTGTGGGGGCGGCATTCTGGCCTGGGTTCTGCGGGGGTGCGCCTTGGTCGAGCACGCGCTGGCTCCTTATCGCTGCCGGTCAGGGCGGCAGGGACGAGCGGCACCCTTGAGCAGGGACCCACCGAGCGGGGTCCCTGCCACGCCACGTACGAGGCGACAGCCTACGAGGATCGGCGTTGCTGGTGAAATGCAGCAACCTTGCGCATGTCCGCAAGATCATTGCGTTGATGGAGACGGGCCGGAGGTTCGTTGCACGACAGCTTTCGTCCGTTGCACAAGGCCTGCTCAGACCAGCTCTTTCAGCAGGAACGTGAGCTCCTCGACGCACTCGTGTGTGCGACCGTCGTGGTCCTCGTAGGACCAGCGGCCGACGTACGCCGCGAGGGGCAGATAGCCGAGCCGGGCGTAGAGGGCGGCGGCGCGCGGGTTGTCGTCGGCGACACCGAGTCCGACGGCCGTGCGGCCCCGCTCCCGGGCCAGTTCCTCGGCGGCCCGGATCAGGGCGCTGCCGATGCCGCGCGAGCGCAGCGTCTCGGGCCACACGGTCAGCGCGTTGATCTCGGGGCAGCCGGGCCGTGCCGCCCGTACGGCCGCGTCGTCGCAGCCGCCCCAGCGCAGTTCCGTGTGCCCCACGGGCCGTTCGTCGAGCCAGGCGACGAGGTACGTGCTCTGGCCCCGCTCCTGGCGCTGGAAGCGGCGCGCGTGGAACGAGGTGGCGGCCATGGAGCCGATGTACCGGTCGAGCAACGCCACGTCGGCGGCCCGGCAGAGGGTGATCTCCATGCCGCACGACGGTAGGGCACCCACGCGCGTACGGCCCCCGGTTTTCCACCGGGGGCCGTATGGACGGGCGTTGGCGCCTCAGCTCCAGCTGGCGTGCAGGGGCTTGCCCTCGGCGTAGCCGGCGGCGCTCTGGATGCCCACGATGGCCTTCTCGGCGAACTCCTCCAGGGAGCCGGCACCGGCGTAGGTGCAGGAGGAGCGGACGCCCGCGATGACCGAGTCGATCAGGTCCTCGACGCCCGGGCGGGCCGGGTCGAGGAACATGCGGGAGGTGGAGATGCCCTCCTCGAACAGCGCCTTGCGAGCACGGTCGTACGCCGACTCCTCCGAGGTGCGGTTGCGCACGGCACGCGCGGACGCCATGCCGAAGGACTCCTTGTACGCCCGCCCCTGCGCGTCGTGCTGGAGGTCGCCCGGGGACTCGTAGGTGCCCGCGAACCAGGAGCCGACCATCACGTTGGACGCGCCGGCCGCGAGGGCCATGGCCACGTCGCGCGGGTGGCGGACGCCGCCGTCGGCCCACACGTGCTTGCCGTACTTCTTCGCCTCGGCGGCGCACTCCAGGACGGCGGAGAACTGCGGCCGGCCGACGCCGGTCATCATGCGGGTGGTGCACATGGCGCCGGGTCCGACACCGACCTTGACGATGTCCGCGCCCGCCTCGATCAGGTCGCGCACACCCGCGGCGGCGACCACGTTGCCCGCGACGATCGGCACCCGCGGGTCGAGGTCGCGCACCAGCTTCAGGGCGCTGATCATCGACTCCTGGTGACCGTGGGCCGTGTCGATGACGAGCGCGTCGACCCCCGCGTCCAGCAGCTCCTGTGCCTTGCCCGCGACGTCGCCGTTGATGCCGACGGCGGCCGCGATGCGCAGCCGTCCCTGCGCGTCGGTGGCCGGCTTGTAGAGCGTGGCGCGCAGGGCGCCCTTGCGGGTCAGGATGCCGGCGAGCGTGCCGTCCTGGTTGACCGCGGGAGCGTAGCGGCGGTTGGCGTGGTCGAGGGTGTTGAAGGCCTCGCCCGGGTCCATGTCCGCGTCGATGAGCAGCAGGTCCCGGGACATGACCTCGGACAGCTGCGTGAAGCGGTCCACGCCGGACAGGTCGGCGTCGGTGACCACGCCGACCGGCGTGTGGGTGTCGTCGACGACGACCCCGGCGTTGTGCGCGCGCTTGGGCAGCAGGGCCAGCGCGTCGGCGACCGTCTGGTGCGGCGACAGGATGATCGGGGTGTCCAGCACCAGGTGCCGGCTCTTCACCCAGGAGACGACGTCGGTGACCACGTCGTTCGGGATGTCCTGCGGTATCACCACGAGGCCGCCGCGTCGGGCCACGGTCTCGGCCATACGGCGGCCCGCGATGGCGGTCATGTTGGCGACGACGAGCGGGATGGTGGTGCCCGTGCCGTCCGGGGAGCTGAGGTCGACGCCCTGCCGCGAGCCGACCGCGGAGCGGCTCGGCACCATGAAGACGTCGTCGTACGTCAGGTCGTACCCGGGCTGGATGTCATTGAGGAAACGCACGTGCTGCACATCCCAGTCGTTCAGAGGTGACCCCCGAACCGGACGGTCCGGGGGAAAGAGCACGTACTTCATTGTCCCACGACGACGGCCCGGACGTCCCTGAGCGGATCATCCAGGCTGGTCAGGGGGCCTCTCGGAGGATGCTCCAAGGCCGAGGGTCACGAAGAGGCCCGGGCCCCGGTCCGTCGCCTCGGCGAAGATCTCCTCGGCGACCTGCCACTCCTCGGGCCGCGTCTCGGCGTACGTCCGCCAGCCCCGCACGACGACCAGCAGCCCCCGCTCCCCTGACCCCTCGGGCCAGAGGGCGGGGTCGGCCAGGCAGTCGGCGAGGGCGTCCCAGTTGCGGCCGAACCAGTCGGGCAGGGCCAGGTCACGGGCGCAGCGGTCCATGAGGCCCGCCTTGTCCGTGACCCCGTCGAGGTCGAGAACGACCACGATCCGGCCCGCCGGGTCGTCCGGCACCTGGTGCGACTCCCTCACCATCCGTCAGACTCCGTCCGGGTCGGCCCTGTTGAGCGCGGACTTCGGCGCCGGGCCCGCCGTCATCAGGTAGTCCGCCGCCGATGTGTCCGTGACCAGGCTGGTGACCAGCCCGGACCGCAGCACCGCGTCGATCGCCGGCCCCTTGCGCTGCCCGCCGGCGATCGCGACGACCTCGGGGACGCGACGCAGCTGGTGGGTCTTGACGGTGATGCACCGCTCGCCCAGGTCGCGGCCGACCCGGCGGCCCTCGGCGTCGAAGAGATGCGCGGACATCTCTGCGGCGACACCGAGGGAGGCGTAGTGCGCGCGCTCCTCGTCGCTGAGCATGTCGTGCACCGTGGAGATGCCCGGCTCCCAGGAGCCGATGGAGACACAGGCGACGGTGACCTTGTCGAAGTGCTCGAAGGCCCGGGCGATCCCCGTCTGATTGCGCAGTGCCGTGGCCGTGGCCGCGTCGGGCAGCAGCATCGGCGCGTAGATGGGGTGGGCGTCACCGCCGGACACCTGGGCGGCGCGGCGTACGGCCTCGACCGAGCCGCGCTCGGCGGTCCCGGCGTCGTACACGCCCGTCAGCTGCACCACCGTGCACGGCGGCAGCCGGTCGAGCGCCGCCGCCATATGGATCGTGGAACGGCCCCAGGCCAGTCCCAGCACATCACCTTCGTTGACCAGTTCGCCGAGCAGGTCGGCGGCCACCTCTCCCAGGTTCTCGGGGTCGGGTGTCTCCTCGGCCTCGGCCGGAGACTCGACCACGACAGCGTGCCTGAGGCCGTAGCGGGCGCGGAGCGCGTCCGAGCGCTCGGCGTCCAGCTCGGCGGGCACACGGATCTCGATGCGTACGAGATCCCGTTCGAGGGCGGTCTCCAGGACCCGGGCCACCTTGAAGCGGCTGACGCCGAACTCCTCAGCGATCTGGATCTTGGACTTGCCCTCGAGGTAGAAGCGGCGGGCCATGGCCGCCGCCTGCACCAGCTCAGCGGGTCCCATCCGCATGGCTGACCGGCCCGCCGACATACCCGACACGGCGATCTCCTCACTGCTGTTCACACTCTGGATTCGCCGTTCATCCTTGCAGATCCGGCGCGCTTGATCAGCCCTGATCGGAGCCGTTCACTTTGCTGTGGCTCAGTGGTCGCAGGCCCAGGATGCCTTGGCCGTCGTCGCCTCAGCCTGCGTGCGTAGTGCACGTACCGCCTCGGCCGGGTCTTTTGCCCCGTAGACCGCCGATCCGGCCACGAAGACATCGGCTCCGGCGTCGGCGCAGCGCTCGATGGTGGACGCCGAAACTCCGCCGTCGACCTGGAGCCAGAGCTCCAGACCGTGCTTGCTGATCAACTCGCGGGTGCGGCGAATCTTCGGAAGCATGATGTCGAGGAAGGCCTGCCCCCCGAAGCCCGGTTCCACCGTCATGATCAGCAGCATGTCGAGCTCGGGGAGCAGGTCCTCGTACGGCTCGATGGGGGTCGCGGGCTTCAGCGCCATGGAGGCGCGGGCGCCCTTGGCACGGATCTCCCGGGCGAGCCGGACCGGTGCGGCGGCCGCCTCGACATGGAAGGTGACGGAACCGGCCCCCGCCTCCACGTACTGGGGCGCCCACCGATCGGGGGCCTCGATCATCAGGTGGCAGTCCAGCGGAGTGTCCGTCGCACGGGCGAGAGACTCCACGACCGGCACCCCGAGCGTGAGGTTCGGGACGAAATGGTTGTCCATGACGTCGACGTGGAGCCAGTCGGCTCCCTCCACGGCCTTCGCCTCGTCCGCGAGACGGGCGAAGTCGGCGGACAGGATGCTGGGGTTGATCTGCGCGGCCATGGCCTAAGCCTATGCGCTGCGCTGGGCTCGGGCGGTGGGGGTCCCAGGACTGGCGGTCTCCGACGGGTGCGGGTTGTGTGTGGCTGGTCGCGCAGTTCCCCGCGCCCCTTCAGGGCATCGGTGCGGAGGTCTTGATGACAAACAACCGGGGCATCGGTCATCTGGTCTGTGGCCGACGGGCCAAGTGGCTGGTTCTGGGCCTGTGGGTGGTCGTGCTGTTCGTGGTGGCGCCGTTCGCGATGAAGCTCACCGACGCCCAGGACAACGACGCGGCGTCCTGGCTGCCGGGGTCCGCGGAGTCGACGCAGGTGCTGGAGTTGTCGAAGGACTTCCGGCCCGAGCAGATCCCCGCGGTCGTCGTCTACGCCCGGGACAGCGGGCTCACCGCACAGGACCGCGCGCAGATCACCGAGGACGCGGCGGAGCTGAGGCAGCTGAGCGACCACGGCATCCGGGGCGCGGAGACCCGGGGGCCCGTCTACGACCGGCCGGCCGATCCCCGGGCGGCGGAGATCCTCGTACCGATCACGATGGACGAGAAGGGCTGGGAGCGGATCGCGCCCGCGGTCGACTCCATGCGGGACGTCACCGGCGACAGCCACGGCGGCCTCGCCGTGCACATCACCGGGCCGGGCGGCACGTCGGCGGACTTCTCCGAGGCCTTCGAGGGCATCGACTCGACGCTGCTGGTGTCGGCCATGGCCGTCGTCATCGTCATGCTGCTGATCACCTACCGCAGTCCCACCCTGCTGCTGGTCCCGTTGCTCGCCGTGATCGCGGCGCTGTTCACCGCACAGGCGCTGATCTACTTCCTCGCCGAGCACGCCGGCCTGACGGTCAACGGGCAGAGCGCCGGCATCCTCACGGTGCTCGTGTTCGGCGCGGGGACGGACTACGCGCTGCTGCTCGTGGCGCGCTACCGGGAGGAACTGCGCCGCCACGAGGACCGGCACGAGGCGATGGCGCTCGCCCTGCACCGGGCGGGCCCCGCCGTGCTCGCCTCCGGGGCGACGGTCGTGCTGAGCATGCTGGTGCTGCTGGTCGCGGAGATGAACTCCACCAGCGGCCTGGGCCCGGTCGCCGCGATCGGCGTGGCGGTCGCCCTCCTGGCGATGATGACCCTGTTCCCGGCCCTGCTGGTGATCTTCGGCCGCTGGATCTTCTGGCCGGTGATCCCGCACCTCGGCTCGGCCGACCCGACCGGGCGCGGCATCTGGGCCCGCACCGGCCGCCGTATCGCCCGCCGTCCGCGCACGGTCTGGGCGGCGACGGCTCTCGTCCTCGCGGTCTGCTCGCTCGGTCTCATCCAGCTGCGTGCGGAGGGCATCAGCAATGCGGACGCCTTCACGGGCAAGCCGGACTCGATCGTCGGCCAGGAGGTCTCCGAGCAGTACTTCCCCGCCGGCAGCGGCAGTCCGCTCGTCATCGTCTCCAACCAGGCGCAGGCCCGGCAGGTGGGCCGCGCGGTCGCCGGGACCGAGGGCGTCGTGCCGACCTCGCTGGGCCTGCCCCCGGCCACGAGACCCGTGTACGAGGGCAAGGTGCTGTTCGAGGCGACCCTGGCCGATCCGGCGGACAGCGAGGCGGCCGAGCAGACCGTCGAAAGGGTGCGGGACGCGGTGCACGCGGTGCCGGACGCGGACGCCCAGGTGGGCGGCGCCACGGCCGGGCTCATCGACATGGACAGGGCGACGATCCACGACAACATCGTGATCATCCCGCTGGTCCTGGCGGTCGTCCTGCTGATCCTGTGCGCGTTGCTACGGTCCTTGATCGCCCCGCTGCTGCTGGTCGGGACGGTGATCCTGTCCTTCACGGCGGCCCTTGGCCTCAGCGCGCTCGCGTTCCGCCACATCTTCGACTACGCGGGCGAGGCGACCGACTTCCCGTTGTTCGTCTTCGTATTCCTGGTCGCCCTGGGCATCGACTACAACATCTTCCTCACCACCCGCATCCGCGAGGAGGCGGCCCGCAAGGGCACCAGAGAGGGCGTGGTCACGGGGCTCGCCGCCACCGGCGCGGTCATCACCTCCGCGGGCCTGGTGCTGGCCGGCACCTTCGCCGCCCTCGGCACCCTCCCGATGGTCGCCTTCGCCGAGATCGGCTTCGCGGTGGCCCTCGGCGTCCTCATCGACACGTTCATCGTGCGCTCGGTCCTGGTGACGTCCCTGTTCCTGGACGTGGGACCGAAGGTGTGGTGGCCGCACCGGCTGGCCAGGGAGGACGGCGGTGCGGCGCGCCAGGAGAGCGCCGGAGCGGGGGTCAGCCGGTCCGGCGAATGAGGGCCAGGTACATGGCGTCGGTCCCGTGCAGATGCGGCCACAGCTGGATGTCTGGCCCCTCGCCCAGATCCGGTACGCCGGGCAGCAGCGGCCGCGCGTCGACGAGGTCGGTGTCCGGGAGCTGCTTGAGCACGTCGGCGACCACGGCCCGGGTCTCGGCGAGGTGCGGGGAGCACGTCGCGTAGCCCACGACGCCGCCGACCCGCACCGACTCCAGGGCGGTGCACAGCAGCCCGCGCTGCAACGGCGCGAACCCCTCCAGGTCGTCGGGCCGGCGCCGCCAGCGTGCCTCGGGGCGGCGCCGCAGGGCGCCCAGACCGGTGCACGGCACGTCGACCAGGACCCGGTCGAAGCTGCCGGGCCGCCACGCCGGACGGGTCCCGTCCGCGGTGATCACCTGATACGGCCCGGGATTGCCTTCCAGTGCGCCCGCCACGAGCCCGGCTCGGTGCGGCTGTTTCTCGGAGGCGAGCAGCAGCGCGCCCCGTTCGGCGGCGAGGGCGCCGAGCAGCGCGGCCTTGCCGCCGGGCCCAGCGCACCCGTCAAGCCAGCGCCGGTCGGGCCCGTCCAACGGCGCGTTGGCGAGGGCGATGGCGACGAGCTGGCTGCCCTCGTCCTGCACGCCCGCGCGCCCGTCCCGGACCGCCTCGATGGCGCCCGGCTCGCCGCCCTCGGTCAGCCGTACGGCATACGGCGACCAGCGCCCCGGCACGGCGGCGTCCTCGTCGAGCAGTTCCCCGGCGGTGGCCCGCCCGGGCCGCGCCACCAGGGTCACCTCGGGCCGCTCGTTGTCGGCGCGGAGCAACTCCTCGATGCCGGCCCGCCCGCCGCCGAGGGAGTCCCACAGCGCGGACACGACCCACCGCGGATGCGAGTGGACGACGGCGAGATTGTCCTCGGGATCCTCGTCGTAGGGCGGCGCGACCCGCTCGAGCCAGCCGTCCAGATCGTCCTGCGCGATCTTCCGCAGCACGGCGTTGACGAACTTGGCCCGTCCGTCGCCGAGCACGACCCGCGCGAGCTCGACCGTGGCGGACACGGCCGCGTGGGTCGGGATCCGCGTCCCGAGCAACTGGTGGGCGCCGAGGCTCAGCACGTCCAGCACCGGCGGATCGACGTCACCGAGCGGCCGGTCCACGCAGGACGCGATGACCGCGTCGTACGTCCCCTGCCACCGCAGCGTCCCGTACACCAGCTCGGTGGCGAGCGCCGCGTCCCGCGCGTCGAACTTCTCGGGTCCCTCGTTCTCCCGCGCTTTGCGCAGCAACGGCGGCAGGACGAGGTTGGCGTAGGCGTCCCGCTCGTCCACGGCCCTGAGCGCCTCGAAGGCGAGGATGCGGACGGGGTCCTTCTTGGGCCGACGGTAGGGCTTGCCGGACGTGCGGGGCCGACGGGGCTGTTCGCTCACGAAAAAGGTGCTCCGGGTGTGAGAAGAAGTGCGCCGTCCAGCCTACGCCGCCGGGAGCAGGGGCATCAGCCCCCGAGCCGCTCCCCGTCGGCGATCCGCACGCCGCGCGCCCAGTCCGCGGCCCTCATCGGCTTCTTGCCCTGGGCCTGCACCCACAGCAGCTCGACACCGTACGAACCGGTGCCGACGTACACGTTGTTCTTCCCCGCGGAGATCTGCCCCGGGGCGAGGTCCGCCCGGTCGGGCACGGGGGTGACCTGGATGAGCTTGAGCCGCTCGCCGCGGAAGGTGGTCCAGGCGCCGGGGGCCGGGGTGCAGCCCCGTACCATCCGGTCGACGCGCAGCGCGGGGGCGGCCCAGTCGAGGTGGGCGTCCTCGACGTTGACCTTCGGCGCGTGGCTGATGCCGTCGGCCGGCTGCGGTACGGCCTTCAGCGTGCCGTCCTCGATCCCGTCCATGGTCGCCGCGAGCAGCCCGGCACCGGCGAAGGCGAGCCGCGTCAGCAGGTCCCCGCTGGTGTCGGTGGCCCGGATCTCCTCGGTCACCGTCCCGTACACCGGCCCCGAGTCGAGCCCCTCCTCGATCAGGAACGTCGATGCCCCGGTGATCTCGTCGCCGGCCATGATGGAGTGCTGCACGGGGGCGGCCCCGCGCCAGGCCGGCAGCAGGGAGAAGTGCAGATTGACCCAGCCGTGCGCGGGGACGTCGAGAGCGACGCGGGGCAGCAGCGCACCGTAGGCGACGACGGGGCAGCAGTCCGGCGCGATCTCCCGCAGCCGCTCCAGGAACTCGGGGTCCTTCGGCTTCGCGGGCTTCAGCACCTCGATCCCGGCCTCCTCCGCCCGCTCGGCGACGGGCGACGCGACCAGCCTGCGCCCGCGCCCGGCCGGCGCGTCGGGCCGCGTGACGACAGCGGCCACCTCGTGCCGCCCGGAGGCGAGAAGAGCGTCCAGAGCGGGAACGGCGACCTCGGGTGTACCGGCGAAGACGAGCTTCATGGGGTGGTGGGGGCCTCTCGGGGGCGGGGATCGACAACGGGCAACGCCCAAGTCTATGAGCCCCGCACGGAAAGCCGCCGACGGCGCCCGGCCCTCACGGGAGAGCTCAGCCTCTTGAACGGCTGTTACTGGCGGCGCGCGGGTGGGAGACACAAGCCGAAGGCCGCAGGCCGAGGCGCACACCCCGCGCAAACAGGCGCACGCATATGCCCCTACGCCCCCACACCGTGACCCGCGGAGCGAATCCGCGTTGGTCAAGACAGAGTTGACCACAACGGGCCGTGATCACGGCCCATTCCTTTCAACGCCGGTTCGAGAGGCTTGTTCATGGCCGACCACGCAACCCACGACGCCCAGGCTCGGGCCAGCCTGCACTTGCTGGTGCGGGACATCGAGCGGGTCCGCCGGCAGGTGGACGCACTGCGCACCCTCACCGCCCAGCTGGGCAATGTCTACCGCCCGCGCCGCTCCGGCCCTTCCACGGGCTTCGTCGTCTACGGACGCGCCCCCGCCCCGACGGTACGTCTCGCCCAGGAGCTGCGGGACAGTGTCGAGACCTTGGTCACCGCGGCCGTGGACTTCGACCGCTCGCTCGGCTTCTCGTGGGACGCGGTGGGCTCCGCGCTCGGAGTCACCAAACAGGCGGTGCACCGCCGTTACGGCGCACGCCGTGCCGCGACCACGGCCCAGGCGGCCGCGGCCGAGCCGGAGCGCACACCGGAGCCGACGGGCGGTCGCGCGGTCGGTATGCCCACCGGCCTGCCCACGGTACCGACGGTCCCCGCCGCCCGCTCCATGCCCACGCAGCCGACGGCAGGCAGCCCCGCACTCCGCGACGAGGCACGGCCGACGGCGTTCCCCGGCCCGCGCAACGGCTGAACCACCCCTCGCCCTGCCCTCCCGGGACGCCTTCGGGAGGGCAGTCGCACATCCGGGCGACGCCCCGCCGGCTCCGGCTGCACCAGGGCCGGCCCGCTGGGTGGCAGCGGTCGACGACCCTTCTGCGGCAGCTCACCCGGCCATCGGCTCACCCGATGTCAGCCGGATCGATCCGTACCCAGACGCCGGCCCCGCTCCCACTCCCCCGGGCCATCCGCGCGGCCTGGGCGGCCTTGAGCGCGGCGGCCAGCGCGGCTCCCTTCCCGGGCGGCACCCGCAGCAACGCACGCTCCCACTGCTCCCCGGGCGGCGGCGCCCCCACCCGCCGCGGTCGCCCCGCAGCCGGGACGGGCAGCGGCACCGGCCCCAGCACCTCGGCCTCCGGCGGCAGTTCGGCCGCACGGAGAAACTCGGCCACCGCCTCGGGCGGCCCCGACACCGCCGCCATCCGCGACACCGGCGGCAACCCCAGCTCGGCCCGCTCGGCGAGTTCCCGCACCGCGTGACCGACGGGATCCCACCGTACGAGCGCCTGGACGGGCCGCAGCGTCGGCTCGGCGACGACCACCACCGTGCCGCCCGCCGACTGCGGCCGGACGAGTGCCCCGGCCGCGATCCACCGCCGCAACGCGTCCTCCCCGGCCCGCAGATCGGGCCGCCCGAGCATGGCCCACCCGTCCAGCAGCAGCGCCGCCGCGTACCCGCCCTCGGCGACCGGCTCGGCCCCCGGCGTGCTCACCACCAGCGCGGGCGTCCCCGGGACCGTGTCGAGCACATGTTCACGCCCCGAGGTCCGCACCGGGACCGCCGGGAAGGCGCGCCCCAGTTCCTCGGCGGTCCGCCGCGCCCCGACCACCGAGGCACGCAGCCGGAAGGCACCGCACTCCGGGCAGTGCCAGCCGCTCTCCTCGCGGCCGCACCATCCGCAGCACAAGGCACCGCCGTCCCGCGTCTCCAGCGGCCCGGAGCAGTGCCTGCACCGCGCGGGCGCCCGGCAGTTGGCGCACGCCATGCGTGGCACATATCCCCGCCGGGGCACCTGCACCAGCACCGGGCCGTGCTTCAAGCCCTCCCTGACGGCCTGCCAGGCGAGGGTCGGCAGCCGGGCGGCCCGGGCGGCCTCGTCCCGGGCGAGGTCCCCGTCCCCCACGGTCCGCACGAGCGGAGCGGCTCCCCGGACCTGCTCCCGTCCGGCGACGAGCGGCCGGGCCCACCCGGTCTCGACGAGCTGTGCCGCCTCCACCGTGCAGCCCCAGCTGCCCAGCAGGAAGCCGCACCTGTCCTGCGCCGCCCGCAGCAGGAGCACCTCCCGCGCATGGGGCTGCGGGGCGTGCTGCTCGCTGTGGCTGTCGTCCCCGTCGTCCCAGAGGGCCACGAGCCCGAGGTCCTGGACCGGCGCGAACATCGCGGCCCGTGTCCCGATCACGGCCCGTACGGAACCGCGCCGCACCGCGAGCCACTGCGCGTACCGCTTCTCGGGCCCCGCGTCGGCGGTGAGCACCGCGTGCCGCCCCTCCCCGAGCAGGGAGGTCAGGGCGGCGTCGGCCCGCGCGACGGCCCGTCCGTCGGGCACGACGACGAGCGCCCCCCGTCCGGAGGCCAGTGTCGCCGCGACGGCGCGGGCCAGCTCCTCGCTCCACCGCGGCCCCGGCAGCGCGTTCCACACGGCCCGTGGGGCACCGCCGGACGCGAGGGACTCCACGAAGGCCGCTCCCCGCTCGTACCGCTGCCAGGACCCGGGCTCGGGGGCCGGGGGCGGCGCCAGGGGCGTGGGCGAGGCGCGCTGCTCGGCGCGCGCGTTACGCGGCGGCACGGCGAGTTGCAGGACATCCGCGAGGCTGCCCGCGTACCGGTCGGCGACCGCCCGGGCCAGCCCCAGCAGTTCCTCGCTCAGCACCCGCTCGGGCGACACGACCTGGGCGAGGGCGGCCAGCGGCCCGGAGTACTCGGACTCGGCCAGTCGCTCGACGAGGAACCCGTCGATCAGCCCGCCGCCCTCGCGGCGTCCGTCCCGCACCCGGCTCCGCCCGGCCCCGAACCGTACCCGCACCCGCACGCCCGGCTGGGCGTCGGCGTCCAGTTCCTCGGGCACCGCGTAGTCGAAGTACCGGTCGAGGTGGAGCACGCCCTTGTCGACGAGGACGCGCGCGACAGGCAGCTCCTTGGCGAGCGCGGCTCCTCGCCAGGTCCGCGGCTTGGCCCGGGGCGTCTTGGCCTTCCGCACGCTCTCCCGGATGAGCGCGAGCTGCTCGGGCGGCGCACCCTCCGCACCGCCGTCCGCCTGTCCGTTCTCGCTGCTCACGCTTGCATTCTTACCAAACACCACTGACAACCGGCGGTGCCGGCGAAGCCCCCGGGCAACGACGAGGCCCGGCCCCCCGAAGGGTGCCGGGCCTCACTCGGTGCCGTGGGGGCGTCGGACCTACAGGCCCGCCGCCTTGCGCAGCGCGTCCACGCGGTCCGCCTGCTCCCACGTGAACTCGGGAAGCTCACGACCGAAGTGGCCGTACGCCGCGGTCTGGGCGTAGATCGGGCGGAGCAGGTCGAGGTCGCGGATGATCGCGGCCGGGCGGAGGTCGAAGACCTCGTCGATCGCCTTCTCGATCTTGTCCGTGTCGATCTTGGCGGTGCCGAAGGTCTCGACGAACAGGCCCACCGGCTCGGCCTTGCCGATCGCGTACGCCACCTGGACCTCGCAGCGGGTGGCGAGGCCCGCGGCGACGACGTTCTTGGCGACCCAGCGCATCGCGTACGCGGCGGAGCGGTCGACCTTGGACGGGTCCTTGCCCGAGAAGGCACCGCCGCCGTGGCGGGCCATGCCGCCGTAGGTGTCGATGATGATCTTGCGGCCGGTCAGGCCGGCGTCGCCCATCGGGCCGCCGATCTCGAAGCGGCCGGTGGGGTTGACCAGGAGACGGTAGTTCTCCGTGTCGATCTTGATGCCCTCGTCGAGCAGCGCCTTCAGCTCCGGCTCGACGACGAACTCCTTGATGTCCGGAGCCAGCAGCGAGTCGAGGTCGATGTCGGAGGCGTGCTGGGAGGAGACCACGACGGTGTCCAGGCGGACCGCCTTGTCGCCGTCGTACTCGATGGTGACCTGGGTCTTTCCATCCGGGCGCAGGTAGGGGATGGTGCCGTTCTTGCGCACCTCGGACAGGCGCTTGGACAGGCGGTGGGCCAGGAAGATCGGCAGCGGCATCAGCGTCGGGGTCTCGTCCGTCGCATAGCCGAACATCAGGCCCTGGTCGCCCGCGCCCTGCTTGTCGAGCTCGTCCTCGTCGCCCTCGACACGGGACTCGTACGCCGTGTCGACACCCTGGGCGATGTCCGGGGACTGTGCGCCGATGGACACCGAGACGCCGCAGGAGGCGCCGTCGAAGCCCTTCTTCGAGGAGTCGTAGCCGATTTCGAGGATCTTGTTCCGGACCAGCGTCGCGATGTCCGCGTACGTCTTGGTCGTGACCTCGCCGGCCACGTGAACCAGGCCGGTCGTGATCAGAGTCTCGACGGCGACCCGAGAGGTCGGGTCCTCGCGGAGCAACGCGTCGAGAATGGTGTCGCTGATCTGGTCAGCGATCTTGTCGGGGTGACCCTCGGTCACGGACTCCGAGGTGAACAGGCGACGGGACACAACGCTCCCTGGGGTTGCAGCGGCTGCTGGCTGATCATTGGCGGACGGCGGGGGCTGCACCTCGCGCCGTCCGTGGAACAGTTTACGGGTCACGCTTCGGACACGGTCCCCCTGTCTCGCCACTCGGGAGAGCTGTGACCTGCGGCACGGGCATTCTGCCCAATGTGGAGCGGCGTTGACCAGAGGCGCCACGCCTGGATCAGGCGGGATTCGAGGGGACGCACGGCGACTGGACCATCAGCGCAGGCGCCCGGCCACCAGGTCCCATACGGTTTCGGCCAGGGCTTCTTTGGGGCCGTGCGCCACGGCGGTCTCGCTGCCGTCGGCGCCCAGCACGACGGCCTCGTTCTCCTCGGAACCGAAGGTCTTGCGCTCCCCGACCTCGTTCACGACCAGCAGATCGCAGCCCTTGCGCTTCAGTTTGGCGCGGCCGTTCGCGAGCACGTCGTCCGTCTCCGCGGCGAAGCCGACGATCACCTGTCCGGGGCGGACCCGGTCGGTGGAGATCTCCGCGAGGATGTCCGGATTACGCACCAGGGCGATGGGCTCCGGCTCCTGGTCGTCCTTCTTCTTGATCTTCCCGGCCGCGTAGGTCACCGGGCGGAAGTCCGCCACCGCCGCCGCCATGACCACGGCGTCGGCGTCGGCGACGGCGCTCAGCACCGCCTCGCGCAGTTGCAGGGCCGTGCCGACGGGGACGACGTCCACCCCGGCCGGGTCCGGCAGGGTGCTGTTGGCCGCGATCAGCGTGACACGGGCGCCGCGGGCGGCAGCGGTGCGGGCGAGGGCGTAGCCCTGCTTGCCGGAGGAGCGGTTGCCCAGGAACCGGACCGGGTCCAGGGGCTCGCGGGTGCCGCCCGCGCTGACCACGACATGCCGTCCCTTGAGGTCCGGCTCACTCACGCCCCGGGCCAGCACCCGGCGGCAGACCTCGAAGATCTCGCCCGGGTCGGGCAGCCGGCCCTTGCCGGTGTCGACGCCGGTGAGACGGCCCACGGCCGGCTCGATGACCACGGCGCCACGGCGGCGCAGCGTCGCCACGTTCTCCTGGGTGGCCGGGTGCTCCCACATCTCCGTGTGCATGGCGGGGGCGAAGACGACCGGGCAGCGGGCGGTGAGCAGCGTGTTGGTGAGCAGGTCGTCGGCGAGTCCGTGGGCCGCCTTGGCGAGCATGTCGGCGGTGGCAGGGGCGACGACGACCAGGTCGGCATGCTGTCCGATGCGGACGTGCGGGACCTCGTGCACGTCGTCCCAGACCTCGGTGGAGACCGGGTGCCCGGAGAGCGCGGACCAGGTGGCGGCACCGACGAAGTGCAGCGCGGAGGCCGTGGGCACCACGCGCACGTCATGGCCCGACTCCGTCAGCCGCCGCAGCAGCTCACAGGCCTTGTACGCGGCGATACCGCCACTGACCCCCAGAACGACCTTCGGCTTGTCCACGTCTCTCCCCGGACCTCGGCAACCGGCACACCGTACGACTCCATGACACACCACAGGCCCGGCAGTCGACCTGCCGGGCCTGTGGAAAAGTCAGCGTCAAGCTGGAAATACTACTTACTGCGCCGGGCCCTCGACGGCCTCGGACGTGAGCAGCCCCGCGTTGATCTCGCGGAGGGCGATCGAGAGCGGCTTCTCGTGGACGTGGGTGTCGACGAGGGGACCGACATACTCGAGGAGGCCCTCGCCGAGCTGCGAGTAGTACGCGTTGATCTGGCGGGCCCGCTTGGCCGCGTAGATCACGAGGCTGTACTTCGAGTCGGTGGCCTCGAGGAGCTCGTCGATCGGCGGGTTGATGATGCCCTCGGGCGCGGAGATGGAAGAGGACACGCTCTACCTTCCGATGGGTGGGAAAGAATCTGTCTGGGTGATCAGCGAGGATCGGGACGATCAGCGATGGTCACACGACGTTCGTCAAGGCTAGCAGCTCGCGAGCCACATCCTCGACGGCGGTGTTGACCAGGGTGGTGTCGAACTCCGGCTCGGCGGCGAGTTCGATCTTCGCCGCCTCGAGCCGGCGCTCGATCACCTCGGGCGGTTCGGTACCCCGCCCGGTGAGTCTGCGCACCAGCTCCTCCCAGGAGGGAGGAGCCAGGAACACCAGCTGGGCCTCGGGCATCGACTCCCGGACCAGACGGGCACCCTGCAGGTCGATCTCCAGGAGGACCGGCTCACCGGCCTCCAGGCGCTCCTGCACGGCCGCACGCGGCGTGCCGTAGCGGTTGCCGGCGAATTCGGCCCACTCCAGCAGTTCGCCGTTGGCGATCAGCTTGTCCATCTCGTCGTCGGTGACGAAGAAGTAGTGGACTCCGTGCTTCTCGCCGGGGCGGGGCTTGCGGGTCGTCGCCGACACCGAGAGCCAGACCTCGGGGTGTTCCTTGCGCATATGAGCGACGACCGTGCTCTTGCCGACCCCGGAGGGGCCGGAGAGCACGGTCAGCCGCGGACGTACGTCCGGGGGTACGGGGGTCGTCCCCCGGGGTGTTGCAGCCATGCAGCGATTATCCAGCAATCCCGGAGTGCCCGGGACTCGCTTCCCCGGAGAGCGAAGTTCAGGAGCCGGTGCTGCCGAACTCACGCTCCAAGGAGGCGATCTGGTTGGACCCGAGGCCGCGCACACGACGGCTCTCGGAGATGCCGAGTCGCTCCATGATCTGCTTGGCGCGGACCTTGCCCACGCCCGGCAGGGACTCAAGGAGAGCGGAGACCTTCATCTTGCCGATGACGTCGTTCTCCTGGCCCTGCTTGATGACCTCGTGAAGGGAGGCGCCGGAGTGCTTGAGTCGATTCTTGACCTCGGCCCGCTCCCGGCGAGCCGCGGCGGCCTTTTCGAGCGCGGCTGCGCGCTGTTCAGGGGTAAGGGGCGGAAGAGCCACGCCTACGTCACCTCGGATGTCGAACTGTCGGATACGGACCGGTGAGGAACCTAGTCGCCCCACACCTGGGGAGCCACGAGCAACACGCTTGCCCGGTGACTCTCGTCGGAGACTAGCGGGCAAGTCCGCCAGAGTCAGCGAGAACAGCGGAAAAGTCCTGGTCAGCCTTCATCTGAACAGACATTTAGGACATACTGCCCCGGATTTGAGGATGTATTCAGACTCAAGCCCGTCCCCGGCCACTCATCGGAGGACTCACAAGAAGGTCAGGAAGTGGTCAGGAGGAGGTCACAGCGTGACGGATCTCCTGAGCGAAACGTTCCGCGGCGTCACGCAGCGCGACCGCTTCGGGACCGTGGCGTAGCACTCCCCGGCTGACGTTCGGCACGACATTGCGCACCGCCGCCCCGAAGACCGCCGGAAGATCGGCCGGCGTGGCCCCCTGGGCGCCGATGCCGGGCGCGAGGAGCGGGCCGTTGATGTCCAGGTCGTACGACGACAGATCACCGAGGGTGGCGCCGACGACCGCTCCGAAGGACCCCAGGGGCTCCTCCCCGGCGTTCTCGGCGGACAGGTGCGCGAGCATCGTCGCTCCGATGTTCCGGCCGTCGGACCGTACGGCGTGCTGGACCTCGCCGCCCTCCGGGTTGGAGGTCAGCGCCAGCACGAACAGCCCGGAGCCGCTCTCCCGGGCCAGTGCGACGGCCGGGCTGAGCGAGCCGTAGCCGAGGTAGGGCGAGACCGTCAGCGCGTCGGAGAACAGCGGCGCGTCCTTGTGCAGGAACGACTCGGCGTACGCGGCCATGGTCGAGCCGATGTCGCCGCGCTTGGCGTCCATGACGACCAGGGCGCCCGCCGCCCGCGCCTCGGCCACCGACGCCTCCAGGACGGCAAGGCCGCGCGAGCCGAACCGCTCGAAGAACGCGCTCTGCGGCTTGAGCACGGCGACCCGGTCGGCCAGCGCCTCGACGACCGTGCGGCTGAACCGCTCCAGGCCCGCCACGTCGTCGTTCAGGCCCCACTCGGCGAGCAGGGAGGCGTGCGGGTCGATGCCGACGCAGAGCGGGCCGCGCTCGTCCATGGCCCGGCGCAGACGCGCGCCGAAGGGTTCGAGAGGACTCATGCCGTCTTCCTCACGTCGGCGCCCACCGCGTCGGCGAGCGTGGCGTACGGGCTGGTGCGCAGGCGCGCGGCGAGCCCTTTGTGGATCGCGCGGCCCCAGAAGGGCCCCTCGTAGATGAAGGCGCTGTAGCCCTGGACCAGCGTGGCACCGGCCAGGATGCGCTGCCAGGCGTCCTCGGCGCTCTCGACGCCGCCCACGCCCACCAGGGTGATCCGGTCGCCCACGCGCGCGTAGAGGCGGCGCAGGACCTCCAGGGAGCGTTCCTTCAGCGGCGCCCCGGACAGGCCGCCGGTCTCCTTGACCAGGGAGGGGTCGGACTTCAGGCCGAGTCCGTCGCGCGCGATGGTGGTGTTGGTGGCGATGATGCCGTCCAGGCCCAGCTCCACGGCGAGGTCGGCGACCGCGTCGATGTCCTCGTCGGCGAGGTCCGGCGCGATCTTGACCAGGAGCGGGACACGCCGCGCCGACACCGCGCCGTCGGCGGCCTCGCGGACGGCGCTCAGCAGGGGGCGCAGCGCCTCCGTGGCCTGCAGATTGCGCAGACCGGGCGTGTTCGGGGAGGAGACGTTGACCACGAGGTAGTCGGCGTAGGGCGCCAGCCGCTCGGCGGACTTCACGTAGTCCGCGACGGCCTCCTCCTCGGGTACGACCTTGGTCTTGCCGATGTTGACGCCGACGACGGTCCTGAGGACCGGCGTACGGGAGGCCAGGCGGGCGGCGACGCGGAGCGAGCCGTCGTTGTTGAAGCCCATGCGGTTGATCAGTGCCCGGTCCTTGACCAGGCGGAACAGCCGCTGCTTGGGGTTGCCGGGCTGCGGCTCGCCGGTCACCGTGCCGATCTCGACGTGGTCGAAGCCGAGCATCGCCATGCCGTCGATGCCCACGGCGTTCTTGTCGAAGCCCGCCGCGAGCCCGAAGGGGCCGTGCATGCGCAGCCCGAAGGCCTCCGTGCGCAGCTCCTTGTGGCGGGGCGCGAGGGCGGCCGCGAGGAAGGTGCGCAGCACGGGGACGCGGGCGGCCAGGCGGATCCAGCGGAAGGCCAGGTGGTGGGCCTGCTCCGGGTCCAGCCGCTTGAAGACGAGACTGAAGAAGATCTTGTACATGATGTCCTCACGAAGACGTGGCGTCCTCACGAAGAGGGGGACACCGTTTCCGGTGTCCCCCTCGGGGCTGCTAGTCGCGGGCCGCGGTCAGATGTTCCGCGTGTTCCTGGAGCGACCGGACGCTCACGTCGCCGCGGTTGAGGGCGTCGATGCCCTGGACCGCCGCCGCGAGCGCCTGGACCGTCGTCAGGCACGGCACGGAGCGTGCCACGGCCGCCGTACGGATGTCGTAGCCGTCGAGGCGGCCGCCCGTGCCGTACGGGGTGTTGACGATGAGGTCGACCTCGCCGTCGTGGATGAGCTGGACGATGGTCTTCTCGCCGTTCGGGCCGGTGCCCTCGGACTGCTTGCGCACGACGGTGGCGTTGATGCCGTTGCGCTTGAGCACCTCGGCCGTGCCGGACGTGGCCATCAGCTCGAAGCCGTGGGCGACCAGCTCGCGCGCCGGGAAGATCATCGAGCGCTTGTCGCGGTTGGCGACCGAGATGAAGGCGCGGCCCTTGGTGGGCAGCGGGCCGTAGGCGCCCGCCTGCGACTTGGCGTACGCCGTGCCGAAGACGGAGTCGATGCCCATGACCTCACCCGTGGAGCGCATCTCCGGGCCGAGGACCGTGTCGACGCCGCGGCCGTGGATGTCGCGGAAGCGCGACCACGGCATGACGGCCTCCTTGACGGAGATCGGCGCGTCGAGCGGGAGCTCGCCGCCGTCGCCGGTGGCCGGGAGCAGGCCCTCGGCGCGCAGCTCGGCGATGGTCGCGCCCAGCGAGATCCGGGCGGCGGCCTTGGCCAGCGGCACCGCCGTCGCCTTCGAGGTGAAGGGGACGGTCCGGGAAGCGCGCGGGTTGGCCTCCAGGACGTAGAGGATGTCGCCCGCGAGCGCGAACTGGATGTTGATCAGGCCGCGGACGCCGACGCCCTTCGCGATGCCCTCCGTGGAGGCGCGCAGGCGCTTGACGTCGAAGCCGCCGAGGGTGATCGGGGGCAGGGCGCACGCCGAGTCGCCGGAGTGGATGCCGGCCTCCTCGATGTGCTCCATGACGCCGCCGAGGTAGAGCTCCTGGCCGTCGTAGAGCGCGTCGACGTCGATCTCGATGGCGTCGTCGAGGAACCGGTCGACCAGGACCGGCCGGGACGGGCTGATCTCGGTCGACTCGGCGATGTACGCCTCCAGGCGCGTCTCGTCGTAGACGATCTCCATGCCGCGCCCGCCGAGGACGTACGACGGACGCACCAGGACCGGGTAGCCGATCTCGTCGGCGATGGCCTTGGCCTCGGCGAAGGTGGTGGCGGTGCCGTGCTTGGGGGCCGGGAGACCGGCCTCCGCCAGGACCCGTCCGAAGGCGCCCCGGTCCTCGGCGGCGTGGATGGCCTCCGGGGAGGTGCCGACGATCGGCACGCCGTTGTCCTTGAGCGCCTGCGACAGGCCCAGCGGGGTCTGGCCGCCGAGCTGGACGACGACGCCTGCGACGGGTCCGGCCTGCTGCTCGGCGTGGACGATCTCCAGCACGTCTTCCAGCGTCAGCGGCTCGAAGTACAGGCGGTCGGAGGTGTCGTAGTCCGTGGAGACGGTCTCCGGGTTGCAGTTGACCATCACGGTCTCGTAGCCCGCGTCGCTCAGCGCGAAGGAGGCGTGGACACAGGAGTAGTCGAACTCGATGCCCTGGCCGATGCGGTTCGGGCCGGAGCCCAGGATGATCACGGCCGGCTTCTCGCGGGGCGCGACCTCGCTCTCCTCGTCGTAGGAGGAGTAGAAGTACGGCGTCTTCGCGGCGAACTCGGCGGCGCAGGTGTCGACCGTCTTGTAGACCGGGCGGATGCCCAGCGCGTGCCGGACCTCGCGGACGACGTCCTCGCGCAGGCCGCGGATCTCCCCGATCTGCGTGTCGGAGAAGCCGTGCCGCTTGGCCTCGGCAAGCAGGTCCGCCGTCAGCTCGGGTGCCTCGGCCAGCTCGTCCGCGATCTCCTTGATCAGGAAGAGCTGATCGACGAACCACGGGTCGATCTTCGTGTACTCGAAGACCTCCTCGGGCGTGGCGCCCGCGCGGATGGCCTGCATGACGGTGTTGATACGGCCGTCGGTGGGGCGGACGGCCTCTTCCAGGAGGAGAGCCTTGTCGCCGGGCTCGCCGACGAACGTGAACTGGCTGCCCTTCTTCTCCAGCGAGCGCAGCGCCTTCTGGAAGGCCTCGGTGAAGTTGCGGCCGATGGCCATGGCCTCGCCGACCGACTTCATGGTGGTCGTGAGGGTGGAGTCGGCCTGCGGGAACTTCTCGAAGGCGAAGCGCGGGGCCTTCACGACCACGTAGTCGAGCGTGGGCTCGAAGGAGGCCGGGGTCTCCTGCGTGATGTCGTTCGGGATCTCGTCGAGCGTGTAGCCGACGGCGAGCTTGGCGGCGATCTTGGCGATCGGGAAGCCGGTCGCCTTGGAGGCGAGCGCCGAGGAGCGCGACACGCGCGGGTTCATCTCGATGACGATGACCCGGCCGTCCTCGGGGTTCACCGCGAACTGGATGTTGCAGCCGCCGGTGTCGACGCCGACCTCGCGGATGACGGCGATACCGATGTCGCGCAGCGTCTGGTACTCGCGGTCGGTCAGCGTCATCGCCGGGGCGACGGTGATCGAGTCGCCGGTGTGCACGCCCATGGGGTCGAAGTTCTCGATGGAGCAGACGACCACGACGTTGTCGTGCTTGTCGCGCATCAGCTCCAGCTCGTACTCCTTCCAGCCGAGGATGGACTCCTCCAGGAGGACCTCGGTGGTCGGCGAGAGGGTGAGGCCCTGCCCGGCGATGCGGCGCAGCTCCTCCTCGTCGTGCGCGAAGCCGGAGCCGGCGCCGCCCATGGTGAAGGAGGGGCGGACGACGACCGGGTAGCCGCCGAGCGTCTCGACGCCCTGGAGGACATCGTCCATGGAGTGGCAGATCACCGAGCGGGCGGACTCGCCGTGCCCGATCTTCTGGCGCACGGCCTCGACGACCTCCTTGAAGAGGTCGCGGTCCTCGCCCTTGTTGATGGCCTCGACGTTGGCGCCGATGAGCTCGACGCCGTACTTGTCGAGGGTCCCCGCCTCGTGCAGCGAGATGGCCGTGTTGAGGGCCGTCTGGCCGCCCAGGGTGGGCAGCAGGGCGTCGGGACGCTCCTTGGCGATGATCTTCTCGACGAACTCGGGGGTGATCGGCTCGACGTAGGTGGCGTCGGCGATCTCCGGGTCGGTCATGATCGTCGCCGGGTTGGAGTTGACGAGGATGACCCGCAGGCCCTCGGCGCGCAGGATGCGGCACGCCTGGGTGCCGGAGTAGTCGAACTCGGCGGCCTGGCCGATGACGATCGGGCCGGAGCCGATGACCAGGACGGACTGGATATCGGTGCGCTTAGGCACGCTGGCCCTCCATCAGGGATACGAAGCGGTCGAACAGGTAGGCGGCGTCGTGCGGGCCGGCTGCCGCTTCGGGGTGGTACTGGACGCTGAAGGCGGGGCGGTCTAGAAGCCGCAGCCCCTCCACCACGTTGTCGTTCAGGCAGACGTGCGACACCTCGGCGCGGCCGAACGGGGTCTCGGAGACCTGGTCGAGAGGAGCGTCGACGGCGAAGCCGTGGTTGTGCGCGGTGACCTCGACCTTGCCGGTCGTACGGTCCTGCACCGGCTGGTTGATACCGCGGTGGCCGTACTTCAGCTTGAAGGTGCCGAAGCCGAGCGCGCGGCCCAGGATCTGGTTGCCGAAGCAGATACCGAAGAGCGGGGTGCCGCGCTCCAGGACGCCCCGCATCACGGAGACGGGGTGGTCGGCGGTGGCCGGGTCGCCCGGGCCGTTGGAGAAGAACACTCCGTCCGGGTTCACCGCGTAGACGTCCTCGACGGTCGCGGTGGCCGGGAGCACATGCACCTCTATGCCGCGCTCGGCCATGCGATGCGGGGTCATGCCCTTGATGCCGAGGTCGACGGCGGCGACGGTGAACTTCTTCTCACCGATCGCGGCGACGACGTAGGGCTCGGTGGTGGCGACCTCGGCGGAGAGGTTCGCGCCCTTCATCTGGGGGGCTTCCTGGACGCGGGCCAGCAGCGCGCCGTCCTCCCGCACCGCGTCCCCGCTGAAGATGCCGACGCGCATGGCACCACGCTCGCGCAGGTGACGCGTGAGGGCACGGGTGTCGATCCCGGAGATGCCGACGACGCCCTGCTTCGCCAGTTCCTCGTCCAGCGAGCGCCGGGAGCGCCAGTTGGACGGCACCCGCGCGGGGTCGCGCACGACGTACCCGGAGACCCAGATCTTCTTCGACTCGGGGTCCTCGTCGTTGACGCCGGTGTTGCCGACGTGCGGGGCGGTCATCACCACGACCTGGCGGTGGTACGACGGGTCGGTGAGGGTCTCCTGGTAGCCGGTCATGCCGGTGGAGAACACCGCTTCGCCGAAGGTCTCCCCCACGGCCCCGTAGGCACGGCCGCGGAAGATCCGGCCGTCCTCCAGGACGAGTACGGCGGGAGTCCTGGCTGCTCCCCTTGTGGAGGTGGTCATCGTTCGACGCCTTCCCTGGTGTTCGTTTCGATCATGGTGTTGATGGCCTCGACCCACTCGTTGTGCTCGGCCGCGTGGTCGGAGCGGAACCCGGAGTCGATCAGCCGGTCGCCGTGCGCCCAGGTGACGATCAGCAGGCCGCCCTCGGTGAGGACCTTGCCGGCGATGCCCTTGTCCAGCCGGGCCTCACGGAGCTGCGCGGCCGGGACGAAGAAGTCGCTCGCCCCGGGGCGTACGACGTCGAGGCCGGCGTCCGTGAGGGTCAGCTCGGCGCGGCTGCGGGTGCCCAGGCCCCGGGCCACGATGCGGTCGAGCCACTGACCGGCGGTGGTGGAGCCGTGGTAGCGGCCGCTCATGCGCAGCTTCTCGGCGCCCGGGTCGTCCGGTGCGGTGGGCAGCTCGGGCAGGTCGCCCTGGAGGGTGCCGCGCCACTTCCAGCCCTCGCGCATCAGCCAGTAGACGAGCGCGACGAACAGGGCGAGGCCGACGACCCAGCCGATGCGGGCGGCCCAGTCGGTCACTTGCGCCGATTCCTTCTCGGCGGCCAGCAGGAATACAGGTGTCACGTGAGCTTCCCGTCGACGAGCGTGGCCTTGCCCCGCAGCCACGTGTGCGTCACACGGCCCGGCAGCTCGCGCCCCTCGTAGGGGGTGTTGCGGCTGCGCGAGGCGAAGCCCGCGGGTTCCACGAGCCCACGGTATGCCGTGTCGACCAGGGTGAGGTTGGCGGGCTCACCTGCCGAGACGGGACGTCCATGGCCCGCGGCCTGTCCGATCTGCGCGGGCTTGACGGACATCCGGTCGGCGACGCCGGCCCAGTCCAGCAGACCCGTGTCGACCATGGTCTCCTGCACCACTGACAGCGCGGTCTCCAGGCCGACCATGCCCATGGCGGCCGCGGCCCACTCGCAGTCCTTGTCCTCGTGCGGGTGCGGGGCGTGGTCGGTGGCGACGATGTCGATCGTGCCGTCGGCGAGCGCCTCGCGCAGGGCCAGCACGTCGCGCTCGGTGCGCAGCGGCGGGTTGACCTTGTAGACGGGGTTGTAGGTGCGCACCAGCTCATCCGTGAGGAGGAGGTGGTGCGGGGTGACCTCGGCGGTGACGGCGATGCCGCGGGACTTGGCCCAGCGGACGATCTCGACGGACCCGGCGGTCGACAGGTGGCAGATGTGGACACGGGAGCCGACATGGTCGGCGAGCAGGACATCCCGGGCGATGATCGATTCTTCGGCCACCGCCGGCCAGCCCCCGAGCCCCAGCTCGGCGGAGACGATGCCCTCGTTCATCTCGGCGCCCTCGGTCAGCCGCGGCTCCTGCGCGTGCTGCGCGACGACACCGCCGAAGGCCTTCACGTACTCCAGGGCGCGGCGCATGATCACGGCGTCGTGGACGCACTTGCCGTCGTCGGAGAAGACGGTGACACCGGCGGCCGACTCGTGCATGGCGCCCAGCTCGGCGAGCTTCCTGCCCTCCAGGCCGACGGTGACGGCACCGATCGGCTGGACGTCGCAGTAGCCGTGCTCCTTGCCGAGCCGCCAGACCTGCTCGACGACACCGGCGGTGTCGGCGACCGGGAAGGTGTTGGCCATGGCGAACACGGTGGTGTAACCGCCGCTCGCCGCCGCCCGCGTGCCGGTCAGGACGGTCTCGGAGTCCTCACGGCCGGGCTCGCGCAGATGGGTGTGCAGATCGACCAGGCCGGGCAGCAGCACCTTGCCGTCGGCCTCGACGACCTCGGCGCCCTCGGCGCTCGGACCGGCGCCACTCCAGTCGATTTCGCCCTGCCGGGCGGTGGCGGCGATGGTCCCGCCGTCGATCAGTACGTCCTGCGGCTCGCCGCCCAGCACCTTCGCACCACGGATCAGGATCTTGCTCATCGGTCTTGCTTCTCCTCGGTACGGGACTGGGTGACGGCGGGTTCGTTGCCACCGAGCAGCAGGTACAGGACGGCCATCCGGATGGACACTCCGTTCGCGACCTGCTCGACGACGGTGCAGCGGTCTGAGTCGGCGACCTCGGCGGTGATCTCCATGCCGCGGACCATCGGGCCGGGGTGCATCACGACGGCGTGCTCGGGCATCCGCGCCATGCGGTCGCCGTCGAGGCCGTAGCGACGGGAGTACTCGCGCTCGGTCGGGAAGAAGGCGGCGTTCATGCGCTCGCGCTGCACGCGCAGCATCATCACCGCGTCGGACTTGGTCAGCGTGCTGTCGAGGTCGTACGACACCTCGCAGGGCCAGGTCTCGATGCCGACGGGCACCAGGGTCGGCGGGGCGACGAGGGTGACCTCGGCGCCCAGGGTGTGCAGCAGGTCGACGTTGGAGCGGGCGACCCGGCTGTGCAGGATGTCGCCGACGATGGTGATGCGCCGGCCGGCGAGGTCCTGGCCGAGCCCGGCGTCCGGGCCGACCAGACGGCGGCGCATGGTGAAGGCGTCCAGCAGGGCCTGTGTGGGGTGCTGGTGGGTGCCGTCGCCGGCGTTGACCACGGCCGCGTCGATCCAGCCGGAGTTCGCCAGCCGGTACGGGGCTCCGGAGGCGCCGTGCCGGATGACCACGGCGTCGACGCCCATGGCCTCCAGGGTCTGGGCGGTGTCCTTCAGGGACTCGCCCTTGGAGACGCTGGAGCCCTTGGCGGAGAAGTTGATGACGTCCGCGGACAGCCGCTTCTCGGCGGCCTCGAAGGAGATCCGGGTCCGGGTGGAGTCCTCGAAGAAGAGGTTGACGATCGTGCGGCCGCGCAGGGTCGGCAGCTTCTTGATCGGCCGGTCGGCGACCCGGGCCATCTCCTCGGCGGTGTCGAGGATCAGGACGGCGTCGTCGCGGGTGAGGTCGGCGGCCGAGATGAGATGACGCTGCATCTGTCAGGCTCCGTAAGGCAGTTCAGGAGAATTCGGGCAGACGGGTGCGCTCGGGGGCGCACTGAGCCGGCGTACGACAGCGGCGTACGCCTGAGGCGCTACTGGGAGGTCTGCTTGGCACCGAGCAGTACGGTGTCGCGACCGTCCTCCTCGGCGAGCTGGACCTTGACCGTCTCCCGCAACGACGTGGGGAGGTTCTTGCCGACGTAGTCGGCGCGGATGGGCAGTTCGCGGTGACCGCGGTCGACGAGGACGGCGAGCTGCACCGCGCGCGGGCGCCCGATGTCGTTCAGCGCGTCGAGGGCGGCCCGGATGGTGCGGCCGGAGAAGAGCACGTCGTCGACGAGGACGACCAGCTTGCCGTCGATGCCGTCACCGGGGATCTCCGTGCGGGCCAGCGCACGCGGTGGGTGCATGCGCAGGTCGTCGCGGTACATGGTGATGTCGAGCGAGCCACACGGAACCTTGCGCTCGGTGATCTGCTCGAGCTTGTCGGCGAGCCTCCGGGCGAGGAAGACGCCCCGGGTCGGAATGCCGAGGAGCACCACGTCGTCGGCGCCCTTGGCGCGTTCGACGATCTCGTGGGCGATGCGGGTCAGCACCCGCGCGATGTCGGGCCCTTCGAGAACGGGCCGGGCATCGGACTGCGTGTCGTGCGTGTCCATACGAAACGGACCTCCTTCTCCGCCTCACGGGACGGACCTTAAAGGACGTCGGGATTGCGCCATACACGGTAGCAGGTCCCCGCGATCATCCCGATGGCCCCCTCGGATCACCCGTTCGGCCTAACAGAGTGCCGATACCACGGAAGAGTCGGTGCGGACCATTCGGCTTGACGCGGCAGAGTAACGCTGCGTAACCTCACAGTGAGTTACCAGCCGCGCGGTCCGGCAACACAGCTGACCGCGTCGACACAGTGCCGGGGAGCTATATGTCCAGCGAATACGCCAAACAGCTCGGGGCCAAGCTCCGGGCGATCCGCACCCAGCAGGGCCTTTCCCTCCACGGTGTCGAGGAGAAGTCCCAGGGACGCTGGAAGGCGGTCGTGGTCGGTTCTTACGAGCGCGGCGACCGCGCCGTGACCGTACAGCGCCTTGCCGAGCTGGCGGACTTCTACGGCGTCCCCGTGCAGGAGCTGCTCCCGGGCACCACCCCGGGCGGCGCCGCCGAGCCGCCGCCGAAGCTGGTCCTTGACCTGGAGCGGCTGGCCACGGTGCCGGCCGAGAAGGCGGGCCCCCTGCAGCGCTACGCGGCCACGATCCAGTCGCAGCGCGGCGACTACAACGGCAAGGTGCTCTCGATCCGCCAGGACGACCTGCGCACACTCGCCGTCATCTACGACCAGTCGCCCTCGGTCCTCACCGAGCAGCTGATCAGCTGGGGTGTCCTGGACGCGGACGCGCGCCGCGCGGTCGCCTCCCACGAGGAGGCCTGAGCCCTCACCTGAGCCCTCAGGGGCCAGCGCAGAAACGTGGCGCCCGGGGGGGGGGGGGGGGGGGGGTGGGGGGCCCCCCCCCCCCGGGGGGGGGGGGGGGCCCCCCCCCCGGGCGGGGGGGGCGCCCGCCGGGGCCCCCCCCCCCCCCCCCTGCCCCCCCGGGGGCCCGCCCACAACCGGGCCGCCGGGGGGGCGGGAACCGTTTGTGCCCGCCCCCCCCGGCGGCGTTCTGGGGGCCTGACGGCCCCCGGTCGCAGGAGGGAATGCCGGAGGGCCCGCAGCGAGCTCGCTGCGGGCCCTCCGGCATTCCGTCTGTCTCAGTCCTCGTTGCGGCGGAGCGAGGGCTTGAGGTCCTTCAGCCGACCGAGCAGGCCGTTCACGAACGAGGGCGACTCGTCCGTGGAGAACTCCTTGGCCAGCTGCACCATCTCGTCCAGGACGACGGCGTCCGGGGTCTCGTCGACCCAGATCAGCTCGTAGGCGCCGAGCCGCAGGATGTTGCGGTCGACGACCGGCATCCGGTCGAGTGTCCAGCCGACCGAGTACTGGGCGATCAGCTCGTCGATGCGCTTCGCGCGCTGCGCGTAGCCCTCGACCAGCTCCATCGTGTACTCGCTCACCGGCGGCTGCCGGGTGTCGGCCCGGGAGAGCCGGACCCAGTCGGCGAGGACCGTCAGGACCTCGGCGCCGCGCTGGTCGCCCTCGAAGAGGATCTGGAAGGCGCGCTTGCGGGCCGTGTTGCGGGCAGCCACGGTTAGCTGTTCACCCGGCCGAGGTAGTCGCTGGAGCGGGTGTCGACCTTGATCTTCTCACCGGTGGTGATGAAGAGGGGCACCTGGATCTGGTGGCCGGTCTCCAGCGTGGCGGGCTTGGTGCCGCCGGTGGAACGGTCGCCCTGGACGCCCGGCTCGGTCTCCTGGATGACGAGCTCGACGGCGGCCGGCAGCTCGACGAAGAGCACCTCGCCCTCGTGCTGCGCGACGGTGGCGGTGAAGCCCTCGATCAGGAAGTTGGCGGCATCGCCCACGGACTTGCGGTCGACGTGCAGCTGATCGTAGGTCTCCATGTCCATGAAGACGAAGTACTCGCCGTCCATGTAGGAGAACTGCATGTCCCGCTTGTCGACGGTGGCCGTTTCGACCTTGACGCCGGCGTTGAAGGTCTTGTCGACGACCTTGCCGGAGAGCACGTTCTTGAGCTTGGTGCGCACGAAGGCCGGGCCCTTGCCGGGCTTGACGTGCTGGAACTCGACGACGGACCAGAGCTGGCCGCCTTCGAGCTTGAGCACCATGCCGTTCTTGAGGTCGTTCGTGGAAGCCACGGTTGCGGAATCTCCTGGACTGACGTACGACCCCGGGGCACGCACCTGCCTGGCTACAGGGCGAGCAGCTCCTTGGTCGTGATGGTGAGTAGCTCGGGTCCGCCGTCCGCCTCGGGGCGGACGACGAGCGTGTCATCGATCCGGACACCGCCCCGGCCCGGGAGGTGGACCCCCGGTTCGACGGTGACCGGCACGCAAGCGTCCAGTTTACCCATGGCCGCGGGACTCAATTGAGGGTCCTCGTCGATTTCGAGCCCGACCCCGTGTCCGGTCAGGGCCGTGAGGCCCTCCGTGTACCCCGCGGAGTCCAGCACCTGGCGTGCGGCCCGGTCGACGTCCCGGCAGGCGGCGCCGGGTACCAGGCTCTCACGTCCGGCGCGCTGGGCGGCGAAGACCAGGTCGTACAGCTCGATCTGCCAGTCCGCGGGAGCCGTGCCGATGACGAACGTACGGCCGATCTCACAGCGGTAGCCGCGATACGTCGCGCCGAGGCAGACGGAGAGGAAGTCGCCCTCCTCCACCCGGCGGTCGGTGGGCCGGTGACCGGGGCGGCCCGCGTTGGGCCCGGTGGCGACGGAGGTCGGGAAGGCCGGTCCGTCGGCCCCGTGGTCCACGAGGCGTCTTTCCAGCTCCAGGGCGAGATGCCGCTCGGTACGGCCGACGAGGATGGACTCCAGCAGTTCGCCCAGGGCCTGGTCGGCGATCTCGGCGCCGATCCGCAGGCAGGAGATCTCCTCCTCGTCCTTGACCACCCTGAGCTGCTCCACGGCGCAGCCGAGGCCGGCCAGGCGCAGCCGGGGGGCGACCGAGCCTAGGGCGCGGTGCCGGGCCACGGTGAGGTGGTGCTCCTCCACGGCGAGGGAGTCGGCGCCCTGGCCCGCGGCGAGGTCGGCGGCCGCGACGGCAGGGTCGCCACCGCCGGATCCGGGGAGGTTCTGGACACGCAGGGCCTCGTCGGGGCGTTCCTGCGTGGAGCGGCCCTCGATCGGGCCGGCACACACCAGGAGGTCCTCGGTCTTGCCCAGCAGCAGAACGGCGCCGTGCGGGGCGGGGCCCGCGAGATAGCGCACGTTGGCGGGGCGGGTGACCAGCGCCGCCGCGCTGCCGCCCGCGTTGCAGTATTCCCTCAGACGCGTCCGGCGGGCCGCGTACACCTCTGACATGACCCGAGCGTATGAGCTCCGCGGGTTTGGCGCCGGTTGAGGGCGTCTGAGTGGGCGGTGCTTGGTGTGTCCGGGTGGGCTGGGGTGCTGTTCAGGAGAGGGCGGGCCGCGCGGGGTGGTGTGCCGTCCGCGGCTGTGTGGGAGCTTGTCGCGCAGTTCCCCGCGCCCCCAGAGGTGGGGGCTTGTCGCGCAGTTCCCCGCGCCCCTAAGGGGTGGGGTCCCTAGGGGTGGGGGCTACCACTGGGGTGGGCTGGCGATGGAGCGGGACAGGACGTCGTTCAGGACCTGGGCCGTCTGCGGGATGTCGAGCTGGGAGTTGTCGATGATCGGGAGGCCCGAGCCGTACCAGCCGGCCATGCGGCCGTGGATGCGGGCGACCTCGTCGTCGCTGAGGCGGCGGTTGCCGGAGCGTTCGGCGTTGCGCTCCAGGACGATCTCCAGGCCCGGCAGGAGGACGACCGGCAGCAGGCCCGGCCCGACGTGCCGCTTCCAGCCGCCGAGGCCCACGACGGGCCGGTCGGGGAAGACGGCGTCGTCGAGGATGCAGGAGATGCCGTTGGCCAGGAAGTTCCGCGCGGCGAAGCCGCAGGTGCGGCGGGCGAGGCGGTACTGCGCTTCCGAGTTGTCGTTCCACCCGGACTGGGGGTCGGCGAAGCCCGAGCGGACCCATTCGCGTACGTCGTCGAGGCTGATGTGGGCCGTGGGGATCCGGCGATGGTCCGCCCAGTACTTGGCGACGCTGGTCTTCCCGGCACCCGCCGGGCCGATGAGCAGTACCGCGAGCGTCGTCCCCGCCAGGTCGGGGCCCGCCGCGGCGGGCGGCGCGCTGGGCATGGCGACGGGACCGCCCGGCGGCAGCGGCACATGACCGGTGGTGTCCGGCGCGGCGGGAGCGGAGGCCTGATGCGGGGGCGCGGCCGGCCCGGGCGGTGGCGCGGGGTATCCCGGTGCCGGGGGCGGCGGGGGCACGGGGGCGGAGCCCTGGTGCGCGCCCGGGTGGTGCGAACCCGGGTGGTGTGCGGCCGGCGACCAGCCGGCGGCCGGTCCCTGCCCCGGCTGGTGGGGCGGCGGCAGCGGAGAACCCACTGCGTGCTGCATCCGGTGCCACTCCGTCTCGTACAGGCGATGGGCGCTGACAGCGGGGGCGGAACCCGCTGCTACCGAACGGTACCGCCCCCGGCGATCGTTGTGTGAACGGCCGGAGGCGGCCCGAAGTGCCCGGCGCCGTAAGGCTGTTTCGGGCGTAAGGAGCGCGGGAGGACTTACTGCCCCACTTCGCCGTACGCGGCGAGCAGCACGGCCGGGTCGGGTCCCTCCAGGACGGTGGGCTTGGCCAGACCGTCGAGGACGATGAACCGCAGCAGGTCGCCGCGGGACTTCTTGTCGACCTTCATGGTCTCCAGCAGCTTGGGCCACTGGTCGTGGCGGTAGTACAGCGGCAGGCCGACCGCTTCGAGGACGGTGCGGTGGCGGTCGGCCGTGGCGTCGTCCAACCGGCCCGCCAGCCGGCCGAGTTCGGCGGCGAAGTGCATCCCTACGGACACGGCGGCGCCGTGGCGCCACTTGTAGCGCTCGTTCTTCTCGATGGCGTGGCCGAGCGTGTGGCCGTAGTTGAGGATCTCGCGCAGGCCGGATTCCTTCAGGTCGGACGACACCACGTCGGCCTTCACCCGGATGGAGCGCTCGATGAGCTCGGCGGTGTGCGGGCCGTCCGGGGTGCGGGCGGCCTCGGGGTCGGACTCGATGAGGTCGAGGATCACCGGGTCGGCGATGAAGCCGGCCTTGATGACCTCGGCGAGGCCGGAGACGTAGTCGTTGACCGGCAGGGAGTCCAGTGCGGCCAGGTCGCAGAGCACACCGGCGGGCGGGTGGAAGGCGCCCACCAGGTTCTTGCCCTCGGCGGTGTTGATGCCGGTCTTGCCGCCGACGGCCGCGTCGACCATGGCCAGCACGGTGGTCGGGATCGCGATCCAGCGCACCCCGCGCAGCCAGGTGGCGGCCACGAATCCGGCCAGGTCGGTGGTGGCGCCGCCGCCGACACCGACGATGACGTCCGTGCGCGTGAACCCGGACTGGCCCAGCGCCTTCCAGCAGTAGGCGGCGACCTCGGCGGTCTTGGCCTCCTCCGCGTTGGGCACCTGGATGGCGACGACCTCATAGCCCTGCTCGGCCAGGTCGGCACGGAGCGCGTCACCGGTCTCGGCCAGGGCCTCGGGGTGGACGATCGCGACCCGCTTGGCCCTGCCGCCGATCAACCCGGCCAGTTCGCCCAGGAGTTGCCGGCCCACCAGGACCTCGTAGGGCTCGGTGCCCGCCGTGCCGCCGATCTGGATCCGCGTCACTGCCTCGCTCATGCTTCCTTCAACTCCAGTGCGTCCAGGGCGACTTCGGTGACCTCTTCGGCCGTACGGCCATCGGTGGCGACGACGGCCGTGGCGACCTCCTCGTACAGGTGCCGACGGGCCTCCATCAGCTCGCGCCACTGCTTGCGCGGGTTGATGGCGAGCAGCGGCCGGGCCGCGTTGAGGCCGGTGCGCTTGACCGCCTCCTCGACGTCCATCGACAGGTACACCACCCGCTGCCCGGCGAGCAGCTCACGGGTGTCCTGGTCGAGGACGGCGCCGCCGCCCAGGGCCAGCACACCGTCGTGCCCGGTCAGCGCCTCGCGCACGGCCCGCTTCTCGATCGCGCGGAAGGCGGCCTCGCCCTCCTCGACGAAGATCTCGGCGATGGTCCGGCCCTGCGCGGCGACGATGTCGTCGTCAGTGTCCCGGTATCCGGCCCCGAGCCGCTCGGCCAGCAGCTGCCCGACGGTGGACTTGCCCACGCCCATCGGGCCGACCAGCACGATCAGGGGGGTCACCGGATGGCCAGGTTGTCGAGGTAGGACCGGACGTTGCGGCCGGTCTCGGCCACGCTGTCGCCGCCGAACTTCTCGGCGACCGCGTCCGCGAGGACGAGGGCGACCATCGCCTCGGCGACGATACCGGCGGCCGGCACGGCGCACACGTCGGAGCGCTGGTGGTGGGCGGCCGTCGCCTCACCGGTGACGACGTCCACGGTCTTGAGCGCCCGCGGGACGGTCGCGATCGGCTTCATGGCCGCGCGCACCCGCAGCAGCTCACCGGTGGTCAGCCCGCCCTCGGTGCCGCCGGAGCGGCCGGAGGTGCGCCGGATGCCCTCGTCGGTGGTCACGATCTCGTCGTGGGCCTTGGAGCCGGGCACCCGCGCCAGGTCGAAGCCGTCGCCGACCTCCACGCCCTTGATCGCCTGGATGCCCATGAGGGCGGCGGCCAGCCGGGCGTCGAGACGCCGGTCCCAGTGCACGTGGGAACCGAGGCCGACCGGCACGTCGTAGGCCAGCACCTCGACCACACCGCCGAGGGTGTCGCCGTCCTTGTGAGCCTGGTCGATCTCGGCGACCATCGCCTTCGACGCGTCGGCGTCCAGGCAGCGCACCGGGTCCTCGTCCAGCTTCTCCACGTCCGCCGGCGTCGGGTACACGCCGTAGGGCGCCTTCGCGGCCGCCAGCTCCACCACGTGGGAGACGATCTCGATGCCGGCCGTCTCCTTCAGGTACGACCGGGCCACGGCGCCGAGGGCCACCCGGGCCGCGGTCTCACGCGCCGAGGCACGCTCCAGGATCGGCCGGGCCTCGTCGAAGCCGTACTTCTGCATTCCGGCGAGGTCGGCGTGGCCGGGCCGCGGGCGGGTCAGCGGGGCGTTGCGGGCGAGCCCGTCGAGGATCTCGGGGTCGACCGGGTCGGCCGCCATGACCTGCTCCCACTTCGGCCACTCGGTGTTGCCCACCATGATCGCGACCGGGGAGCCGAGGGTGAGGCCGTGCCGGACACCGCCGATGAAGGTGATCTCGTCGCGCTCGAACTTCATCCGGGCGCCGCGCCCATAGCCCAGGCGGCGCCTCGCGAGATGGTCCGCCACCATGTCCGTGGTGATCGGCACGCCGGCGGGCAGACCCTCCAGCGTCGCGACGAGTGCGGGACCGTGGGACTCCCCAGCGGTCAGCCAGCGCAACCTGCTCAACGGTGCTCCTCAGTGCTCGCGCCCGTACTGCCCTGCGTACGCACGTCCTCGCGTACGGCGACGGCCTGACCGGGTGCGCGGCCCCGGTCCGCCACCTACGATCCTCCCACGTCCGGCGCGCGGACCCGGCCGCCGGTCCATCAGGCGGACGAGGCCGGGCCGCCGGTCTGCCGCTGGGGCGCGTACGCGCCAAGGAAGTCCGCGCCGCTCGGCTGCTGCGCGGACTGCGTCTGCTGCGGTGCGCCGGCGCCCGGATGGTCGGCCCCGCTGCCCTGCTGCGACGGCTGGGGAGGTGCGTACTCCCCCAGGCAGTCCGTTCCGCGGTTGATCTTGACCACCCAGGACGCGAGGACCGCCAGCACGATCAGGGCGAGCACCGTGATCCCCTACGCGGAACCGAGAGCGGATCTCATCGAGCCGCGAGTGCGCGTTCGCCCGCTTTTCGCATGGCGTCCAGGGGCGCCGGGGCCAGCCCTGTCATCTGCTCGACCTGCAGCACGGCCTGGTGAACCAGCAGGTCGAGGCCGCTGACGACCGCGCCGCCGTACGCCGACCAGCGGGCGGCGAGAGACGTCGGCCAGGGGTCGTAGAGGACGTCGAAGAGGGCCGCCGGCCGCTCCGGCACGGACCGGGCGAGGGCGTCGGTGACACCGGCCGGCGTGGTGCTGATCACCAGCGGGGCGCGCAGGGCCTGCTCGGCGTCCGCCCAGTCGGCGATGCGCACCGAGACGTCCAGTCGCTCGGCCCACTGCCGCATCTCGGTGGCCCGGGCCTCGCTGCGGACGTACACGGCGATCTCGCCGGGGCAGATCCGTGACAGCGCGGCCAGCGCGGAGGAGGCGGTGGCACCCGCGCCGAGGACCGCGGCGGCCTCCACCTTGTCGATGCCGTGCTCACGCAGAGCCGCGACCATGCCGGGGATGTCGGTGTTGTCGCCGGTGCGTCGGCCGTCCGTGGTGCAGACCACCGTGTTGACCGCGTCGACCGAGGCCGCGGTCTCGCTGATGCCGTCGAGCAGCGGGATCACGGCCCGCTTCAGCGGCATGGTCAGCGAGAGCCCCGCCCACTCGGCACCGAGCGTCTCGAAGAACCCGGGCAGGGCGGCCTCGTCGACCTCGAACCTGTCGTACGTCCAGCCGCTCAGCCCCAACTCCTCGTAGGCCGTGCGGTGCAGGACCGGGGAGAGCGAGTGGGCGATCGGGGAGCCGAGTACGGCGGCCCGGCGTGGTGCGGCCATCAGGGTTTTCCTCAGTTGTTCCGCGAGGCGTTGAACTTGTCGACCAGCTTCTGGTGCTCGGCGTTGGTCTTGGTGAACTCACTGGTCTTGCCGTCCAGCGAGATGAAGTAGTACCAGCCGTCGTCCGTCGGGTTGAGGGCGCCCTTGATCGCGTCCTCCCCGGGGTTGTCGATCGGCCCGGGCGTCAGCCCCTTGTGGAAGTACGTGTTGTACGGGTTGTCGTAGGACCGCAGCTCGCTCAGGCTCAGGTCGATCTTGCTCTGGTTCTTGATGTAGTTGTACGTGGAGTCGAACTCCAGCAAGCCGTTGGTCTGCGGGTTGCCGGGCTTCATCCGGTTGTAGACGACCTCGGCCATCTTGCGGAAGTCGGCGTGGCTGGTGCCCTCGGCCTGCACCATGCTCGCGACCGTGATCAGCTGCCAGGGGTCCTCGAGTCCGAGGCTCGCGGCCTTCTTCTCCACTCCCAGCTTCTCGTACGTCTCGGAGGCCCGCGTCACCATCTGCTTCAGCACGTCCTCGGGCTTCTGGCCCTTGGCGATGCCGTAGCTGGAGGGGTAGAGGAACCCTTCCAGCGGGTCCTTGACGTTCGCGTGGTTCAGCGCCCAGGCGGGCAGGCCGAGCTTCTTGTAGTCCTTCTTGGCGACCGCGGCGGTGGTGCCGGCCTTCACTTCCAGCCGCTTGTCGATGAGCCGGTAGATGTCGGCGTTGCGCTTGCCCTCGGCGATGATCAGGTTGTCGCGGCTCTCCGGACTGAGCATCAGTTCGACCGCACTGTCGGCCGACATTTGCTTCTGCAGCGTGTACACGCCGTCCTGGAGCTTCTGGCCGTCGGGATTGTTGGCCTGCGCCGTGACGAAGGCGTCGACGCTCTTGACGACGCCGGCGTCCTTCAGCGCCTGCCCGATCTCGTAGCCGCCCGCTCCCCTGGGGATCTCGACGGTGACCTGCTGCCCGCTGCCGTCGCCCGCGAAGTCCGGGGCGTCGCCGAAACGATCCTGGTAGAACTGGTAGCCGAAGTAGCTGACACCGGCGAGGCCGCCGCCGAGGATCACGACGACCAGCAGGCAGGCCATTCCGCTGCGGCGCTTCTTGGGCTTGCCGCCGCGTTCGCGTTTGTCGTCGCGCCCGCGACGACTCCTCGGCTCGTCGCCGTCGTCATCGTCGTCGCCGCCCGCGAAGAAGGCGTGCTCGCCCTGGTCGGGTCCGGGGTCCCAGTCGGTCTCCGGCTCCGGCGGCGGCTCGGCCCGGCGCCGGCCGGGGGGCTCCGGCGGCGGATACGCGCCGGGCGTGCCGTAGTAGTCGGACTGGCCCCCGCCGTAGGCGCCGGGCTGCTGCTGCCCGTACGGGTCGCCGGGGTCGCCGGGGTATGACACCTGCTGCTGTCCGCCGGTGGCCCAGCCGCCGTTGTCATACGGCTGCTGGTGATACCCCTGGTTCTGCGGGTGACCGTGGTCCCCCTGCCCGGGGTACTGCTGATGGCCGTGGGTCTGGGCCGCGTACTGCTGCTGGTCGTACTGGTAGTGCTGCTGCGCCTGACCGTATCCGGCCTGCTCACCGGTGCCCCAGTCGCCGTACTGCGGCTGCTGCGGCTGCTCTGGATAGTGCTGCGGCTGGCCGCCGTAGGGGGACTGCTGACCCGGGTGGGCCTGCTGTCCTCCCCATCCGCCGTCCCCGTACAACGGGTCCTCCGGATGCCACGGTTCGGAGCCTTGGCCCCGGCCATACTCAGTCATCGATCCCCTAGAGCCGCGAGGCGGCGGTCGCTCGGCTTCCGGCCGGGCTCCCGTCCGCCTCTCTCTGGTGCGTCAGCTGTTCGAACACCGGCGCATCGCGCGGAACGTTACCGTATCGCGATCAGATGACCACTTCGACGCCTTCGCCGGGTGCTTTACCTGACACCCGTTCGGATTCAAGCGCCTGCTGGAGGATGACCACCGCGGCTGCCTGGTCGATCACGGATCGGCCCTTCTTGGACTTCACACCGGAAGCGCGCAGTCCCTGACTGGCCGTCACCGTGGTCATGCGTTCGTCAATGAGTCTGACCGGAACCGGGGCGATCATGCGGGCCAGTTCCTGGACGAAGGCACGGACCTTGACCGCGGCCGGGCCCTCGCCCCCCTTGAGGGAGCGCGGGAGTCCGACGACGACCTCAAGCGGTTCGTACTCCTCGACGAGTTGCTTCAACCGCCGCTGAGCTGCGGGGATGTCACGCCCCGGGACTGTCTCCACCGGGGTGGCGAGGATCCCGTCGGGGTCGCACGAGGCGACCCCGATACGGGCGTCCCCGACGTCGATAGCGAGTCGACGTCCTCTGCGCATCTTCCTGACCCGTCTCTTACTTGGCCGTCTCGGCGACCAGGCGCTCGACGGCGTCGACGGCGTCACCGACGGCAGCCGGGTTCTGGCCGCCGCCCTGGGCGACGTCCGGCTTGCCGCCACCGCCGCCGCCGAGGGTCTTGGCGGCCGTGCGGACCAGGTCGCCGGCCTTGAGGCCGCGCTCGCGAGCTGCCTCGTTGGTGGCGATGACTGTCAGCGGCTTGCCGTTCGCCACCGTGAACAGGGCCACCACCGCGGCCCGCCCGCCCTGGATGCGTCCGCGCACGTCGAGCACGAGCTTGCGCAGGTCGTCGGCGGTCGTGCCGTCCGGGACCTGACCGGTCACGACAGCAATGCCGCTGACGTCCTTGGCGGACTCGGCGAGACCGGCGGCGGCCTGGAGGACCTTCTCGGCGCGGAACTTCTCGATCTCCTTCTCGGCGTCCTTCAGCTTGCCGAGCATGGCGGAGACCTTCTCCGGGAGCTCCTCCGGACGGCCCTTGATCAGCTCCTGGAGCTGGGCGACGACCGTGTGCTCGCGGGCGAGGAAGTTGTAGGCGTCGACACCGACCAGGGCCTCGATACGCCGGACACCCGAACCGATGGAGGATTCGCCGAGCAGCTTCACCAGGCCCAGCTGGGCGGTGTTGTGCACATGCGTGCCGCCGCACAGTTCCTTGGAGAAGTCGCCGATGGTCACGACACGCACGCGCTCGCCGTACTTCTCGCCGAACTCGGCGATGGCACCGGCCTTCTTGGCCTCGTCGATGCCCATGACCTCGGCCTGCACATCGAGGTCGCGGGAGAGGACCTCGTTGATCCGCTGCTCGACGTCGGTCATCACGGCCGTGGGAACGGCGGACGGCGAGCCGAAGTCGAAGCGGAAGCGGCCGGGCTGGTTCTCGGAACCGGCCTGGGCGGCCGTCGGGCCGAGGGCGTCGCGCAGCGCCTGGTGGGTGAGGTGTGTGGCCGAGTGGGCGCGGGCGATGGCCGTGCGGCGACGGGAGTCGATCGAGGCATGGGCCGTGGCGCCGACGGTGACCTCGCCGACCTGGACGACGCCCTTGTGGACGTACACGCCCGGGACCGGCTTCTGGCAGTCGCGGATCTCGATGACGGCACCCGTGTCGACCTTGATCCGGCCGGTGTCGCCGATCTGGCCGCCGCCCTCGGCGTAGAACGGGGTGCGGTCGAGGACGATCTCGACCTCGTCGCCCTCGGTCGCGGCCGGGGAGGAGGCGCCGTCGACGAGGATGCCGACGATCCTCGACTCGCCCTCGGTGGCGGTGTAGCCGATGAAGTCGGTGGCACCGGCCTGGTCGGCGATCTCGCGGTAGGCGCCGGTGCCGGCGTGGCCGGTCTTCTTGGCCTGGGCGTCGGCCTTGGCGCGCTCCCGCTGCTCCTTCATCAGGCGGCGGAAGCCGTCCTCGTCCACGGAGAGGCCCTGCTCGGCGGCCATCTCCAGGGTGAGGTCGATCGGGAAGCCCCAGGTGTCGTGGAGCAGGAAGGCCTTGTCGCCGGGCAGGACGGTGCCGCCGGCGGTCTTGGTGTCGGTGACGGCCGTGTCGAGGATGTTGGTGCCGGCCTTCAGCGTCTTGAGGAAGGCGTTCTCCTCGGCGAGGGCGACCTTCTCGATGCGCTCGCGGTCCGTGATGAGCTCGGGGTACTGCTGGCCCATCATGCCGATCACGGTGTCGATCAGGTCCTTGACGACCGGACCGGTGGCACCGAGCAGGCGCATGTTGCGGATGGCGCGGCGCATGATGCGGCGCAGGACGTAACCGCGGCCCTCGTTGCCGGGGGTCACGCCGTCGCCGATGAGCATCACGGAGGTGCGCATGTGGTCGGTGACCACGCGCAGGGAGACGTCCGAGTCATGGGCGTCGCCGTAGGCCACACCCGTCAGCTCGGTGGCCTTCTTGATGACGGCCATGGAGGTGTCGATCTCGTACATGTTCTGCACGCCCTGCAGAATCATGGCGAGTCGCTCGAGGCCGAGGCCCGTGTCGATGTTCTGGCTGGGGAGGTCGCCGAGGATCTCGAAGTTGTCCTTGCCGATGCCCTCGCCGCGCTCGTACTGCATGAAGACGAGGTTCCAGATCTCCACGTACCGCTCGTCGTTGACGGCGGGGCCGCCCTCGACGCCGAACTCGGGGCCGCGGTCGTAGTTGATCTCGGAACAGGGGCCACAGGGTCCGGGGACGCCCATCGACCAGTAGTTGTCCTTCATGCCGAGGCGCTGGATGCGCTCCTTCGGCACGCCGACGACGTCGTGCCAGATGCGCTCGGCCTCGTCGTCGTCCTTGTAGACGGTGATCCAGAGCTTCTCCGGCTCCAGGCCGTAACCACCCTTGTCCTGGGGGCTGGTGAGCAGCTCCCAGGCGTACTTGATGGCGCCTTCCTTGAAGTAGTCGCCGAAGGAGAAGTTGCCGCACATCTGGAAGAACGTGCCGTGCCGGGTGGTCTTGCCGACCTCTTCGATGTCCGGCGTGCGCACGCACTTCTGGACGCTGGTGGCGCGGTCGAAGGGCGGCTTGACCTCGCCCAGGAAGTAGGGCTTGAAGGGCACCATGCCGGCCGGGACGAGGAGCAGAGTCGGGTCGTCCGCGATGAGCGACGCCGAAGGGACGACGGTGTGACCGCGCTCCTCGAAGAAGCTCAGCCAGCGGCGGCGAATCTCAGCCGACTCCATCAGTGGTCCTCATTCCGGTTGTACGAGTACGTCGTCCTGTCGCTGTCGACGGACTTCGGGGTGCTGCGGTTCTCGATGGCGGTGTACCGCCGGGGTGCGGGGAGTTCGGGGTCGCTGTTGATACCGAGAACGTCGCCCAGCTCTTCCTCCCGCTGGGCCATGTTGTCCCGGACCTCGAGCGCGAAGTCGACCGCGCGGTCCTTGAGCCGGTGGCCGGCCTCGATCGCCTTGTTTCCCGCGGTTCTGGCGAGGCTCTCGGGCGTCAGCTGCTTCAGCTTGCGGTTGACCTTGGTGGTGGCCCACACGCCGGCGGCGACGCCCGTGGTGAACCAGAAGGTACGGCGGAACATCGCTTGCTCTCAGTCCCTCTTCCCTCGGGCGCCGCGTCGAGAGACCGTGCGGCCCACGATCACGGTACGCCTGGACGCCTTGGCGGGCACGTCCTCCTTGCGGCCGCCGAGGGCCCGGCGCACGCCGTAGCCGAAGGCGGCGACCTTGACCAGGGGGCCGCCGAAGGTGGAGGCGACGGTGGTCGACAGCGCGGAAGCGTTCGACGTCACCTCCTGGACGTCGGAGGCGATCGAGTCGACCCGGTCGATCTGGGTCTGCGCGGAACGCACCGCCGAGGAGGCGTCGGCCAGCAGCGGGACGGCCTGGTCGGTCACATCCGCCACGAGCTTGGTGGTCGCCCTGAGCGTCTGGGCCACCCTCGCCAGCGCGACGGCGAGGAAGGAGACCAGGATCGCCCAGAAGACGGCCACCAGGATTCCGGCCACCTCTCCACCGGACACTGTGTGCACCCGCTCCCTGAAACGTGCCTGAACATCTGCCTGAATACGAGAAAGTCGTGCCCCGAGCCTATCGCGCCGGGGGTGCGGCTCCGTACCGGATTGCCGCCCGGCGACGGCGGATTCGCGAAAGCCCGCCGCCTCGCCCGACCGGAAGGGACGGGGAGACGGCGGGCTGTGGTACCGCGTGCCTGCCGAAGATCAGCGGGCGTAGTACTCGACGACGAGCTGCTCGTCGCAGATCACCGGGATCTCCTTGCGGTTCGGCTCACGGTCCAGGCGGAACGCCAGGGCCTTGAGGTTCACCTGGAGGTAGCGCGGGGTCTCGCCGTCGGGGGCGAAGCCACCCTCACGGGCGATCGTGAAGAGCGTCTTCTCCTTGGAGCGCTCGCGCACCTGCACGACGTCGTCCGGACGGACACGGAAGGAGGGCTTGTCGACCTTCTTGCCGTTGACCGCGATGTGGCCGTGGACGACCATCTGGCGGGCCTGGTAGATCGTGCGGGCGATGCCCGAACGCAGGACCAGCGCGTCGAGACGGCGCTCGAGCTCGATGATCAGGGCCTCACCGGTCTTGCCCTGGACCTTGGATGCGCGGTCGTAGGCGCGGACGAGCTGGCGCTCGGACACGTCGTACTGCGCGCGCAGACGCTGCTTCTCGAGCAGACGGACCTTGTAGTCCGAGTTCTGCTTGCGGCCGCGGCCGTGCTCACCCGGCGGGTAGGGACGGGCCTCGAAGTACTTGACGGCCTTCGGGGTCAGCGCGATGCCGAGGGCACGCGACTTCTTGACCTTGGGGCGGGACTGGTTCGCCACTGTTTCTCTTTTCCTGGTTTCGGCTTGTCAGGGTTGTGGGAGGTCGCATCCGCAGCCGGGGAAACCTTCCGGGTCCACTGGGGACCTGTCGGGCAGCCGCTCCCCTGGTCTGGGCACATACGTGCAGCACGCGAGTGGCCCACCGGCCGGTCCCGTCGTGCGACAGGTGGTGGTGGGCTGCCCGCGACACCGTTCGACGGTGCGCGACGCTCCTGGAGCCGGTCCGAGGATCGGCTCCGGCCGACTGTCCCGTTCTGACTGCACGGGACGCGGCACTCCGGCCGAGTTTACAGGGTGCTCAGGACCGCTTTCGACCGAGGTTCTTCCGGGTCCACTCGACCGCGTCCGCGTAGCGGGCCTCCGCGCCGTGCCGGGTCGGGGCGTAGTACTCGCGGTCCTTGAGCGCGTCCGGGGCGTACTGCTGGGCGGCGATGCCCTCGGTCAGGTCGTGCGGGTAGACATAGCCCTGGCCGTGGCCGATCTTGGTCGCGCCCTTGTAGTGGCTGTCGCGCAGATGCGCGGGCACGGACCCGGCGAGCCCCTTGCGTACGTCCTCCAGGGCGGCGCCGATCGCGGTGGTCGCGGCGTTGGACTTGGGCGCCAGGGCCAGGGCGATCGTGGCGTGGCTGAGGGTGAGGGCGGCCTCGGGGAAGCCGATCATGGCGACGGCCTGGGCGGCGGCGACCGCGATCTGCAGGGCGTTCGGATCGGCGAGGCCGATGTCCTCGCTGGCGGAGATCATCAGGCGGCGGGCGATGAAGCGGGGGTCCTCGCCGGCCTCGATCATCCGGGCCAGATAGTGCAGGGCGGCGTCGACGTCGGAGCCGCGGATCGACTTGATCAGGGCGCTGGCCACGTCGTAGTGCTGGTCGCCGTCGCGGTCGTACTTGACGGCGGCCCGGTCGACCGTCTCCTCCAGGGTGGTCAGGCCGATCTCCGCCTCGCCCTTGTCGAGGGCGGCTCCGGCGGCCGCCTCCAGGGCGGTGAGGGCGCGGCGGGCGTCACCGCCGGCGATGCGCAGGAGGTGGCTCTCGGTCTCCTCGGGGAGGGCGACGGCGCCCTTGAGGCCTCGCTCGTCGGTGAGGGCGCGCTGGACGAGGCCCTTGATGTCGTCGTCGGTGAGCGGTTCGAGGGTGAGTAGCAGGGAGCGGGAGAGCAGGGGCGAGATCACCGAGAAGTACGGGTTCTCCGTCGTCGCCGCGATCAGCGTCACCCAGCGGTTCTCGACGGCCGGGAGCAGGGAGTCCTGCTGGGCCTTGCTGAAGCGGTGGATCTCGTCGAGGAAGAGGACGGTCTCCTTGCCGTAGCCGCCGGAGGCGCGGCGGGCGCCGTCGATGACCGCGCGGACCTCCTTGACGCCCGCGGTGATCGCCGACAGTTCGACGAAGCGGGCGTCGGTGGCCTTGGAGACGACATACGCCAGGGTGGTCTTGCCGGTGCCGGGCGGGCCCCAGAGGATCACGGAGGAGGCGCCGGCGGGGCCGGAGGCCTCGCCGACCAGTCTGCGCAGGGGCGAGCCCGGCTTCAGCAGATGCTGCTGTCCCACGACCTCGTCGAGGGTGCGCGGGCGCATCCGGACCGCCAGGGGGCTGCTGGACGGTTCCTTCTCCTGGCGTTCTTCTGCTGCGGCGGTGAACAGGTCGGGCTCCACGTCAGAAACCCTAAATCACGGCACTGACAATCCCGCGGGGCCCCGGAGCGGCCGGGGTCAGCTGGTCCAGAAGTCCCACCAGCGGGTCAGGATCAGCATGCCGATGATCCCGATGTGCAGCACGGGCAGGACCCAGGTGAACTCGCCGAAGAAGCTCTTGAGCCAGGTCGGGGCCGGGAGGAAGCCCTTGCGGATGTTGAACGACGTCACGTACCAGAACATGAGGATCGTCGCGACCCAAGCCAGGGAGCACCACAGGCACAGTGCGTTGATCCGGTACAGGGACTGGAACATCAGCCAGGCGCAGAAGACGACGCCGAACAGACAGCCGGCGTTGAAGGTGAGCCAGTACCAGCGCGGGTAGCGGGCGCGGGCGAGGAGGCTGATGCCGACGGCGATGACGATGCCGTAGCAGACGAGGCCGAGCATCGGGTTCGGGAAACCGAAGACGGCGGCCTGCTTGCTCTCCATGACGCTGCCGCAGGAGACGACGGGGTTGAGGCTGCAGCCGGGTGTGAACGTCTTGCCCTCGACCTTGGCCTCGAGGAGCTTGAACTTGTCGATCGTGATGACCCAGGCGGCGAGCAGTCCGGCCGCGCCGGTGATCACCAGCAGCAGGGCGAGGGCCCGGCTGCCGCCCTCGGTGCGGGGCGCGGTCGCGGCGCGCTCCGTCTCGGGCTCCATGGAGACGTCCTTGACTGTCGTCTTGCTCATCACGCCGATTCCGTCGCTTGAGGCCTGACCATCTTCGGGCATGGCCATTGTGCCGCACACGGGCCTCTGTCCACCGTTCAGTGGACATAAGCATGTCCGCACGGTCGGCCCTGAGCGCTCGGTTCCGGCCGATGATCGTGACATGACAGCACACGGGTACGACCTCGCCGTGGACGTGCGAGGGCTGTGCAAGCGCTACGGGGACGTGACCGCCCTGGACGGCGTCGATCTGGGCATCCGGCGCGGCGAGGTGTTCGGCCTGCTCGGGCCGAACGGCGCGGGCAAGAGCACCACGGTGGAGATCCTCCAGGGCAACCGGGCCCGGGACGCGGGCGAGGTGTCCGTGCTCGGGTCGGACCCGGCGACCGCAACGCGCGCGTGGCGCTCACGCGTCGGAATCGTCTGGCAGGACGAATCCGCGCCCGCCGAGTTGACGGTCCGGGAGACCGTGCGGCACTTCGCCCGCTACTACCCGCGGCCGCGCGACCCCGAGGAGGTCATCGGCCTGGTCGGTCTGGAGGCGAAGGCGGACAGCCGGATCAAGGCGCTGTCGGGCGGTCAGCGCAGGCGCCTGGATGTGGCGCTCGGCGTGATCGGCGGCCCGGACCTGCTGCTCCTGGACGAGCCGACGACCGGCTTCGACCCGGCGGCCAGGCGGCAGTTCTGGTCGCTGATCCGCGCCCTGGCCGACGACGGCACGACGATCCTGCTGACCACCCATTACCTGGAGGAGGCGGAGGCCCTCGCCCACCGGCTGGCCATCGTCGCCAAGGGCCGGATCGTCGCCGAGGGCGAGCCCGGGGCGCTGCGGGAGCGGTTCGGCACCGAGGCCGTGGTCGAGTGGACGGAGCCGGACGGCACGCCGCGCGTCGCGCGCACCGAGACGCCGACCCGCACGATCGCCGGGCTCCTGCACCGCTTCGACGGCGAGATCCCGGGGCTGACGGTGAGCCGCCCCACGCTGGAGGACGTCTATCTCCGGCTCACCGGTCAGGAGGAGCTGGGATGACCGCGACCGTCGTACGGGAACGCGGTGAGGTCGGTGGCGAGCGGCTGCCAGGGGTCTGGGGGCTCGGGCTGGGGCGAGGTGCCCTGGAGATCAGGCAGTTCTTCCGGCAGCGCGACCAGGTGGTGTTCACCTTCGCCTTCCCGGTTGTCTTCCTGTTCCTGTTCGCCTCGATCTTCAAGGACGACGTGGAGGGGGCGGGCATCACCGCCTCACAGTTGTACGTCCCGGCGATGATGGCCGCCGGCATCATGTCGACGAGTTTCCAGGCGCTCGGCATCTCGATCGCCGTCGAGCGGCAGGACAAGGTGCTGCGCCGCCTGCGCGGCACGCCGATGCCGCCGACGGCCTACTTCCTCGGCAAGATCTGGCTGGTTCTTTTCACGGGTCTGCTGGAGACGGTGATCCTCCTCGCGATCGGCACCGCCTTCTACGACGTTGCCCTGCCCTCGGACGCGGGCCACTGGTTCGACCTGGCGTGGATCTTCGTGCTGGGGATCACGGCGTGCGCCCTGCTCGGCATCGCGATCAGCTCGGTGCCGAAGTCCGCGAACAGTGCCAGTTCCGTGGTCGTCCTGCCGTTCCTGGTGCTGCAGTTCATCTCCGGGGTGTACATCGCCATCGGCACCATCCCGGACTGGATGCTGACCGTCGGTGCGCTGTTCCCGCTGAAGTGGATGTGCCAGGGGCTGCGCGGCGTGTTCCTGCCGGAGTCGGCGCAGGTGCTGGAGCAGGCGGGGAGTTGGGAACTCGGACGCGTGGCTCTGGTGCTCGCCGCGTGGTGCGTCGGAGGATTGGCGCTGTGCCTGCTGACGTTCCGCTGGAAGGACCGGCGCGAGGGATGAGCGATGCGGCGGATGCCGGCAGCGCCTACACCTGGGAGCGCTCGTTCCGGCTCTGGGACACGTACTTCGCGCTCATCTGGGTCGTCACCGTGGCCTATGTGCTGGCCGCGGAGCATCCCGGCTGGCCGGTCCGTGCGATCGCCGCGGCGCTGCTCGTCCCGCTGGTCCCGCTGTACGTGGGGGTGGGGCGTGGTCTGATCCAGGGCGATCCGCCCGACCAGCGGCGGGCGATCGGCTACCTGGGGGCCGCGTCGGCGCTGTTCCTGCCTTCGGCGGTACTCGCCGGTGAGACGCGGCTGCTGGCCTTCGCGCTGATCCCGCAGTGCTTCATGACGCTGCGGTTGCGGTCGGCGCTGGTGGCCGTGGCCGGGATCAACCTCGTGCCCGTGGCGGGCTGGGCGCTGCTCTGGCGTCCCGACACGAGGGATGTGGTCTTCAACCTCCTCTTCTGCCTGGTCACCCTGGTGTTCTCGGTGGCGCTCGGCAGCTGGACGATCCGGATCATCGAACAGAGCCAGGAGCGTGCCGAGTTGATCGCGGAGCTGGACGCGAGCCGGCACGAGGTCGGCCGGCTGTCCGAGGCCCATGGGGCGCTGGCCGAGCGGGAGCGGCTGGCCCGGGAGATCCACGACACGCTCGCGCAGGGGTTCACGAGTCTGGTGATGCTGGTCCAGGCGGTCGAGGCGGAGCTGGATCATGACCTGCCCGAGGCACGGCGCCATCTGCGGCTGATGGACGAGACGGCCCGGCAGAACCTCGCCGAGGCCCGGGCCCTGGTCGCCGGGGGCGCTCCCGCCGACCTGGAGGGCGCGACTCTGCCGGACGCGCTGCACCGGCTCGCCGCGCGCCATGACGCGAGGCTGGAGGTGACCGGGCCGGTGCGGATGCTGCCCGCCGGACCCGAGGTCGTCGCGCTGCGCACCTGCCAGGAGGCGCTGGCCAACGCGCGTAGGCACGCGGGGAGTTCGGTGACGGTCGGCGTGTCGCTGGCGTACGGGGACGATTCGCTCATGGTGTCCGTGCGGGACGACGGCTGCGGTTTTGAGCCGGCAGCGGTCCGCGGCGGATACGGTCTCGCGGGGTTGCGGGCCCGGGCCGTCGAGGTGGGCGGGACCGCCGAGGTGCGCAGTGCCCCGGGTGACGGCACGGCCGTGATCGTCCGGCTGCCGGTCGTGAGGAGGGAGATGCCGTGATCCGGATCATCCTGGCCGACGACCATCCCGTCGTACGGGAGGGGCTGCGGGCGATGCTCAGTGCCGAGCCGGACCTGGAGGTCGTCGCCGACGCGTCCAGCGGTCCGCAGGCGGAGGCGCTGGCGGCGGAGTTGCGGCCGGACATCGTGCTGATGGATCTGCGGATGCCGGGTGGTGGCGGTGTGGACTCCATCGTGCGGATGACGCGGGCCGGGCTGCCGTGCCGGGTGGTGGTGCTGACGACGTACGAGACCGACCGGGACATCCTGCGGGCGGTGGAGGCCGGGGCGGCGGGCTATCTGCTGAAGGACCTGCCGCGTGCGGAACTCGCGGAGGCCGTACGGGCGGCGGCCCGCGGGGAGACGGTGCTGGCGCCGTCCGTCGCGGCCCGGCTGGTCGACCAGTTGCGGACGAAGCCGGAGCGGCCGCGGCTGTCGGAGCGTGAGACGGCCGTGCTGCGGCTGGTCGCCGAGGGGTGCACGAACGCGGAGATCGGGCGCCGGTTGTTCATCGGCGAGTCGACGGTGAAGACGTATCTGCTGCGGATCTTCGGCAAGCTGGGGGTGGACGACCGGACGGCGGCGGTGACGTGCGCGATGCGGTTCGGGTTGCTGGACTGAGGGATTCCTCGCCCCCGCCGCCCCTACCCGTCCCATCCCCAGGGGCTCCGCCCCTTCGACCCCGCTGGGGGCTGCGCCCCCCAGACCCCGCTTCGGCCTGAACGGCCTCGTCCTCAAACGCCGGACGGGCTGGAGGGAGGGGACGAAGCCGCCCAGGTGTGAGCGGCGGCTCAGCCCAGCCGGGCCTCGAGTTCCGCCACGATCTCGTTCACGCCCACCGCCGTCTGCTCGCCCGACTCCATGTCCTTGAGCTGGACGACGCCCTCGGCGAGGTCCCTCTCCCCCGCCACGACCGTGTAGCGGGCGCCGCTGCGGTTGGCGTTCTTCATGGCGCCCTTGAGGCCCTTGGAGCCGTAGGAGAAGTCCGCGGCGATGCCGTTCTTGCGGAGTTCCGTGACCTTGGCGAACAGGACCCGGCGGGCCTCCTCGCCGAGCGGGACGGCGAACACGCTGGTGGTCGCGGGGAGTTCGAGCTCGACGCCCTCCGCCTCCAGGGCGAGGACCGTGCGGTCGACGCCGAGGGCCCAGCCGACGGACGGCAGGGCCGGGCCGCCGATCATCTCGGAGAGACCGTCGTAACGGCCGCCGCCGCCCACCGCGGACTGGGAGCCCAGGCCGTCGTGGACGAACTCGAAGGTGGTGCGGGTGTAGTAGTCCAGGCCGCGGACCAGCTTGACGTCGTCCTCGAAGGCGACGCCCGCCGCCGTGATCAGCTCGCGGACCTCCTCGTGGTACGCCTTGCACGCGTCGCAGAGGTAGTCGCGCAGCAGCGGGGCGTCCCCCAGCTGCTTCTGGACCGACTCACGCTTGTCGTCCAGGACGCGCAGCGGGTTGATCTCCGCCCGGCGCAGGGTGTCCTCGTCCAGGTCCAGGCCGCGCAGGAAGTCCTGCAGCGCCGACCGGTACACCGGGCGGCACTCCTGGTCGCCCAGGCTGTTGAGCAGGATCCGGAAGTCGCTCAGGCCCAGCGAGCGGTACGCCTGGTCGGCCAGGATGATCAGCTCGGCGTCCAGCGCCGGGTCCTCCGCACCGATCGCCTCGGCACCGACCTGGGAGAAGTGGCGGTAGCGGCCCTTCTGCGGACGCTCGTAGCGGTAGTACGAGCCGGAGTACCAGAGCTTGACTGGGAGGTTGCCCGCCTTGTGCAGGTTGGCCTCCAGCGCGGCACGGAGGACGGAGGCCGTGCCTTCGGGGCGCAGGGCCAGCCTGTCGCCGCCCTTGGTCTCGAAGGCGTACATCTCCTTCGTCACGATGTCCGTCGACTCGCCGACACCGCGTGCGAAGAGCTCGACGTTCTCGAAGCCCGGCGTCTCGATGTAGCCGTAGCCGGAGTCCCGCAGCGGCGCGGCGATCGCCTCACGGACCGCCAGGTACTTCGCGGAGTCCGGCGGGATCAGGTCGTACGTGCCCTTGGGGGCCTTGAAGGTGCTCACGGAAGGTCTCGTCACATTCCTCGTCGGGGAGCGGGCTGAGCTCCCTGGCCGGCGGCCACCTGCCGCAGATACGGATTGGTGGCGCGCTCCTGGCCGATGGTCGTCTGGGGGCCGTGGCCGGACAGCACCACGGTCGAGTCGTCGAGCGGCAGGCACACGCGGCCCAGCGAGTCGAGCATCTCGGCCATGTCACCGCCGGGCAGGTCGGTGCGTCCGATGGAGCCGGCGAACAGCAGGTCGCCCGAGAACAGGATCGGCGGGATGTCCGCCGCCTCGGGCATACCGAAGGTCACCGACCCCTTGGTATGGCCGGGCGCGTGCGCGACGGACAGCTCCAGGCCCGCCAACTCCAGCTTCACCCCGTCGGCCAGCTCCTTGACGTCGTCCGGCTCCCCCACGGTCAGCTCGCCCAGGAGCGGCATCCCGATGGAACGGCCGATCCCCTTCTCGGGGTCGTTCATCATGTACCGGTCGTCTGGGTGGATCCAGGCCGGCACGTCGTGCGCGCCGCACACCGGGACGACCGAGGCCACGTGGTCGATGTGGCCGTGGGTGAGGACGACGGCGACGGGCTTGAGACGGTGCTTTCTGATCGCTTCCTCGACGCCGTCGGCGGCCTGATGACCGGGGTCGATGATCACGCACTCCTCACCGGCGGCGGGGGCGACGAGATAGCAGTTCGTCCCCCAGGCCCCGGCGGGGAACCCGGCAATGAGCACGATCGTCCTTCGTTGTGTCGATACGGGAGGCTGCGGCTGGTGACAGAGCCTACCGGCGCTGCCGATTCCTCAGCGAACCCATATACGGTACGGGGCACACGCAGGCGGTCGGCACACAGGTCGCACGCGTACCGGTCGATGTTCGAGACCCATGAGGAGAGAACCCGGTGGTCAGCCAGGAACAGCGGCGGCGTCAGCTCGCCCGGGAGAAGTTCTTGCGGCAGCAGCAGCGACGCACGGACGCTCGACGCAAGGCCCGTATCCGCAACTCCGTGATCGCCTCGGCTCTCGGCGTGATCGTGGTGCTCTCCGTGACGGTCTTCCTGACCAAGCCGTTCGAGGACGACGGCAAGACGGAGAACGCGAACGCGGACGTCACACCGAGCGCCACGCCCAGCAAGGCCCCGGACCCGTGCGAGAAGCCCGCCGCGGGCAAGGTCGAGTCGCAGACCTGGAAGAAGGAACCTGCGATGTCGATCGACGAGTCGGCGAAGTACACGATGAAGCTGGACACGACGTGCGGTGAGATAGACGTCGCGCTGAAGGCGTCGGCGGCGCCGCACACCGTCAACTCGTTCAACTACCTTCTCGGCAAGGGGTACTTGGACCACAGCAAGTGCCACCGGCTCACCAGCCAGCAGATCTACGTCCTGCAGTGCGGTGACCCGCAGGGCACCGGCATGGGCGGACCCGGCTACACGATCCCGGACGAGAACCTCAAGGACAAGAGCCTCAAGGGCGGGGTGTACCCGGCGGGCACGGTCGCGATGGCGAACCAGTACAGCGCCCAGACGAAGCAGGGGCGGGACAGCGGCGGCAGTCAGTTCTTCCTCGTCTACCAGGACAGTCAGCTGCCGCCCGACTACACACCGTTCGGTACGGTGTCCGAGGCGGGCATGAAGGTCCTGACCAAGATCGCCAAGGCCGGAGCGGAGGCTCCCGACCCTCAGACGGGCAACACGGCGCCCAACGCGACGGTCGTGATCAACAAGGCCACGATCACCAAATCCTGACCCCCAACTGCGAAATTTCGGTCGCGCGGGATGCGGACACGCCCCCCGCCGGTCGCCTATGTTGGCCGTGACGAAACTGTGGACGATGCCCGGGGGTGCTGAGGCCCCTCGCAGGCATCATGTGGAGGAGGCGCTGTGAGCAGCGACCCGTGGGGCCGCGTCGACGAGACGGGGACCGTGTACGTGCGTACGGCCGACGGCGAGCAGGTCGTCGGTTCCTGGCAGGCAGGCTCCCCCGAGGAGGCGCTGGCCTATTTCGAGCGCAAGTACGAGGGCCTGGTTGTCGAGATCGGCCTCCTCGAGAAGCGAGTGAAGACCACCGACCTGTCGGCCAAGGACGCCCAGGTCGCCATCGACCACATCCGGGAGCAGGTCGACGCGCACCACGTGGTGGGCGACCTGGACGCCCTTCGGGTCCGGCTGGACAAGCTCGTGGAGCAGGTGGAGGCGCGCCGCGAGGAGCGCAAGGCGCAGCGGGCGAAGCAGTCCGACGAGGCACGCAAGTCCAAGGAGGCGCTGGTCGCCGAGGCGGAGGAGCTGTCGCAGTCCGACCAGTGGCGGGCGGCCGGTGAGCGGCTGCGGGCCCTGGTGGACACCTGGAAGGGCCTGCCGCGCCTGGACCGCAAGTCCGACGACGACCTGTGGCACCGGTTCTCGCACGCGCGGTCGGCGTTCTCCAAGCGGCGCAAGCAGCACTTCGCGCAGCTGGACTCCCAGCGCGAGGAGGCACGGCGGACCAAGGAACGGCTGGTCTCCGAGGCCGAGGCGCTGTCGAACTCGACGGACTGGGGTGTGACGGCCGCGCGCTACCGCGAGCTGATGGCCGAGTGGAAGGCCGCGGGCCGTGCGCAGCGGGAGCACGAGGACGATCTGTGGAACCGCTTCCGCGGCGCCCAGGACGTCTTCTTCGCGGCCCGCAGCTCGGTGTTCGCCGAGCGGGACGCCGAGCAGGCGGAGAACCTGAAGCTCAAGGAGGAGCTGGCCGAGGAGGCCGAGAAGCTCCTGCCGGTCACGGACCTGAAGGCGGCCCGGGCCGCGTTCCGTTCCGTCAACGAGCGCTGGGAGGCCATCGGCCATGTGCCGCGCGACGCCCGGCCCAAGGTCGAGGGCCGGATGCACGCTGTCGAGCGTGCCCTCCAGGAGTCCGAGGAGGCCGAGTGGCGCCGGACGAACCCGGAGGCACGCGCGCGTGCCGAGGGTCTGACCGGCCAGCTCCAGGCCGCGGTGGACAAGCTGCGGGGCCAGATCGAGCAGGCCCGCGCCCAGGGCAACAACTCCAGGGCCGACAAGCTCGAGCGTGAGCTCGAGGGCCGCCAGGCGCTGCTGGACCAGGCGCAGAAGGGCCTGCAGGAGTTCGGCGGCTGAATCAGCACCTCGAAAGGGGGCTCCCGTACCTGTGCGGTACGGGAGCCCCCTTTCGCGTGGTCCCTATGACCTGCTGCGCGCCGACGTCACCCGGTACACGTCGTAGACGCCCTCCACGCCCCGGACCGCCTTCAGCACATGGCCGAGATGCTTCGGGTCGCCCATCTCGAAGGTGAAGCGGGAGGTGGCGACGCGGTCGCGGGAGGTCTGGACGGCCGCGGAGAGGATGTTGACGTGCTGGTCGGACAGCACGCGGGTGACGTCCGACAGCAGCCGGGAGCGGTCCAGGGCCTCGACCTGGATGGCGACCAGGAAGACCGAGGACTGGGTGGGCGCCCACTCGACCTCGAGGATGCGCTCGGGCTCGCGGGACAGTGACTCCACGTTCACGCAGTCGTTGCGGTGAACCGATACACCACTACCGCGGGTCACGAAGCCGATGATGGGGTCGCCGGGTACGGGCGTACAGCAGCGGGCCAGTTTGACCCACACGTCTTCGACGCCCTTCACGACGACGCCCGGGTCGGCGCTGGAGCGGCGTTTGCGGCTGCGTCCGCGGGCCGGCGGGACCGACTCGTCGATCTCCTCGGTGGCGGCCTCCTCGCCGCCGAGGGCCTGGACCAGCTTCTGCACGATGTTCTGCGCGGAGACATGGCCCTCGCCGATCGCCGCGTACAGCGCGGAGATGTCCGCGTAGCGCATCTCGTGCGCGAGGGTCACCAGGGAGTCGCCGGTCAGGATGCGCTGGATGGGCAGGTTCTGCTTGCGCATCGCGCGGACGATGGCGTCCTTGCCCTGCTCGATCGCCTCGTCGCGGCGCTCCTTGGAGAACCAGGCCCGGATCTTGTTGCGGGCGCGCGGAGACTTGACGAAGCCGAGCCAGTCGCGGGAGGGGCCGGCGCCTGCCGCCTTGGAGGTGAAGACCTCGACGAGGTCGCCGTTGTCGAGGGTGGATTCGAGCGGCACCAGGCGGCCGTTCACCCGGGCACCGATGGTGCGGTGGCCGACCTCGGTGTGGACCGCGTACGCGAAGTCCACCGGGGTGGCGCTGGCGGGGAGCGCTATGACGTCGCCCTTGGGGGTGAAGACGAAGACCTCGTTGCGGGAGAGGTCGAAGCGCAGGGACTCCAGGAACTCGCCCGGGTCCTCGGTCTCCTTCTGCCAGTCCAGGAGCTGGCGCAGCCAGGCCATGTCGTTCAGGTGGTCGTCCTTGCTCTTGCCGGACGACTTGGGGGCGTCGGTGCGTACCTTCGAGGCGCCGGCGACGGCCTCCTGCTTGTACTTCCAGTGCGCGGCGATGCCGTACTCGGCGCGGCGGTGCATGTCGAAGGTGCGGATCTGCAGCTCGACGGGCTTGCCGCCGGGGCCGATCACCGTCGTATGCAGCGACTGGTACATGTTGAACTTGGGCATCGCGATGTAGTCCTTGAACCGGCCGGGGACCGGATTCCATCGCGCGTGCACCGTGCCGAGGGCCGCGTAGCAGTCGCGGACGGTGTCCACGAGGACGCGGATGCCCACCAGGTCGTAGATCTCCGCGAAGTCACGGCCGCGGACGATCATCTTCTGGTAGACGCTGTAGTAGTGCTTGGGGCGGCCGGTCACGGTCGCCTTGATGCGGGCCGCCCGCAGGTCCTGCTGGACCTCGTCGGTGACGATGGCCAGGTACTCGTCACGCTTCGGTGCCCGCTCGGCCACCAGCCGTACGATCTCGTCGTACATCTTGGGGTAGAGGATCGCGAAGGCGAGGTCCTCCAGTTCCCACTTGATGGTGTTCATGCCGAGGCGATGGGCGAGCGGCGCGTAGATCTCCAGGGTCTCGCGCGCCTTCTTCTCCTGCTTCTCGCGCTTGAGGTAACGCATGGTGCGCATGTTGTGCAGGCGGTCGGCGAGCTTGATGACCAGGACGCGCGGGTCCTTGGCCATGGCGACGACCATCTTGCGCACGGTCTCGGCCTGGGCCGCCTCGCCGAACTTGACCTTGTCCAGCTTGGTGACGCCGTCGACGAGGAGGGTGACGACGTCGCCGAAGTCACGGCGCAGGTCGTCCAGGCCGTACTCGGTGTCCTCGACCGTGTCGTGCAGCAGGCCCGCCATCAGCGTGGCGGGATCCATGCCCAGCTCGGCGAGGATGGTCGTCACGGCGAGGGGGTGCGTGATGTACGGGTCGCCGCTCTTGCGCTTCTGGCCGCGGTGCCAGCGCTCGGCGACCTGGTAGGCCTTCTCGATCTGGCGGAGCGTGGCGGTCTCGATCTTCGGGTCGTTGCTGCGCACTATCCGCAGCAGCGGCTCCAGCACCGGGTTGTACGGGTTGGCGCGCTGGACGCCGAGGCGGGCGAGGCGGGCACGGACGCGGTTGGAGGAGCCGGTGCGGGCGGGCTGGCCCCCGGCCTGGCGCACCGCGGGAGGGGCCGGCTTGGGACGCGACTGCTCGGCGGTCTTGTCGACGGGCGCCGACTGGGCATGCTCGACCGGCCCGCGGGTGTCGTTCTTCGCGTGCGGCGCGTTCGGCGCGGGCTTGGCCGCTGCCGAGGCGGACTCGGGCTTGGCGGCGGTCAGGTGCTGGGCCTCGTCTGACAAGAGGGCTCCTCGTGCGCGTTCCGGGTCCCCCGGTCAGGCTCCGGAGACCCCATGGTAGCGATCCTGTGCCCCAGGATCGCCTTCAGGCCAATGTGAGGACCGTCTACCCCGGGAACGTGAGAGGCGGGCACCGGATTCCTCCGGGCCCGCCTCCGCGGTGTCGTGCCGGTGTCCACCGGGCTGCTGTGGCTTGTCAGACCGTGAGCAGGGCCTCCAGCGGCGCACCGCGCAGTGCCGGCTCCAGACGGGCCCGGCCGTCGAGGAAACCGAGCTCCATGAGGACGGCGAGACCGGCGACCTCGGCGCCGGCCCGGCGGATGAGCTGGACCGAGGCCTCGGCGGTACCGCCGGTGGCGAGGACGTCGTCGACGATCAGGACGCGGTCGTCGGCGACCAGGTCCTCGGCGTGCACCTCGATCTCGGCCGAGCCGTACTCCAGGTCGTAGGCCTGGCCGAGGGTGGCTCCGGGGAGCTTGCCCGCCTTGCGTACGGGGATGAAGCCGAGGCCGGCGCGGACGGCGACCGGGGCGCCGAGGATGAAGCCGCGGGCCTCAAGACCGACGATCTTGGTGGCGCCGGCACTCTCGGCGATCTCGGCGAGGGCGTCGGTGAGCGCGGTGAACGCCGCCGGGTCCGCCAGGAGCGGGGTGATGTCCTTGAACATCACACCCGGCTCCGGGTAGTCGGCCACGTCCCTGATGCGGCTGAGCAGCAGTTCCTTGATGTCGGTCATCGGCGCTTCCCCGAGGGGCGGCCCCGGCCGCGAGTGCGGGACGCGGGCTGGTTGCGCGGCCCGACGACAGCCGGAGCGACGTCCTCGGGCTCGTCGGCGTAGGCCTCGTCCCCGGTCTCCGTCTCAGGCGTCTCGCCCTTGGCCCGCTTGGCCAGGACGCGCTTCTTCAGGGCCTTCATCTGTGGCTCGCGCTCCTTGAGGTCGGCGACGAGCGGCGTGGCGATGAAGATCGAGGAGTACGCACCGGCGGCGAGACCGACGAACAGCGACAGCGAGATGTCGTTGAGCATGCCGGCGCCGAGGACACCGCCACCGATGAACAGCAGGCCCGCGACGGGCAGCAGGGCGACCACCGTGGTGTTGATGGAGCGGACCAGGGTGCTGTTGATCGAGCGGTTGGCGACGTCGCTGTAGGTCCAGCGGGTCTGCTTGGTGATGTCCTTGGTCTGTTCCTTGAGGCTGTCGAAGACCACGACCGTGTCGTAGAGCGAGTAGCCGAGGATCGTGAGCAGACCGATCACCGTGCCGGGCGTGACCTCGAAGCCGACGAGGGCGTAGATGCCGACCGTGATGGTGATGTCGTGGATCAGTGCGACGAAGGCGGCGATGGCCATGCGCCACTCGAAGGCGATCGCCAGATAGATCACCACGAGGACCAGGAAGATGCCGAGGCCCTGCCAGGCCTTGTTGGCGATCTGCTCACCCCAGCTGGGGCCGACCAGTTCGGCGTTGATCTGCTCCGTGTCGATCTTGAAATCGCCGGCGAGCGTGTTCTTGATCTTGTTTGCCGCGTCGGTGTCGATGCCCGCGACCTGGATACGAAGAGTGCCGTCGCCGAGCTTCTGGACGATCGCGTCGTGGCCGGAGGCATCCTCCGCGTACGCCTCGGCCTGGGACACCGAGGCGCTGGTGTTCTTCGGAGTGGTGAAGACGGCGCCGCCCTGGAACTCGATGCCCATGTTCAGGCCGCGCACCGCCAGGCCCGCCACGGCCAGGATGGTGATCAGGATCGAGACGCCGTACCAGATCTTGCGGTTCTTGACGAAGTCGTAGCCGACCTCGCCGCGGTGCAGTCGGGCGCCGAGGTTGCCGAGTTTCGACATCTCAGGCCTCCTTCGGGTCGGCAGGGGCGGCGGGGCGGCGAGTACGACGCAGCGGCGGCTGGGCGCCCAGGCTCTTGGGGTCGAGACCGGACCACTTGTGGCCGTTCGCGAAGAACGGGCGACGGGCCATCAGGGTCAGCAGCGGCTTGGTGAAGAGGAACACGACGACCACGTCGAGCAGGGTCGTCAGACCGAGCGTGAACGCGAAGCCCTGGACCTTGCCGACGGTGACGGCGAAGAGCACCGCGGCGGCGAGGAACGACACGAAGTCGGAGACCAGGATGGTGCGCCGGGCGCGCGGCCAGGCCCGCTCGACGGCGGGGCGCAGGGAGCGGCCTTCGCGGATCTCGTCACGGACACGTTCGAAGTACACGATGAACGAGTCCGCGGTGATGCCGATCGCGACGATGGCGCCGCACACGGCCGGCAGGTTCAGCGCGAAGCCGATGGCCGGGCCGAGCAGGGCCATGAGCGTGTAGGTGAGGGCCGCAGAGACCAGCAGCGAGAGGATCGCGATGAACGACAGGCCGCGGTAGTAGGCCAGCAGATAGATGACGACCAGCGCGAGACCGATCGCGCCGGCGATCAGCCCGGCCTGCAACTGGTCACCGCCCAGCGCGGCGGTCACGGTCGTCATGCTGTCCACCTTGAAGGTCAGTGGCAGCGCGCCGTAGCTCAGCATGTTGGACAGTTCCTGCGCGGACTGCTGCGTGAAGTTGCCGGAGATCTCCGCGTTGCCGCCGGTCAGGGCCTGCCTGACGGACGGGTCGGAGACCACGTCGCCGTCCAGGACGATCGCGAACTGGTTCTGCGGCTGCTGGTTCTGCGCCAGCTTGCCGGTGATCTCGCCGAACTTCTTGGCGCCCGCGTCGGTGAAGTCCATCTGGACCGTCCAGCCGGCGCCGGTCTGGGTGTTCAGGGTCGCCTGGGCCTTGTCGACGTCGGTGCCGTCGACCGCGGCGGGGCCGAGGATGTACTTCTGCCACTGGCCCCCCGAGTTCTGGCCGCAGGCCAGGGTCATCTCAGAGGCCTTGACGCCGTCGCCCACGGTGGAGCGGGTCTTCTCGTCGGTGCAGTCGAGCTTGGCGTACTGCTCCTGGAGCTTGCTCGCGTCGTCGCCGGAGGCGCCGCCGGTGGCGGACGGGGAGGGGCTGGCCTTGCCCTTGTCCGAGGCGCCGGCGGACGGCGTCGCGTCGGCCTTCAGCGCGTCCGTGACCGCGCGGCCCTGCGTCGTCGGGCTCGCCGACGGGGAGGCGGAGTTCTTGTCGGTGGCCTCGGGCTTGTCGGTGGCCTTGCCGGACGGCTTGTCCGACGGGCTTCCGGAGGGGTTCGGCGAAGGGCTGGCCTTGCCGGCGCCGCCGGAGACCTCGGTGGTGAGGACCGGGCGGAAGTACAGCTTGGCGGTGGTGCCGACCTGCTTGCGGGCCTGCTCCGAGTTGGTGCCCTTGGGAATGTTGACGATGATGTTTTCCCGGCCCTGCGTCTGGACCTCGGACTCGGAGACGCCCAGACCGTTGACACGGCGCTCCATGATGGAGACCGCCGTGTTCATGTTGGTCTGATTGATCGCCGACTCGTTGCCGGCCTCGGGGACCGCGCGGAGCGTGATGCTCGTACCGCCCGCCAGGTCGATACCGAGACGCGGTTTCGTGTGCCCCGAGGCGAACATCCCACCGGTGAGCGCCACGAGGGCGATCAGGATCAGGACCAGCGAGCGCCCCGGCTTGCTCTTGGCGCTCGCGCTTCGGCCCTTTTTAGGTGTGGCCACCTTCTCGTACTCCCTCTCGGGCCACCTCGCTCCGGATCGGCGGACGGGCGGCCATGACATGGTGTCGGGACTCCGTGCGAGCTGGGCGTGTCCCGGGGTGGGGGGGGGGGGGGGCCCCCCCCCCCCCGCCCCCCCACCCGCCCCCGCCCCCCCCCGCGCAGTGATGGCATCGGCCACGGCCGACAGCTACACGGCGCACGCAAGCGGTGCAGGTGAC
>NZ_JBITGX010000007.1:160769-190219 GCF_044457425.1 Streptomyces sp. NPDC050546
GCGGGGGGGCGGGGGGGGGGCCCGGGCGGGGGGGGGGGGCGGCGGGGGGGGGGGGGGGGGGGGGGGGGGGGGGGCCCGGGCCCCCCCCACCCCGGGAAACGACTACTTCGCCTCGGAGCCGCCGTCGGTCTTCTTCGGCTCTGCGTCCGTCTTCGACTCGGCGGCCGAGGTGTCGTCGGCCTGGGCGTCGTCGCCGGCCGGCTCGTCGGCCGCGTCCTTCTTGCCGAGGTCGACGGACTTGTCGTCAGCGCCTGCGTCGGCGGCGGAGTCGTCGGTCTCGGTGAGGGAGGAGGCGTCGTCCGGGACGAGGTCGGCGTCGGACTTGAGGTCGTGCTCGATACCGTGGACGACGCGGTTGTACTCGTCGTCGGAGAGGACGGCACCGATGGCGTTCTTGGCGAAGAGGAGCTCGACACCCGGGCCGGCGTCGACCAGGACGGTGTCCTCGTTCACCTCCTTGACCGTGGCGTAGATGCCCCCGATGGTGCGGATGCCGCTGCCGGGCTGCATCTGGTTCCGCATGTCCACGGCCTGCTGCTGCTTCTTCTTGGCCGACCGGGTCATGAGGAACATGGCCCCGATGAGCACAATGAACGGGAGGAGGGTCAGGAGACTCACGGTCGGTACTTCCTTCACACGACCGCGCTGTGAGCGGCCAGATGGTTGGGGGTATGTACGCCGCCGACAAAGACGGCATCGGCGGAGTCTAAGCGAGTCCGCGCGCATGGAACAACGCTCAGCATGGCACCGGGGTTCCTGCCGCGGCCACTGGCCTCGCCGTCCCGGAGCCGTGACGGCGCCGTCACGCCCCGAACAGGTCCTGTTGTCCGTTTCCACCGGTTTGGCTGCTGGGCGGGGTGAGGCCGAGATGCGCCCATGCGGCAGGCGTGGCGACCCGGCCGCGCGGGGTGCGGGCCAGCAGGCCCTCCCGTACCAGGAAGGGCTCGGCGACCTCTTCCACCGTCTCACGCTCCTCCCCCACCGCGACAGAGAGCGTGGACAGGCCGACGGGGCCGCCGCCGAACAGCTTGAGAAGGGCTTCCAGCACACCGCGGTCGAGGCGGTCGAGGCCTCGCTCGTCCACCTCGTAGACGGCGAGGGCGGCCGCCGCGATGTCCTTGGTGATCAGTCCGTCGGCCTTGACCTGGGCGTAGTCCCGGACGCGGCGCAGCAGGCGGTTGGCGATACGGGGGGTGCCGCGGGAGCGGCCGGCGATCTCGGCGGCGCCCTCCGGCACGACTTCGAGCTCCAGGAGGTGGGCCGAGCGGTGGATGACCCGCTCCAGTTCGGCCGGTTCGTAGAACTCCATGTGGGCGGTGAAGCCGAAGCGGTCGCGCAGCGGGGGCGGCAGCAACCCCGCGCGCGTGGTGGCGCCGACCAGCGTGAACGGGGGCAGTTCCAGGGGGATGGCGGTGGCTCCCGGGCCCTTGCCGACGATGACGTCGACGCGGAAGTCCTCCATCGCCATGTACAGCATCTCCTCGGCGGGCCGGGACATGCGGTGGATCTCGTCGAGGAAGAGGACCTCGCCCTCCTGGAGGGAGGAGAGGATCGCCGCGAGGTCGCCGGCGTGCTGGATGGCCGGGCCCGACGTGATGCGGATGGGGGCGCCCATCTCGGCCGCGATGATCATCGACAGGGTGGTCTTGCCGAGGCCGGGGGCGCCGGAGAGCAGCACGTGGTCGGCGGTGGCGCCACGCGCGCGGGCGGCGCGCAGGACGAGGTCGAGCTGCTCGCGGACCTTCTCCTGGCCGATGAACTCGTCCAGGTCCTTGGGGCGCAGGGCGGCCTCGACAGCCTGGTCCTCACCGTCGGCTGCCGCGCCGACGAGCCGCTCGGCGGCGGGGGCGTCGGTCGTGTCGTCCCAGTTCATGATGTGCCTCGGGGTGTGGGGGTTCAGCGGGCGCGGTTCAGGGTCTGGAGGGCGGCCTTCAGCAGCTGGCCGACCTGCGGAGCGCCCTCGGCGGCCTCGGCCTGCGGAGCCACGGCGGTCACGGCCTCGTCGGCCTCCCGGGTCGCGTATCCGAGGCCGATCAGGGCCGCGTGCAGCTGGTCGCGCCAGCCGGCGCTGACGGGCGCACCGACCGCCGGGGCGCCGACCGGAGCGCCGAGCCGGTCCTTCAGCTCCAGGAGCAGCTTCTGGGCGCCCTTCTTGCCGATGCCCGGAACGGCGGTGAGCGCCTTCTCGTCGGCGGTGGCGACCGCCCGTCGCAGAGCGTCCGGGGTGTGGACGGCCAGCATCGCCTGGGCGAGTCTCGGTCCCACGCCGCTCGCCGTCTGGAGCAGCTCGAAGGTCTGCCGCTCGTCGTCGTCCGCGAAGCCGTACAGGGTCAGTGAGTCCTCCCGTACGACGAGGGAGGTGTGCAGCTTGGCGGGCCGGCCGACGCGGAGCGTGGACAGGGTGTTCGGCGTGCACTGCACTGCCATGCCGACGCCGCCGACCTCCACGACCGCGGCATCGGGGGCGAGGGCGGCGACCGAGCCGCTGACGAAGGCGATCATGTCGTACGGCCTTTCGGTGCCTTGGCTGTGTGCAGGGCGACGGCCTGCTGGAGTCGGTTCTGCGCGGGGGCGCGCCAGATGTGGCAGATGGCGAGGGCGAGGGCGTCGGCCGCGTCGGCGGGCTTGGGCGGTGCGCTGAGCCGGAGCAGACGGGTCACCATCGCGCCCACCTGGGCCTTGTCGGCCCGGCCGCTGCCGGTGACGGCGGCCTTGACCTCGCTCGGGGTGTGCAGCGCCACGGGGATCCCGCGACGTGAGGCGCACAGTATGGCGACGGCGCTGGCCTGGGCGGTGCCCATCACCGTACGGACGTTGTGCTGGCTGAAGACGCGCTCCACGGCGACGAACTCCGGCCGGTGCTCGTCCAGCCACTGTTCGATGCCCTGCTCGACGGCGACGAGACGGTGGCCGAGGTCGGCGTCCGCCGGTGTCCGGACGACGCCGACACCGACCATCGTGAGCGGCCGTCCGGCGACGCCCTCGACCACGCCGACACCGCACCGGGTCAGTCCCGGGTCCACCCCCAGCACGCGCACGCGCGCCCTCCCCTTCGATTTCGATCGCCTGTTTGTGCAGGCTATCGGGTGCCACCGACAACGCCCCGCACCGACGCCCGCACCGGCTCCCGTTCAACGCGACGGGCCGACGGGATGTCCCGTCGGCCCGTGCAGCCCTTGAAGCCCGCGGCGGCGTTACGCGTCGACCTTCTCCATGATCTCGTCGCTGACGTCGAAGTTGGCGAAGACGTTCTGCACGTCGTCGCTGTCCTCGAGCGCGTCGATCAGCTTGAAGATCTTCTTGGCGCCTTCCTCGTCCAGCTCGACCTGGACGGACGGCACGAAGCTCGAGTCGGCGGAGTCGTAGTCGATGCCGGCTTCCTGGAGGGCGGTGCGGACCGCGACCAGGTCGGTGGCCTCGCTGATGACCTCGAAGGACTCACCGAGGTCGTTGACCTCCTCGGCGCCCGCGTCCAGGACGGCGCCCAGGACGTCGTCCTCGGCCAGCTCACCCTTGGGGACGATGACGACGCCCTTGCGGCTGAACATGTACGACACGGAGCCCGGGTCGGCCATGTTGCCGCCGTTGCGGGTCATCGCGACGCGGACGTCGGAGGCGGCGCGGTTGCGGTTGTCGGTGAGGCACTCGATGAGCACCGCGACGCCGTTCGGGCCGTAGCCCTCGTACATGATCGTCTCGTAGTCGGCGCCGCCGGCTTCGAGACCGCCACCGCGCTTGATCGCGGAGTCGATGTTCTTGTTCGGAACCGACTGCTTCTTCGCCTTCTGGACGGCGTCGTAGAGCGTCGGGTTTCCTTCGAGGTCGACGCCGCCCATGCGCGCCGCGACCTCGATGTTCTTGATCAGCTTCGCGAAGAGCTTGCCACGCTTGGCATCGATGACGGCCTTCTTGTGCTTGGTCGTGGCCCATTTAGAGTGGCCGGACATCTGCCTGTCTCCTTCGCGTAACCCATCTCAGCAACGAACGCAGGAATCCTACAAGGACTCGGCTGTACGGTTCGCGCACACCATGTCCACGAACAGGCCGTGCACACGGTGGTCGCCGGTCAGTTCCGGGTGGAACGACGTGGCCAGAGCCATGCCCTGACGGACCGCGACGATATGACCGTCGTGCTCGGCGAGCACCTCGGCCGCGGCGCCGACGGACTCGACCCAGGGGGCGCGGATGAAGACGCCCTCCACCGGGGCGCCGTCGACGCCCTCGACGTCGACGGCCGCCTCGAAGGACTCGTTCTGCCGGCCGAAGGCGTTGCGGCGCACGATCATGTCGATGCTGCCGATGGTCTCCTGGCCCGAGCGCGGGTCGAGGATCTTGTCGGCGAGCATGATCATGCCGGCGCAGGTGCCGTAGACGGGCAGGCCGTCACGCACACGTGCGCGGAGCGGGTCCATCAGGCCGAACAGGACGGCCAGCTTCGAGATGGTGGTGGACTCGCCGCCGGGGATGACGAGGCCGTCCACCTCGGCGAGCTCTTCGGGGCGCCGCACCGGCCTGGCCACGGCATCTGCCGCGGCCAGGGCGACGAGGTGCTCCCGTACGTCGCCCTGGAGGGCCAGGACGCCTATGACGGGGGTGTCGCTCATGGGTTCCTGTGCCTTACCAGCCGCGGTTGGCGTAGCGCTCGGTCTCGGGGAGGGTGTCGCAGTTGATGCCGACCATGGCCTCGCCGAGGTTGCGGGACGCGTCGGCGACGATCTTCGGGTCGTCGTAGAAGGTGGTGGCCTTCACGATGGCGGCGGCGCGCTTGGCCGGGTCGCCGGACTTGAAGATGCCGGAGCCGACGAAGACGCCCTCGGCGCCGAGCTGGCGCATCAGGGCCGCGTCGGCCGGGGTGGCGACACCGCCCGCGGAGAACAGCACGACCGGCAGCTTGCCCAGCTCGGAGACCTCCTTGACCAGCTCGTAGGGGGCGCGCAGGTCCTTGGCGGCGGCGTACAGCTCGTTGTTGTCGTAGCCGCGCAGGCGGGCGATCTCGTTCTTGATCTGGCGCAGGTGGCGGACGGCCTCGACGACGTTGCCGGTGCCGGCCTCGCCCTTGGAGCGGATCATCGCGGCACCCTCGGCGATGCGGCGCAGGGCCTCGCCCAGGTTGGTGGCGCCGCAGACGAAGGGGGTGGTGAAGGCGAACTTGTCGCTGTGGTTGACCTCGTCGGCCGGGGTGAGGACCTCGGACTCGTCGATGTAGTCGACGCCGAGGGACTGCAGGACCTGGGCCTCCACGAAGTGGCCGATGCGGGACTTGGCCATGACCGGGATGGAGACGGCTTCGATGATCCCCTCGATCATGTCCGGGTCGGACATGCGGGCCACGCCGCCGTCCTTGCGGATGTCGGCCGGGACCCGCTCCAGGGCCATGACGGCGACGGCGCCCGCGTCCTCGGCGATCTTCGCCTGCTCCGGCGTGACGACGTCCATGATGACGCCGCCCTTGAGCTGCTCGGCCATGCCGCGCTTCACACGGGCGGTGCCGGTCTCGGGAGCCTGGTTTTCGGAGATGGACACGGGTGACCTCACTGCTGGGAAAGAGGGGTTTTGTGCAGCACCGAGGAAACGTGAGAGGACCAGGCCACAGCAAGGGCCAATGGGAAGCCGGTGGATTGTTTTCGCCCTGCGGCGGCGGGATGTCCCGCCGTCAGGAGCCCGCACGGTCGGCCAGCGCGGCCGGTGGCTCGTCGTCCATCTCGAAGGCCATCGGGAACGGCGCGTGGCCCGCCAGGCGGAACCAGCGGACCTTGCGATGGCGGCGCAGCGCGCGAGCGGCGCGTACGGCGTCGTTGTGGAAGCGGCGGGCCATGGGGACGCGCCGCACCGCCTGTACGAGCTCGGTCGCGGCCTCCTCTCCCCCGGGTGCCTCCCGCACCGCCTCCAGCTGCTGGGCCTCCGCGAAGACGGCCCGCAGCGCCTGGCTCAGTTCGCTCTCGGCGACCTCCCGCTGTTCCTCCTCCGCCTGACGGGCGGCGTGCGCGGCCTCGTAGAGCACGATCGAGGCGGCCGGGTCCAGGACCCCCGAGGTCGCCAGTTCCTGCGCCACCGAGGCCCGGCGCAGCAGCTGCGCGTCCAGAGCGGCCCGGGCGGCGTCGATCCGGGCGTGGAGACGGTCGAGCCGGCCGGCGGTCCAGCTCAGATACAGCCCGATCGCGACCAGGGCGACGGCGATCCAGATGAGAGTGGTGGTCACGGGCGGCAAGGCTAGCGGCCGCACCGGCCTCCCGGTTCACCCCGCCCCGGCCGAGCCGCCCTGCGGCTCGGCGGTGGCGGGCTTCGCGGCTCGGCCGTCGCGGGCTTCGCCGACCGGCACCGCGGCGTACGAGGCCGCCGCGGTGCCGGTCGGCGACAGGAATCTGTCCGTCCGGCCTCAGTCCCGGGCGAACCCCAGTCTGGCCCGCAGCCCCGTCACCCGGTCGTCCTCGGCCACCGCCGCCGCGCCCGCCGTCACCGTCTCGTAGACGGACAGGATGTCCGCGCCGACGGTCGACCAGTCGAAGCGCCGCACATGGGCGCTGCCCCGCTCGCGCAGCTCCGCGAGGCGGTCCGGGTCCGCCAGCAGCCGGACGGCCGCGTCGGCGAGGGCGTCGGCGTCCTCGTTCGGGAACAGTTCGCCGGCCGCGCCCCGGTCCAGGACCTGCGCGAAGGCGTCCAGGTCGGAGGCGAGGACGGGGGCGCCGGCGGACATGGCCTCGACCAGGATGATGCCGAAGCTCTCGCCGCCGGTGTTGGGCGCGACGTACAGGTCGACGCTGCGCAGGAAGCGTGCCTTGTCCTCGTCGCTGACCATGCCGAGGAACTCCACGCGGGTGCGCAGTTCGGCCGGGAGGGTCTCCACCGCCTCCACCTCGTCCCCGCGCCCCGCGACCAGCAGCCGGGTCTGCGGGCGCGCCGCGAGGATCTTCGGCAGGGCCTTCATGAGCACCGGCAGGCCCTTGCGGGGCTCGTCGATGCGCCCGATGAAGCCGATGGTGTCGCCCTGCCACTCGGCCTTGGGCTCGGCCTCGGCGAAGAAGTCGACGTCGACGCCGTTGGGGATCACGACCGCGTCGCCGCCGAGGTGCTCCACCAGCGTGCGGCGGGCGTACTCGCTCACCGCGATCCGCGCGCTGATCTTCTCCAGGGCGGCCTGGAGGATCGAGTACGCGGCGATCATGGCGCGGGAGCGCGGGTTGGACGTGTGGAACGTGGCGACGATCGGCCCCTGCGCCGCCCAGCAGGTCAGCAGGCCCAGCGAGGGTGAGGTCGGCTCGTGGATGTGGATCACGTCGAACGCGCCGTCGTGCAGCCACCGGCGTACCCGGGCCGCCGAGAGGAAGCCGAAGTTCAGCCGGGCCACGGAGCCGTTGTACGGCACCGGCACCGCGCGCCCGGCCGAGACGACGTACGGCGGCAGCGGGGTGTCGTCGTCCGCCGGGGCGAGGACGGACACCTCGTGGCCGAGGCGGATGAAGTATTCGGCCAGGTCCCGGATATGGAACTGGACGCCGCCCGGTACGTCCCAGGAGTACGGGCAGACGATGCCGATCCTCACGTGGATCCCTTCGCTGGATCGAGGTCCGCGAGCCACAGGCGCTGCAGCATGTGCCAGTCCTCCGGATGGTCGGCGATCCCCGAGGCGAAGGCGTCGGCCAGCGCCTGTGTCATCACGGACGTCTTCTCGGCGCGGGTGCCTGACTCGGGCACCTCGACCGGTGGGTGGAGGCGGCCCCGCATCACGGGCGAGTCGTCGTACCAGAGAGTGACGGGCAGCAGCAGGGCGCCCGTCTGCTGGGCGAGCAGGGCGGGTCCGGCCGGCATCCGGGTGGTGTCGCCGAAGAAGTCGACCTCGACACCGGAGGCGGAGAGGTCGCGGTCGGCGACCAGGCAGACCAGACCGCCGTCGCGCAGCCGCCGGGCCAGGGTGCCGAAGGCGGTGCCGCCGCTGTGCGGCAGGACCTCCATACCGAGGCTCTCGCGGTAGGCGACGAACCGGTCGTACAGCGTCTCCGGCTTCAGGCGCTCGGCGACGGTCGTGAACGGGATGCCCAGTTTGGTGGTGACCCAGGCGCCGGCCAGGTCCCAGTTGCCCAGGTGCGGCAGGGCGAGTATGACGCCCTTGCCGGCGGCCATGCCCTCGGTCAGGTAGTGGATGTCCTTGGGGTCAAAACCGCCCTTGATCCGCTCCTTGCTCCAGGCGGGGAGCCGGAAGGACTCCATCCAGTAGCGCAGGTAGGAGCGCATGCCCGCGCGGGAGAGCTCGGCCAGCCGCTCGGGGCCGGCGTCGGGCACCACGCGCGCGTAGTTGCTCTCCAGGCGCTGGACGCCCTTGCCGCGCTGCTTCCAGGCGAGGTCGGCGATCGTCTGTCCGAGCCGTACGGCGACCGGCTCGGGGAGCTTCCTTACGGTGCTCCAGCCGAGGCCGTACAGGGCGTCCGTCACCCGGTCCTGCGCGCTCACGTGGCCGCCTCGCTCCCGTGAGAGGCGTTGTGCTGCTCGCCCTCATTGTCCCGCGCGGCCGCCTCGGCCTCGGCGGACTCCCGGCGGACCGTGACGACCCGCTGGATCAGCGTGACGAGGCTGCCCACTGCGACGATCCACAGGGCGACGGGCAGCAGGTACTGGATGCCGGGCACACCGAACGCGTGCAGGCCCGCGAGCCCGGCCGCGACCAGCGAGATCACCAGCCGCTCGGCCCGCTCGACGAGGCCGTTGACGGCGACCGGCAGACCGATCGACTCCCCGCGGGCCTTGGTGTACGACACCACCTGGCCGCTGGCCAGGCAGAAGATCGAGACGGCGCACAGGACGAGATCGTCGCCGCCCCCGGCGTACCAGAGGATGAAGCCACCGAAGATCGCGGCGTCGGCCACCCGGTCGAGCGTGGAGTCCAGGAAGGCGCCCCAGCGGCTGGAGCGGCCGAGCTGGCGGGCCATGTTTCCGTCGACGAGGTCGGAGAAGACGAAGAGTGTGATCACGACCGTGCCCCAGAAGAGCTCGCCCATGGGGTAGAAGACCAGCGCGCCCGCGACCACACCGGCGGTGCCGATGAGCGTGACGGCGTCGGGGCTGACGCCCAGCCGGATGAGAAACGCGGCGAACGGTGTGAGGACACGCGTGAAGAATGCACGCGCGTACTTGTTCAGCATGGCCTTCCCGAGGGTCGGTGTCGCCGCATGGCCCCTGCTGGCCACCGGCTGGCCCATCGTAGCCACGCGCGCGCGTGGCCGAGGGGCGGGCACCCGGACCCCCGCGGTGGATCCGGCGCGCCGCTGGTGGGCGGCGCGATCGCGTCCCTCGTATGGACGCGCCGTGACGGGAGTGGAAAGCTCGAATAACCGCGGGCGTCGCCGGAGCCGCCGAGCACGCGGATCCCGCGTGTCCGCGCCCACAGTGACCTCACCGTGCACGGGAGGCAGGATCATGGGCGACAAAGGACAGACACACCCTGGGGCCGCCGGCAGGGCACGAGCGGCCGACCACCCTCAGTCCGTACGGAATGTGGTGCTGGTCGGCCACTCCGGATCGGGCAAGACCACGTTGGTGGAAGCCCTCGCGCTCACAGCGGGGGCGGTGAACCGGGCGGGCCGTGTGGAGGACGGCGGCACCGTCTCCGACTACGACGAGATCGAGCACCGGCAGCAGCGCTCGGTGCAGCTCTCCCTGGTGCCCGTCGAGTGGGACGGCATCAAGGTCAATGTTCTCGACACTCCCGGATACGCCGACTTCGTCGGTGAGCTCAGGGCCGGTCTGCGAGCGGCGGACGCGGCCCTCTTCGTCGTCTCCGCCTCGGACGGCGTGGACGGCTCGACCCGCATGGTGTGGGAGGAGTGCGCGGCCGTGGGCATGCCCCGGGCCATCGTCGTCACGCACCTGGAGGCGGCGCGCGCCGACTTCGAGGAGATGACGCGGACCTGCGCCGAGGCCTTCGGCGCTGACGACCCCGACGCGGTCCTGCCGCTCTACCTGCCGCTGCACGGCCCGCAGGCGCCCGACGGGCACGCGCCCGTTTCCGGTCTGATCGGGCTGCTGTCGCAGAAGCTGTTCGACTACTCGACCGGCGAGCGCAAGGAGTCGGAACCCGGCGAGGACGAGCTGCCGCTGATCGAGGAGGCCCGCAACCGGCTGATCGAGGGGATCATCTCGGAGAGCGAGGACGAGACCCTCATGGACCGCTATCTCGGCGGGGAACAGCTCGACGTCGGGACGCTGATCGAGGACCTGGAGCGGGCCGTCGCGCGCGGGGTCTTCTTCCCCGTCCTGGCCGCCGCCCCCGCGTCCGACGGCGCCCGGCAGGGTCTCGGCACGGTGGAGGTGCTGGAACTGATCACACGCGGCTTCCCGACACCGCTGGAGCACGAGACGGTGCGGGTGACCACGATCGACGGCAAGCCGCGCGAGCTCAGGCCCTGCGACCCGGACGCGCCGCTGGTCGCCGAGGTCGTGAAGACCTCCTCCGACCCGTACGTCGGCCGGTTGTCGCTGATCCGCCTGTTCTCCGGCACCCTGCGCGCCGACCAGACGGTCCATGTCTCCGGGCACGGACTGGCCGACCGCGGGCACGAGGACCACGACGTCGACGAGCGGATCGGCGCCCTGTCCACGCCGTTCGGCAAGCAGCAGCGCCCGGTGTCGCACGTCATCGCGGGCGACCTGGCGTGCGTGGCCAAGCTGAGCCGCGCCGAGACCGGCGACACTCTGTCCGCCAAGGAAGATCCGCTGCTCATGGAGCCGTGGCAGATGCCCGACCCGCTGCTGCCACTGGCCATCCAGGCGCACAGCAAGCCGGACGAGGACAAGCTCTCGCAGGGGCTGTCCCGGCTGGTGGCCGAGGACCCGACGATGCGGCTCGAACAGAACCAGGACACCCACCAGGTGGTCCTGTGGTGCCTGGGCGAGGCGCACGCCGACGTGGCCCTGGAGCGGCTGCGCAGCCGGTACGGCGTCCAGGTCGACGTCGTACCGCACAAGGTGTCCCTGCGCGAGACCTTCGCGGTCAAGTCGGGCGGACGCGGCCGGCACGTCAAGCAGTCCGGCGGGCACGGGCAGTTCGCCATCTGCGAGATCGAGGTCGAGCCGCTGCCCGGCGGCTCCGGCATCGAGTTCGTGGACAAGGTCGTCGGCGGCGCGGTGCCGCGGCAGTTCATCCCGTCGGTGGAGAAGGGCGTACGGGCCCAGGCCGCGAGGGGAGTCGCCGCCGGTCATCCCCTCATCGACGTACGCGTGACCCTCCTGGACGGCAAGGCGCACTCGGTGGACTCCTCCGACGCCGCGTTCCAGACGGCCGGCGCGCTCGCGTTGCGGGAGGCGGCGTCCGACGCGCGGATCCATCTGCTGGAGCCGGTGGCCGAGGTGTCGGTGCTGGTCGGCGACGACTTCGTGGGCGCGGTGATGAGCGACCTGTCGGGGCGGCGCGGCCGGGTGCTCGGCACCGAGCAGACACCCGGCGGGCGCACCGTGATCCGGGCCGAGGTGCCGGAGATCGAGATCGGCCGGTACTCGGTCGACCTACGGTCGCTGTCGCACGGCACGGCGCGGTTCAGCCGCCGGTACGCGCGGCACGAGCCGATGCCGCCACAGGTGGCGGAACGGGTGCGTGAAGAGGCGCGCGAGGCCTCCTAGTTCGCGCCCGGCGCCACCAAGTGGCCCTCGTGAGGGCTTCCCTCCGCGTCGGCGGGCGGCTTGACGGCCGCCCGCCGACGGATGTCGGTGCGTGCCGATACGCTGATGACCTGATCAACAGGTGTGCGGAGCGCGGAAGTCGGGAAGGCCGCAGATGCGGATGCGGCAGCGATGGGGGCGGCAGTGACAGACGGATTCGACTTCAGCCCAGGGGCCCAGGTGCCTCTGGCGGGTTCGGCTGGGCAGACGGCGGCGACCTACGCGCTGGCCGCGGCGGCGTACCGGGACGACGAGGTCACCAAGATCCTGAACGCCGACAACGAGTGGCACCAGTCGAAGGTGAAACCGCCGCGTCCCTGGGCGAAGATCTTCCGGCCCAGGTTCGGCGAGGCCTTCTCCCGCGCCATCATCGACCGGATGCTGGGTGCCGGGCGCGCCCCCGTCATCCAGTCCTTCGGCATCGAACCCCAGGTCGTCGTGGAGCACTGCCTGGCGGCCCACCGCATCCGCCGCGACCGCGACAACTGGCTCTCGGCGATCACGGTCATCTGCGGGGTGCTCTTCCTGCCGGGCTTCCTCGTCTGGCTGCTGGTGTTCACGCTGCGCACGACGATGGCCAAGCGCGAGGACAAGCGTGCCGGCGCCCTCGCCACGACCCTGCTGGTCGCGGTGGGCGCGCTCGCCGTGCTGTTCCTGATCAAGATGCCGTTCACGGGATTCTGGGCCCTGTACGGGCGCGCCGCGATCATCATGCCCGTCGTCGGCTGGTTCTGGGCCAAGCAGATCTGCGAGCGGACCGCCCGTGACCTGCGGGAGCGCTGGTCGAGCCTGCTGTCGGGCGGCGGCGTGGGCGCCAAGATCCCCGAAGCCGTCCCGGGCAACCCGGGCGACGCGGCCGAGCAGGTGCGCAAGGAGCTGGCCCGCCTCGGCGCCGAGCAGCGTTCCAACTCGGTCTTCTACGCCGGCCCCAAGGGCATACTCGGCATGGGCACGCGGTGGGGCAGCTGGCAGCTGGCGGAGGAGCTGGTCTCCGCCGATCCGGACAAGGAGTTCCACCCCTTCCGCAGCTGGGACGTCATCGTGGCGATCCAGGGCGGCCTGGGCATGCTGGAGCGCACGTCCATCAACACCGGCGGCTTCCCCAAGCCGTCCATCACACACTGGATCGTCACGCCGATCGGCGAGAAGGCGACGGATGTGTCCCGGCCGAGCGGCACGGACGTCGACGCGTACACGGTCCGGACGCACGCGATACAGGACATCTGCAACAAGCAGCAGTTCGGCAGCGGCGACCGGCACTACCTCGGTGTGCAGTGGACCCTCTGGGACGGCCATCTGGTGATCACGATGCTGATCACGGTGACCGTGCTGCACGACACCCTGCGCATCGAGGTAACCGGACACGCCCTGGGGCCGGTGAACCCCCTGTTCAACGAGAAGCCGGCGGCCAAGGAGAAGGCGGTGCAGAAGGCTCTCCGGTTCTGGGAGACCCGCACCGTGAAGCTCCCCCTGATCGACGCCGACGAGGTGGTACGGCTGGCCGCGCGCGCCCCGCTGACCTGGTATCCGCCGCTGCTGAACTGGCTCGGCGGCAGTCTGACGCTCCCGGAGCCGTTCGGTCTGCGGCATGCGTGGGCCGACCAGCCGTGGCGGCACCGCTTCATGGCGGACGACGCGTTGCGGGCGGCTACGCCTGTGCTGCGTGTGGTGCATGCGGCGGCGCTGAAGGTGCTGCGGGAGAACGGGGTGGATGTGGAGAAGTTCGGGTCGAGGTCGGCGGCGCTCAGTGGGGCTGTGCAGGAGGCTTCGCCGAAGAAGGCGGACGTGTACGACGCGTAGGCCTCCGGCGGTCGAGCCGTTCCGCCGTGGGCCGGTGGGGGCTTGGCTCCCTGGGGGCTGCGCCCCCAGACCCCCATCGGCCTGAACCGCCTCGTCCTCAATCGCCGGACGGGCTGGGAAGTGCCGGCCCGCGCCGGACTCAGCTCGTCGGCCAGGCCTCGGCCAGCATCTTCCGGGTGTCCGCCAGCAGCTGCGGCAGCACCCGTGTATGTCCCACCACCGGCATGAAGTTCGTGTCCCCGCCCCAGCGCGGCACGATGTGCTGGTGCAGATGGGCCGCGATGCCCGCGCCCGCCACCGTGCCCTGGTTCATGCCGATGTTGAAGCCGTGCGCGCCGGAGGCCGTGCGCAGGGCCGTCATCGCCTGCTTGGTGAGTTCGCCGAGTTCGGCGGTCTCCCCCGCCGTGAGGTCCGTGTAGTCGGCGACGTGCCGGTAGGGCACGGTCATCAGGTGCCCGCCGTTGTACGGGTAGAGGTTGAGCACGGCGTAGACCTGCTCGCCGCGCCGGACGACCAGCCCGTCCTCGTCGGACTTGGCCGGGATCGAGCAGAAGGGGCAGCCGTCGCCCGAGCCTGGGCCGGTCGGCTTGTTCTCGCCCTGGATGTAGGCCATCCGATGGGGCGTCCACAGACGCTGGAACGCGTCCTGCGTCCCCACTCCCAGCTGCTGCTCCGGCTCACTCGTCATGCAGTGCAGCATATGGCGTCGAGCTGGGGGGACGGCAAAGGCCCCCGGGATCTCCCCGGGGGCCCGTGCGCCGTGTGATCAGACCTGTGCCCGCTCCTCGACGACCTTATGGATCTTCGCGATGGCCTCGTCGAAGGGGATGCCGTTCTCCTGGGAGCCGTCGCGGTAGCGGAAGGACACGGACCCGTGGGACATGTCCTCGTCGCCCGCGATGACCATGAAGGGCACCTTCTGCTTCTGGGCGTTGCGGATCTTCTTCTGCATCCGGTCGGAGGAGGAGTCGACCTCGACGCGCAGGCCCTGCCGCTTGGCGGCCGCCGCGAACTTCTCCAGGTACTCGACGTGCGCGTCACCGATCGGGATGCCGACCGCCTGGACCGGGGCCAGCCACGCAGGGAAGGCGCCCGCGTAGTGCTCCAGGAGCACCGCGAAGAAGCGCTCGATCGAGCCGAACAGCGCACGGTGGATCATGACGGGGCGCTGCTTGGCGCCGTCCGCGCCGGTGTACTCCAGGTCGAAGCGCTCCGGCAGGTTGAAGTCGAGCTGGATCGTCGACATCTGCCAGGTGCGGCCGATGGCGTCCTTGGTCTGGACGGAGATCTTCGGGCCGTAGAAGGCGGCGCCGCCCGGGTCGGGCACGAGGGGCAGGCCCTGCTTCTCGGCGACCTGGCGCAGCGTCTCCGTGGCCTCCTCCCAGGCCTCGTCCGAGCCGACGAACTTCTCCGGGTCCTTGGTGGACAGCTCCAGGTAGAAGTCGGTCAGGCCGTAGTCGCGCAGCAGGCCGAGGACGAAGGTGAGCGTCTTGTCGAGCTCCTCCGACATCTGCTCGCGGGTGCAGTAGATGTGCGCGTCGTCCTGCGTGAAGCCGCGGGCCCGGGTCAGGCCGTGCACGACGCCCGACTTCTCGTAGCGGTACACGGTCCCGAACTCGAAGAGGCGCAGCGGCAGTTCACGGTAGGACCGGCCGCGCGCGTCGAAGATCAGGTTGTGCATCGGGCAGTTCATGGGCTTGAGGTAGTAGTCCACGCCCTCGTCGAGCTGCATGGGCGGGTACATGCCGTCGGCGTACCAGTCCAGGTGGCCCGAGGTCTCGAAGAGCTTCCCCTTGGTGGCGTGCGGGGTGTAGACGAACTCGTAGCCCTCTTCCTCGTGGCGGCGCCGCGAGTAGTCCTCCATGACCCGGCGGATGATGCCGCCCTTGGGGTGGAAGACGGCGAGGCCGGAGCCGATCTGCTCCGGGACGGAGAACAGGTCCAGCTCGCTGCCGAGCTTGCGGTGGTCGCGCTTCTCGGCCTCGGCGAGGAACTCCAGGTGCGCCTTGAGCTCGTCCTTGGTGGGCCAGGCGGTGCCGTAGATGCGCTGGAGCATGGGGTTCTTCTCGCTGCCGCGCCAGTAGGCGGCCGCGTTGCGCATCAGCTTGAACGCCGGGATGTTCCGGGTGGAGGGCAGGTGGGGACCGCGACAGAGGTCCTTCCAGCACAGCTCGCCGGTCTTGGCGTCCAGGTTGTCGTAGATCGTCAGCTCGCCGGCGCCGACCTCGACGTCCGCGCCGTCGTCGCTGGAGGCGGAGCCCTTGAGGCCGATCAGCTCCAGCTTGTACGGCTCGCCGGCCAGCTCCTCGCGGGCGGCCTCGTCGGTGATCGCGCGGCGGGCGAACTTCTGCCCGCGCTTCTGGATCTCCTGCATCTTCTTCTCGATGGCCTTGAGATCCTCCGGCGTGAACGGCTTCTCGACGTCGAAGTCGTAGTAGAAGCCGTCCTTGACGGGCGGGCCGATGCCGAGCTTGGCCTCGGGGAAGAGCTCCTGCACGGCCTGCGCCATGACGTGCGCGGTGGAGTGGCGCAGGATGTTCAGGCCGTCCTCGGAGGAGATCTCGACGCCCTCGACCTCGTCGCCCTCGGACAGGGCGTACGACAGGTCCCTGAGCTCGCCGGCCACGCGCGCGGCGATGATCGAGCGCTCGCCGGCGAAGAGCTCGGCGGCCGTAGTGCCCGTCGTCACCACGCGTTCTTCCCGCTCGGAATCGCGCTGGATGATCACACGGACGTCTGACACCGGTCTCTCCTGACTGAAGGGGCCCACACAACCTGTGTGGGCATTGCAATGCAATGCCCACAGAGGATACCGACGCACGGACGCACTCCGCGAAATCAGTCCCCGCGGTCCCCCTCGTCCCCACCGCAGGCCTCCTCGAAGAAGGCGGCCATCCCGGCGTTCTCCTGGAGGGCCTTCATCAGCCGGTCCCGTTCGGCGTCGTCGACCTGCACCGGTACGACACCGTGGGCGCCGGTCAGGCGCCGGAAGCCGCCCCGGCTCTCCAGCCGGCCCTGCACCCGCACCGGCAGCCCGACGAGGTGGGCGTGCCCGGCGATCCGGTAGCCCTCCTCGTCCAGGGTGATCCGGACGTTCGGGATCTCGGCCCCGGCCAGGACCCGCAGCCGTACGGTGCCCTCGCCGCGCGGCCCCGACCTGCGCAGCCGCACCACCGCTCCGGTGATCCGTACCGGCACGGCGGGTTCCTCGCGCAGATAGCGGGCGCCCGCCTCGCGCAGGACCGGCAGGTCGCCGGGCGAGAACTCGACGGGCTCGGCGGAGGACGCGCACCCCTCGGGCACACCGGCCGCAGGGGCCCACGCGACGGCGATCCGGGCGCCCTCCGTGCCCCGGACCAGGGCGACGAGGGCCTCGGTGAGCTCGTGGCTCACCCCTGCCTCGACCGCGGCGTCGAAGGCGTCCATGCCGCCCGTCGCGCGCTGGTAGTCGACGGCCTCGCGGGCGGCGTACAGCGCCTGGTGGAGGCGCACGGCCACGGGGCGGCCGCCGGCGACGGGCACGAAGGCGGTGAGCCGGCCGTCGGCGGCGGAACCCACGAGGACGTTCTCCAGGGACGCGGCGGCGGAGCGGCGATGGCGGGCGCCGTGATAGCCGGCACGCGCGCGTGCGGCGAGTGCCGCCGCGAGCAGCATCCGGCGGGCCGCGGTGCGCAGCCGGTCCTCGACGATCCAGGACGCCGCACCGGCGGGCCCGGCGGGGACGTCGTGCCACCAGCGGATCTCGTCGCTGGGCACGGCGAGGGAGACGAGGACCTCGCGGGCTGAGGGCGAGCCGCTGCGGGACAGGGCGAGCAGGGCCTCGCCGAGGAGGTCGTCGCTGTCGGGGAAGGCGCGGCTCTCCGGCACCAGCAGGCTCGTGCCGCTGCCGCCGGGGCCGGGCGGGGTCCAGCGGCCGTAGCGTCCGGGGGCGCCGCCGCGCCGCAGCCAGCCGTGCCGGCGCAGCAGGGCGCTGAGCACGGCCGGATCGACCTCGCGGGGCTCGGGCGGGGGGCCGCTCCAGGAGTCGACGGGGTGGGGCCGCACGGCCCTCAGTGGCTCCTCGGTCGGGCGGTGCGTCACGGTTTCCCTCCCGTCCCGACCCGCGTCATGATCTCGCACAGGGCCCGGTCGTCGAAGATGCGTGCGGTCGGTATGCGCACGGTGGTGCGGGTGCGGCCGGTGATGGGCTGGCCGGCGAGGTTGGTCCAGTAACAGCAGTGCCTGAGGTCGAGCCGGTCGTGGCCGGCGCGCAGCCAGTCGTCCTGGGAGCGCGGCACCAGCATCACCACCAGGATCTTGTGCACCGACACGGGTGTGCGGGCGAGTTTCGCCAGGTGGGCGTTGTCGAGCGTGAAGGAAAAGGTGCGGCCCGGCGGGTTAGGCGGCACCTGGTAGGTGGCCTTGAGCTGCACCTTGATGGTGACCTCGTCGTCGACCGTGTGCCCGGGGGCGCTGTGGCTGACGTGCCAGTCGATGCCGTTGTCGGGAAACGGCTGGGACAGGGAGCAGCCGGCGGCCGCCGCGACGGCGTGCAGATAGCCGACCTGCAGCGTCTCCATGCAGGCGGTGGTGGCGAGGGTGCCGCGGGAGGGAGCCGTGCGCTCGGGCAGCAGCCCGCCCCGTTCGGGCTGCGCAATGGCCATGGCCAACAGCCTTCCAGAACAAGTGAGTCCCCGTGGCGGGCCGCTGAACTGCAACGACCCGTACTCCTGTTGTCTCCTTCCGGCGTAGTACGCAAACAGCCCGGGTATCACCGAATCGGGCAGCGGACGGTGCGTCAACTGCCGAAGGTGAACGAGGGGTTGTGTGGCTATGACGACGTGCTGGTACGAGGGGGCGCTGGCCGCCTTCGACACGGAGACGACGGGCGTGGACGTCGAGACCGACCGGATCGTGTCGGCCGCCGTCGTCGTCCAGGACGCCCCGGGCGTCCGGCCGCGGGTCAGCCGCTGGCTGGTGAACCCCGGTGTGCCGGTGCCCGCCGAGGCGACGGCGGTGCACGGGCTGACGGAGGAGCACCTGCAGCGCAACGGCCGGTGGCCGGCGCCGGTGATGTACGAGATAGCGGAGGTGCTGGCCGAGCAGGCCCATGCCGGCCGCCCGGTCGTGGTGATGAACGCGCCGTTCGATCTGACCCTGCTGGACCGGGAGTTGCGCCGCCATCGCGCCTCGGCCCTGGACCGCTGGTTCGAGCCGGCCCCGCTGCTCGTGCTGGACCCGAGGGTCCTGGACAAGCACCTGGACCGCTACCGCAAGGGCCGTCGCACGCTGACCGATCTGTGCGCGCACTACGGCGTCACGCTGGAGGGCGCGCACGACGCGGCGGCCGATGCCGTGGCGGCGCTGGAGGTCACCCGGGCGGTGGGCCGCCGGTTCGCGTCCCGGCTGGAGCGGCTCGCCCCCGGTGAGCTGCACACGCTGCAGGCGGTGTGGCACGCGGCGCAGGCCCGGGGCCTCCAGGCGTGGTTCGCGCGCAGCGGTGTCGAGGAGTCGGTCGACCCGGCCTGGCCCCTGCGTCCGGATCTGCCGGCGGCGGCCTGAGCATCTGGTCCGGGGCATCCGGGCATGAAAAAAACCGGTCCGTCTGAGACGGACCGGCTGTTTCCGGTGGGCGATACTGGGTTCGAACCAGTGACCTCTTCGGTGTGAACGAAGCGCTCTCCCACTGAGCTAATCGCCCGGGAACGGACTGAACAATACAGGCCCCGGCACGTTTCCTTCAAACCGCTTCGAGGTGCCTGGCCAGTCCGCGCCGCCCGGACCGCATCATCAGCGTGTGGTTGGCGCGGAAGACGGGCCGTCCCGGTACGGCGAGCGTCCTCAGCAGCGGCTTGGTCACGCTCACGACCTGGTCGTACCGCGCGAGGCTGCCCGGCCCGAGCGGTGTGACCGTCCAGCGTGCCCAGCCCTCGATGTCCCCGGACAGGGCGGTCTCCAGCACACCGGCCGCGGGATCGCGCCGTACCTCCCGTGCCGTGAAGGTCATGTCGTACGGCAGGACGGAGCGGATCCGGATCACGCCGGTGGTCTCGTCGAGCCGGGTCACCTGCCGGACCTGGCGCCACCAGCGGGGGTAGTCCTCGGCCCGTTCCAGCACCTCGTACACAGTGGCGGGCGGCGCGGCCAGGGGCCACAGACTGCGGAAGCGGTAGTGGTTCCAGTCCATGCACGCAGTCTGCCCACTCCTGGTGGGGGGCTTGTCTGAGTACGCGGCTGAGTATCCGCACTCATGCCGTACAAGGTGACGCGGACCACACTGCCAGGCATGACACACCTTCCGCCTCCGGCCGAGGAGTTGCGGCTCCTGGATGCCGAGCTCCGGCAACTGGACGCCCGCAGGGCCCAGTTGCTGACCCGTCGCGCCTGGCTGGTCTCGGTCCTGCAACGGGCCCAGCAGCCGCTGCCGGTGGCCTGGTCACGCACGGCACCGCCCCGCCCGGAGACCGCCGCGCCCAGCGTGCAGAACGTCCTCCTGGTTCTCGGCGGTGTGCTGCTCACACTGGCGGCGGCGGTGTTCACGCTGGTCAGCTGGGGTCATATGGGCATCACCGGGCGGGCGCTGGTGCTCGGCGCGGTCACGCTGGCCGCGCTCGCCGGGCCCGCGCTCCTGCTGAAGCGGGGGCTGCGGTCGACGGCCGAGTCCGTGGCGGGACTCGGGCTCGCCCTGACCGTCCTGGACGCGTACGCGCTGCACGAGGCCGCCCTCACCGGGACGGACGGGACCGGGTACGCCGCTGCCGCGTCAGCGGTGCTCGCGGTGATCTGGTCGGCGTACGGCCTGCTTCCCGCCACCGCCGCCCTGCGGCTGCCCCTGCCCTCCGCCGTGGCCGCGGCCCAGTTCCCGCTGCTGCTGTGGGCCCTGGCCGCCGACTCGGGTCCGTACATGATCACGGCCGCGCTGCTGGTGACGGCCGGGCTCGACACGGTGGTGGCACTGCGGGTGACGGCCGGGCCGGTGCGGATCGCCGCTGTCGTGGGTGCGTACGGCATGGGCGGCTGGGGCGTCCTGGCCGCCGGCTGGCTGTCGGCGGCGGCGGACGATCCGGGCAACGCCGCCCGGGCCGGGGGGCTTCTCCTGCTCGCGGCGGCGATCGCGCTGGGCGCGGCCTGGCGGGGCCCGGGAACACGGCACTCCCTCGGTCTCGCGATCGCCTCGGGGCTGCTCGGCGTGGGTGCCTTCGGTGGCGTCGCGCGCTCCGGACTGCCGTCGGAGTGGGCGGTTCCGGCTCATCTGGTGTGCGGGATCGCCCTGTTGGCGGCGGTGAAGGCAGGGCGACTGCCCGATGCGATACGGCAGGGGTGCGCCTGGGCTTCGGGCGTCGTGCAGGCGCTGGCGCTGCTGTGGGCACTGCCCGTCGTCACGGTGGTGCTGCTGGGTCCGGCCGGCTGGGTGGGCCGGGTGTGGCACGGGGCTCCCTCGGACGCCCGTACCGCAGGGACCGTCGACGCGCCCTGGCCTCCGGACTCGGTGACGGCTCCCGTCGTGCTGGTCGCCGTCGCGGCCGTGCTCGCCCTGGCGATCCGCAGGGAGCAGTGGCGTGCCCGGGCCCGGCTGGGTGCGCTGGGCCTGCTCTGGGCTACGGCGCTGACACTCCCTGCGGTTCTCGGGATTCCGTACGTCGCGGGGATGGCGGTCCTGGGGGTCATGACGGCGGCCGCGCTGTATGTGCGCCGGGCCACGGTGCCGGCTGCGCGACTCACCGCTCTCGTCCTCGCCCTGGTCACCTCCGTCAGTCTCGCCCTGACCGCTCTCGCCTCCCAGACCGCGACCCTCGTGGTGCTGTCCTCGCTGGTGGCAGTGTTCGCAACGGCCTCATGGCAGGCGGACGTCGCCCCCGTCACCGCTCCGGCCGCCCTCGTGTACGCCGCCGCCCTGGCCTCTGCCACCGGTGCCGCCGCGGACTGGCCGCCGGCCGGAACCGCCCTGCTGGTCCTGGCCGTCCCGGTGGCCGCAGCGCTCCTCGCGGCGCGTCTCGGTGAGCACCGGGCGACTCTGCCGGTCGAGATCGTGGGAGCCGCGACCGGCCTGCTCGCCGTCGGCCTCGCCGTCACCGATCCGCCGCTGCTCGCCCTGGTGCTGGCCCTGTGCGGAGTGATCGCCGCGGGCACGGCGCTGCGTCCCGACCGCCGTCCCGTCGGCTACGCGGCAACAGCCTTGTTCGTGCTGGCCGCCTGGGTACGCCTGGCCGCCTGGGACGTCGGCACACCCGAGGCCTACACGCTCCCGGTGACCGTGCCCGCACTGCTCGTCGGCGCCCTGCGCCGGCGCCGCGATCCGGAGGCGTCCTCCTGGACGGCGTACGGCCCCGGACTCGCCGCCACCCTCCTGCCGAGCCTCGTCACGGCCTGGGCCGACCCGCACTGGACGCGGCCGCTGCTGCTGGGCACGGCGGCGCTGCTGGTCACCCTGCTGGGAGCCCGGCACCACCTCCAGGCGCCGCTGGTGCTCGGCGGCTCGGTGCTGGCCCTGGTCACGCTGCACGAACTCGCCCCGTACGTCGTCCAGGTGACGGGCGCACTCCCCCGCTGGGCGCCTCCCGCCCTCGCCGGACTCCTGCTGCTCGCACTCGGGGCGACCTACGAGCAGCGGATCAGGGACGTCCGGCGAGTACGGGATGTCCTCGGGAGGATGAACTAGCCGCCTCCTACGGAACGGCTACGGCATCTTGTCCCCGACCAGCGCCAGGTTCTGGATCGCCGCCAGGCCGTACAGCGCCGTGGCGTTGGTGGACACCCAGGCCGCCTCGCTGCCGGGGACCAGGCCGGTCGGGCCCTCGATCTTCTTCGTGGACCAGTCCGTGGACTCCTTGTAGTCCCAGGGGTCGGCGCTGCTGTAGAACTGCCGCCAGGCCCGGGCGGCCAGCTTGTCGTCGCCCGCCTGGACGGCTGCGTAGGCGTCCTGCCGGGAGTGGCCCTGGAAGAGCAGCAGGGAACCGAAGTCGGAGCCGTAGCGGGCCTTCTGCTCGGCCTTGGTGGCGTTGAAGTAGCGGCAGTAGTCGAGCCACGCCTCCTTGAACTTCGGCATGTCGACCTGGTCGATCAGCTCGGCGCACAGCTCGACCAGGCCGAACATGGCCGACAGGTGCGAGACGCCGACCTTGGGTTCCTTGGCCACGGCGAACTTGCCGGTGTCGAGGTCGTAGAGCGCGCTGCCCTGGACGAAGCCGTTGGGCTGGGCCGCGATGGTCTCCATCGTGGACAGGACCCTGGCCCTGGCCTTCTCCCACTTGGGTCCACGCCGCTCCCACTCGGTGAGCCAGGCCGAGACCAGGCCGCTCCAGTCGGTGCCGAAGCCGATGGACAGGGCGTTGCGGTCGGGGGTGTAGGGCTCGGTGCGGATCTTGCGGATGGGGTCGAGGACGAGGAACGTCTCGTCGGAGTCGACGTTGGCGTGCATGAGGTCGCCGACGCGTTCGTCCGCCGTGAGGAAGTAGTAGTAGCGGCGATAGGTGGTGTTGGCGATGCGCTGCTGCTTGGCGCTGTCGGCGTAGTGCTGGACACCGTGCCGGGTGCCGAGGCCCGCCCATTTGCCCAGGTGGTAGACGTCGACCTCGCCGGTGTGCCGGGTCATGGCCTCGGCGAAGCGGAAGATGTCGGCGCGGCCGGAGCGCATGTACGCGAACCACAGCCACAGGTCGGGCGAGAGCTCGGAGTTGTCCCAGGCGTAGCCGCCGACGTCGTAGCACCACTGGTGACGGCTCGGGTCGTAGCTGTGCATGATGTCGCCGTAGTCCCAGAAGCCGTACCAGCGGCGCTGCTCCACCTGGTCCTTGTAGTAGGTGAAGAGGAAGTCCAGGTGGTCCTCGATCTTCGCCTTGGCGTTGGTGGAGCGGTCCGGCGCGGAGAACAGCTTGCCGAAGACGCCCGCCTTGATGAGCTGCTGGGGCGGGGCGGCGAGCTGCGGCGGCGTGCGTACGGCCTCGACCTGCCGGGCCGTCGCCTCGGCGCTCGGGGTGGAGTCGTGGGCCCAGAAGAGGAGTTCGCTGGTGCGGGCGATGCCGTAGGGGGTGCCGAACTCGGGTTCGTAGTCCTCGTAGGTGATGTTGAGGCCTTCGAGCTGTTCGGGGTAGGTGTCCTGGCCCATGCCGTCGTGGTAGAAGCGCAGGTCCATGGGCTGTGCTTCGGGTGACCAGAGCCAGAGGGTGACCTCGGCGGTGTCGGTCTGGGCGTCGCGGATGTCGAGCTGGGCGGGGAACTTCTCCCAGAAGTCCCGCAGGCCGAAGGCGAACCCGCCGCTCGCGCCGCCGACGTACCCGAAGCCGCTGGCGCGCCGGCCGCCGCCCGCGCCGATCCAGCCGTGGCCCTTCTTCGTCCGCTTGCGGACCGTGAAGCCGTCGGCGGAGAGCTGGGAGAGGGTGTAGTCGCCCCACTCCGGGATGTACTGGAGGCGGGTGGTGACCCGCTGGTCCCAGGTGGCCGGGTCGGGCAGCTTCTTGCCCTCGAACTGGGCCGTACGCACCGCCGCCCCCGGGTCGCGGCGCAGTCCGGTGATGCCCTTGACGGCCTCGCGGAGCAGGCCGGTGCCGTCGCCGCCGATACGGATGTGACGGTCGTACGCCGCATCCCGCATCGGCACCTGGAAGCGCACGCCCAGCCCACGAATGAAGTCTCCGCTCGCCTTCGCGGGCTCCTGGGTGCCGTCGAAGGTGAGGGTGTGGACCATGCGGAAGGAGTCGGCGCCCGCGTAGAAGTAGAGCCGGATGGAGAACGGCAGCCAGCTGCGGCCGCCCTTGCGGTGCTTGCCGTCGATACGGACGACGGCGCGGACCGGGCCCTCCTGCTCGACCTCGACCTTGGAGATGGCTCCGTCGAAGCGCTCGGTCTTGACCGCTCCCTGGTCCTCGTCCTCGATCTCGGGCTGGCGGATCAGCACGAGCCGGCCGTTCTTCGCGATCTCCGTCGAGCCGCGGGTGACCGACTTGACGATGGTGGACCCGGACTTGCCGATCTTCGCGGTGATGACGCCGGTCGAGATGTCGATGGTGCCGCCGCGCTTGCCGACGGTGACCTTCTTCTCGGGGGCGGCGGGGGTGCCGGCGGCGAGGGTGAGCTTGCCGTTGCCCGAACCGACCGCGTGTGCGGTCCACTTGAGGGAGCCGTCGGGCCAGTAGGCGATCGGCCAGGACTGCACGGGAACGGCCTTGCCGTCCGCGTCCGTCAGCGCGAAGGTCTGCTCCTTCTCGTAGGCGCCCTTCGGCCAGGGGACGCCGACGGTGGAGCCGGGGGCCGCGCCGAGGCCGCCGTCCTCCAGCCAGTCGAGGGTGACCGGGTCGGCGTCGGCCGGCTCGGCTCTGGGGGCGGCCTGCGCGTCCTGCGCCCCCAAGGCCCAGCTGAACTGGGCGGCGGCTCCGGCGACGGCGGCCGCCTTGAGGAGGGACCTGCGGGGGATGGGAGACATAGAGATGCTGCCTTTCCTTGTCCGTGCGGGAAGGTCCGTGCGGGAAGCAATTCCGTGCGCTGGTCAGGGGCATGACAGTGAGAGGTACGGCACCCGGTGGGCGCCGACCTGGAATGAGGGGGCAGCGCCGGTCAGCGGTGCCGGTAGCGCTCCTCCACGGCTACGGCCGCCGCCGCGACGGCCCCGAGGACCGGGACCGCCAGTGGCGCGACGAACCAGGCGGACAGCGCCACCACGGCCAGCCCGGCGATGATCAGGAAGGACCCGGCGGGGTCGAGAACCGTCCGGCGCCAGGCGGCCGCGAGCAGCGTCCGCCACCGGACCTCCGGCTCCCAGACCGCCGACGCGCGCAGCCCCGCCACGACGACGGCGATCAGCGCGACGACCCCGACGGCTCCGACGAGCGGCCCGCCGGGGATCCCCGCCCGGGCCGCCTGGACGTCCACCCAGACCGCGGCCACCGCCGCCCACCCGGCGAGGCCGGCGAGCCACCCGCCGCGCAGAGCCGTCCGGAAGTCGGCGACGAACTCCCGCCACCCACCGCCCTCGTGCGCGGTACGGCGCCGCAGATGCCGCGCACCCGCGGCGAACGCGGCCGGATACGTCACGACCCCCAGCGAGGCCACCGCGATCCACACCCCGGTCAGCAGACACTCGGCGAACACCGCGAACCGCTCGGCGAGCACCGACTCACCCCGCGCCTTCACTCGGGTCCCGGCCATGCTCGCCTCAGCCCTTCAGACCCGACGTGGCCATGCCGTCGATCAGATACCGCTGGAAGGCCAGGAAGAAGGCGAGAACCGGCAGCAGCGCGACGAGCGACATGGCGATCATGCCTCCGTAGTCGGCCACGCCCTCCTGGTCCACGAACATCTTCAGCCCCAGGGAGACCGTGTACTTGTCGGGCTCGTTGAGGTAGATCAGCGGCCCCATGAAGTCGTTCCAGGCGTTGATGAACGTGAAGATGGCGCTGGTGATCAGCGCGGGCCGGCACAGCGGCAGCACGATCGACCAGTAGATCCGCAGGTGCCCGCACCCGTCGAGCCGGGCGGCCTCGTCCAGTTCCCTGGGCAGATTCCGCATGAACTGCATCATCAGGAAGACGAAGAACGCCTCCGTCGCCAGGTACTTCCCCAGCAGCAGCGGGGTGTAGGTGTTGATCATCTCCATGTTGCGGAACAGCACGTACTGCGGGATCAGCAGCACGTGGTACGGCAACAGGAGCGTGCCGATCATCAGCGTGAACAGCAGATTGCGGCCCGCGAACCTGATCTTCGCGAAGGCGTACGCCGTCAGCGAGCAGGACAGCAGGATCCCGACCACGGAACCCAGCGCGAGCGTGAGCGAGTTGAGGAAGAACGTGGAGATGGAGATGTCCGCGATGCCCTCGCTGAGCCGCGTGTAGTTCGAGGTGATCGGATCGCCCGGGAAGAGATCGAGGCTGCCGACGACGTCCTCGCTCTTCTTGAACGACCCGCCGATGACCCAGATCACCGGGTAGAGGATCACCGCGAGGACCAGCAGGGACGCGATGTGCCAGGCGACGGAACCGGGCAGCTTGTGCCGGAGGCCACCCGCTCGTGGGGTGACGTCGGTGGCCGGTGCGCTCATGAGGCGCCCTCCTCGTAGTGCACCCAGCGCTTCTGGGACCAGAACAGCACCGCCGTCACCAGGGCGACCGCGACGAGCAGCATCCAGGCCATGGCGGAGGCCAGACCCATCCGGCTGTTCTCGAAGCCCTGGACATAGAGGTAGCAGGTGTAGACCATCGAGCCGTCGGCCGGACCACAGGCGTTGCCTCCGGCGCCGCCGCCGACGATGTACGCCGAGCTGAAGATCTGGAACGAGTGGATCGTCTCCAGCAGGACGTTGAAGAAGAGCACCGGGGAGATCATCGGCAGCGTGATGTTCCAGAACCGGCGCAGCTTGCCCGCCCCGTCGACCTCGGCGGCCTCGTACAGCTCGCGCGGGACCTGCTTGAGCCCGGCCAGGAAGATGACCATGGGGGCCCCGAACTGCCAGACGGTGAGCGCCACCAGGCTATAGATGATCATGTCGGGGTCGCCGGTCCAGCCGCCGACGTCGATCCCGAAGATCTTCTGCGTACGGTCGACGATCGCATCGTCCGAGAAGATCGCCTTCCAGACGATCGCGATGGAGACGCTCGCCCCGATCAGCGACGGCGCGTAGAAGGCGGCCCGGTAGAAGGCCTGCCCGCGCCGGCTCTGGGCGAGCAGCAGCGCCACCCCGAGGGCCGCGATCAGCTTCAGCGGCGTTCCCACGACGACGTACCACAACGTCACCTGCACCGAGTGGCGCCAGCGCGCGTCGCCGAACATCTCGGAGAAGTTGTCGAGGCCGATCCACTTGGGCGCGTCGAACAGGTTGTAGTCGGTGAACGCGAAGTAGAGCGAGGCGACCATCGGACCCGCGGTGAGCAGCAGGAACCCGGCGATCCACGGGGACATGAAGAGATAGCCGGCCAGGTTCTCCCGGCGCCGCCGCCGCTTAAGGGCGGCGGGGCGCGCGGGCTTCACCGGACCGTGCCGCGGCTCGGAGTCCTGGGACAGGCCCTCCATCGCAGGGGCGTGTGTCACGGTGGTTCCCATCAGGTGCCGAGAGCCGTCTTCGACTCGGTGAAGAACTGCTTGACGGCCTCGTCCACCGACCTCTTGCCCAGGGCGAGTTCCTCGGCGATGCGCAGGAACGCCGACTCACAGATGTCCGCGCCGTTCGGGTGCGGTGTGATGGGCTCCAGGACACCGGCCTTGACGAGGGACTCCTCGTAGGCGGCTATCGCCTTGTTGACCTCGTCGGTCGGCTGGTACGCGTCGTACTGGGCCTGCGTCGCGGGCACACCTCGGTCGTAACCCATGATCTTGGCGACCTCGGGGTCGTGCACCATGAAGTCGATGAACTGGGCGACTTCCTTGGGGTGCTGGGTCCTCTTGGACGCGCTCAGCATCAGCGAGCCGAGGTACTGGCCGGTCTTCTTGCCGTCCGTGGTCGGGATGGGGGCCAGGCCGTACTCGCTCTTGCCCTCGCTGGTGTAGCGGACGGTGAAGTTGTCCCAGGTGAACTCGCCTCCGGCCAGCTCGGCGGCGACCGCCGACTTGGGCTTGTTCTGGACGACCTTCTTGGCATCGGCGTAGATGCCGTCCTTCACGCCCTTCTCGGCCTTCGTCCACCAGTCCGTCAGATCCGACTCGGTGAAGCCGAGTCCGTCCTCCGTGAAGAACGCCTTGCCGTTCTGACGCAGGTACAGGTCGTAGAGGTACATGACGCCGTACATGCCGCTGTCCCCGGCGCGGCCCGTCTTGTCACGGATCTTCTTCATCGCCGCGTCGAAGTCGTCCCAGGTCCAGCCCTGCTCGGGCTTGACGCCGGCCCGGGTGTAGACGGGCTTGTCGATGACGAGGGACATCGAGTTCGAACCGACCGGAACGCCGAGGAGCTTGCCGTCGATCTCGCCGAACTTCTCCAGACCGGCCCGGAATCCCTCCATCCGGAGGTTTCCGGCCTTGGCCTGCTCACTGAGATCGAGCAGCACGTTCTTCGCGTCGTATTTGCGGAGGAAGCCGATGGCATTCTGGAAGACGTCCGGCGGATTTCCGCCGGAGGCCTGGGTGTTGAACTTCTTCCAGAAGTCGAGATAGGGCTGGAAGTCCGTTTTCACCTTGATCTTCGGGTACTTCTTCTCGAAGAGCGCGATGGTCTTGTTGATTCTCTGGGCGCGGTCCTCCGCACCCCACCACGCATAACGAATCGTCACCGTCCCGTCGGCGGAGGCCCCTCCGTCACCGCCGCAGCCGGTCGTCGCGGCCAGCCCCAGCGTGGCCGCCGTGGCCCCGGCCGCCTTCAGGACCGTACGTCTCTCAACATTCCTGCCGTTCACCACGGTTGGACCTCCCCGCACGTCGTCCCGCTCGCATGAATCGTTTCAAGTAAGCGCTTGCTGGCACAAGGTACGGAGAGGGTGAGGGTGCGTCAATGATTCGGACAGGAATTTCTTACCGAGGTGGGTGGGGGTGGGGCGGGGCGGCCGGGCGGGGCTCACCGGTGGGTGGGGTGACGTCGCTGGTGAGGTGCGTGTGGCCGAGGGGGCGAACGACGGCGGGTCGGTCGGGGGTGTTTCGGGCATGCCCGAAAGACGACGGTGGGGTGGCGCGGAGAGGAAGGGCTGGATTCGGCCAGAGAGGTGGCTGGGGCGAGGGGTCTGAGCCGGGTGCGAGCACTCGGCGTTGCCGCTGGGGTGGGGGTGGGTGCGCAGCCCGTCGTTGCGGGGTGCCTCCCCCACTCTCGGCTTCGCTCGAGCGGGGGGACCCCCACCGCCCACCCGTGCCGCCCCCAGCGGCACGCATGCCCGCAGCTAGGGGCGGCGGTGCGGGGCGCCCGCAGCTGGGGCACGACGTGCCCGGACCCGCCGACGTACGCAAGGGGACGTGTCGGGGGGTGTCCGCCCGCAGCGGTTGGCGCGTCAACGAACAGTGAGCCGGTACGCAACCCCATCGCGCCAATCCGAGGACGGACACCCCCCGGCGCGGGGGGGGGGGGGGCGCGGCGGGGGGGGGGGCGGGGGGGGCGGCCGGCGTGCGGGCAGGGCGGT